>NZ_CAZEQU010000034.1:0-155718 GCF_964513065.1 Tenacibaculum xiamenense
AAATAACTTCGAACCAATGTTAAATCATCTGTATTTATTCGCATGGCAAAATATAAAATTTTGTCAACGAATTAGTTAACCTTTACAGAAGTGACAATTAAGTCATTTCGAAGGACGGCAGGATTGAGAAATCTCACCTCTATTTTATGTTCATTTGATTATTGAGATTTCTCCCTTTGGTCGAAATGATAATGTAAAGAATTCAATATTAAAAACAACACTGTCAGTTCGAGTGATTTTAATCGAAGGGTGATGAGATTGAAATCGTATCGAGAACAAGTTAAAAGTTCGAATTATTAAAAACTTCTCGATACAAAATTTCATTTCGTTTTACTGCATCAAATTTCACTCGAAGTGACAAATGAGTCATTTCGAAGGACGGCAGGACTGAGAAATCTTTCGGTAAAAAATATTATTCAAAAGGACAGTCGTTTTAAGATAAAAAGAAAGCCCAAATTATCTCTGAAACAAACTCAAATGCAATTCTCCACACATATGAGATTCAAAAGAATTAGAATGCTCAATAAGTTTTAATTCATGAGACTCAAATGATTTTATATAGCTCTCATTCAAAAGCCAAGGCGGTCCATTTTGAAAGTCACGTTCTGATTTTTGTACCTCCGTAACAACGAGAAGTTGTCCATTTGGAGCAACGAAATCAGCAATATTTTTGATTAAAATATCTTCATATTTAGGAGGAAGCGCTTGAATGGTAAAAATCTCCAAAACGAAATCAAATTTTTGATGCCATTCGGGAATTTCTTTTAACAAGTCGGCTTGAACAAAAGTAACCTTAGAATCTGGAAAACGCTTTTTACAAAGGACTATAGCACTGGAAGAAACATCAAAGGCAGTAACTTTAAAACCATTTTTTTCAAGTTCGATGGCATCATCTCCCATACCACAACCGACAACTAAAGCGGTTTTCCCTGTTCCAATATTTAAGTTTTTATCTATCCAATACTGAAATACAGGATGCGGAGCCATATTTGCCCATGGGACACCGTTACCTTTTTCATTAGATTCAGAATAAAGTGTTTCGAACCAATCTACAGGTTTGTTTTCTTCTATTCCTAATTGTTTTTTCATTTGTTCGTCCATGGCGACCTATTTTTAAATGTGAAATTACTTAAAAACATTGAATATGTATAACCGCCTCAAATACGAAAACCGTAAACTCATTTATGTAGAGTTTACGGTAGTGTTTTTATAATAATATTATAAGGTTTGGTTTTTCGAAGAATAGAAAAGTCTTGATGATTTTACAAATAGACTTTTCTAAATTTCGTAACTATTTCTTAAAATATTAATGAGCTTCAGCAGCTTTTGATCTTGCTTGAACCGAGTTTGGTATAGAGAAAATTGCATCCAAATTAGCAATGATATTAGTGTATTCTCCTCCCGCCAATGTTACACCTACGGTTGATCCTTTAAAACCAACAACCGTTTGACCATTTGGTCCTGTTTGAGTAAATGGGGTTTTACTGGTTGCTCCTGCCATACTACCGAAAGGACCATAGGTCGTTCCACTTTGCCCAGTAAGTGTTAGCTGTAAAACACACGGAGTTCCATACCAAACACCTGTGTAACCAGAAATTGAAACAATAGGATCATTAGAAGGAATATTAACTGTTTGACTTGCACCGCTGTTTCCACCATGCTGTAATAAAGTAAATACACCTTTATCGGTACCAGGGGGTTGTGTTCCTGTGTTATAAGTTCCCGTTCCAGTATTTACAGTTTGTACAGCATTTAATACATCTCCTGATCTTACTGTTAATTGACTAATGTTCGGGCTTCCCGAGGCAAAAACAACATCCGAGTCATCAAAGCTATTGTTGGTTTCAGGATAAGCCAGTTCCGAAAGAATTAGAAGTTGTCCTTGCTCAAATTGGAAATTACCAGAGTTGAGACGCCACATAAATATGTCTTGGTAATTGTAATGACTACCTTGATAATCGAAACCAGCAGAAACTGTATCCCATACTTGTTGTGCACTTGCATTAGGAACTGCATTACCTGGTTCAAATTGCGCTCCATAACCAATTTTAGAAGGAGACATTCCCACATTTAAGAAACTTGATAATGGAGTTCCATCATAAAATTGAGGTGAAATTACATCAAAAGCACTATTAAGTGTTGGAAAATCGTATGTTGAACTAGACCATGCAGGAGCTATTGTTAAATAGAATTTTTCCGATTGTTGATCAAAAACACTTCTTATAGTTGAAAATAAAATTTGAAATTGAGTCTGTGTCATTCTTGCCGATACATCACCCTCCCAATCCACATCTAAGCCATTCATGCCATTTGCTTTTAGGTAAGTAACTAAGTTATTTGCAAATGCAGTGGCTTCGTCTTGAGCATTTCCGCCAGGAGTAAAAACAGATGCTAAGGTGTTATTTCCAGAATATACCATTGTTGCTAAAAACTTGATATCAGGATTAACCTCACGAGCATCTCTTAAAACATATTCCAAATATTGTTGATTACTCAAAGAGTCATTTGGATTTTCCGAATTTCCAGGGTGAGTTGCGTTACCAACTTGAATGGTAGATCCATTAGAATTATGTACAACTTCGAAAAAAGCAATACCAAGAAGGTTGATAGAATCGTAAACTTTGTAATTAATTAATGATTGAAAACAGCTTGTGGGACTGTTATAATTAGTTCCTGCGGGTTCATCTTCATTTAAAAATATCCACGCATTGATACCTAGTGGTAATTGTGTATTTGACATACTATTTGTTTTTATACGAATAAAACACATGCTTTCTTCATCACTTATTAATGATTAACGACTGTGTTAAATCCATTAGGTTAGTTAATAGTCTAACTTAAAAAAATAAAAAGCAGCTATTGTAGTTTATTCTTTAACTGATTAAAATCGAGTTTTTTGCGTGTGGTTTTTGGGTATAAGTGTTTGGTGTTGAGTCGTTAAGAGATGGCTCTATTTTTTTTGAGATAAAATTATATTGTCATGTCGAGTGATTTTTCTGATGAGAAGGAAGAAAAATTGTATCGAGGCATTTAATTTTTAACTCAACGTTCTAAAACAGAGTTAAACAAAAGAAGTTTACTTTTAAGTACCTAATGGATTAACTTTCTTCCGAAAAACACAACAAGTTATTTTAAATTATTATTGGTTGTTAAGTTATGTATACTAGCCTTTCGTAAAGAAATACACATAATTAAATACAAAAACGATTCAGGTTTTCACCTAAATCGCTATTTTTTATCTGTTAGATTTAAACTGGAAAAATAGAATGTTTTTTCATTTTATAAATTGACAATGTCAAAATATTTTATTTCAGGTTTAAACTCAAGAAATGATCCTAGCTCCTCCATAACGCCATTTTTAGTAATGAAATTTAGATATTTTTGATGATGTACAACACTCTTCCAGACTTCATCGAATATCATCTTTTTATCATTTGTATTGTAATAAACTTTAACTTGCGAACAACCTTCAAAAGTTCTTACGTTCTCTAAATTTTTTTCGAGAAAATCCATTAGTTTTTTAACCTTTTCTGATTTTACTTTAAATTCTAAAATTACTTTTTTATCCATTCTTTTTGTATTTCTATTTACCACAAAGTTAGATTGAAGAAAAAAGAAACTTCTTAATCAAGATTAAGAAATGATGTTAGCTTAATTTTATTGGTAAATTCAGTTGGCATCCCTATCATATAGAGAGAAACTCTTTGGGGAAATTAGATTTTTCTGAGTAATTGTTATTTGAAAGGTATAGTATTTTTTATGTTAACTTGAATAATTTTATTTACGTTTGAAGTATTTGGTATATATAATTTGTTGTTTATCACTCGTTGTTAAAGTGGATTTTCCTTTATACAAATAGTTGTATAATTTTTCACTTTCTGAATGAGCGTACTTGATTTTATATGAAGGTTTTTTCGAATGTGAATTTTTGTAAATGTTTCTAATTTTTAGACCATTTAAGTTTAGCGTTTTTTCTATTTCGGTCATAAATTTAATCGAACCAATAGTTAGTGATGAGAATACCCGACCATTATATGTAGTCACATTTCCACTTCCAGCCCAGCAGCCTCTAATAAAATGGTTAATTAGGTTTTTAGGTATTTTTGGGAACGTAACATTTTCATTTTTGGTAAGGGTAAGCCCAAAATCTAACAGATCATTGATAATTATTTGATTACCTACATGTATGAAGTAAACTCCGCCTTGAATGAAATTGTTGTAGCTTTTCTCCTTTCTATATTGAATTTTGGCATCACTTTTTAGAATTTTTTTTATTTTTTCTATCTGAGTTTTATGTTTGCTATAAACTCGAAGAAAGTATTTTTTGGTAGTTTTATTAAGCACTAAGTCTCCATCTGTATAAATATATCCAAGCAAGAATGCACTTCTTGCAGTTAGTTTTTTGAAAATCTTCTCGTCGATTTTCTTTTCTTTTGATTCACTTTGAGATTTTACTGGGATTAAAAAATCTGTGAGTAGTTTTCTAATTTGAAAAGGCTTTAAGTTTTTATCCTTAGCAATTTGATTGATAGATTTTTCCTTAATTATATATTCAGTAATTAGTTCATCGGAACTTATAGTTGGCTTTACCCCTTTTTCTAAAAGAAACAACTCTTTATTGTAACTTAAGCATTTTTGGCATAATCTATTTGGGTAAATTTTAAACTCTGAAGTGTTGCATTGCTTACATTTTTTCATATAGGGATGGGAAGAGGTTGGAAGGCCAGCTGCTAAAAATAGGTGGAAGTTTTATTTAAAAGATCTCTGAGTTTTACGCTGACCATTATTTGTGTTTTACTTTCGTTTTATAATTTAAATAACTAATACTTAAACACCATCATGTATACAGCTGGTTTGTTTTTTTGATTATTTACCACCAATCTACGTCATCTTCTTTGTTTTTATCGTAAAAGGGGAAAGTACTATTGTTATTTAAACTTTCTATTTTCCATTTTAGTTGAGATAATTCGAAGTCATCCTGTTTATCCTTTTTTTGATTCATTTTCTCGAATTCATATTTAAGTACATCTCCATCGGTATAATACCTATCGTAAGTCTTGCTATTCAATGGATTCCAGATGTTAATTTGGAAATCGTTAGATTTTATAATGTTATCTTTATCAACAGTGAATTGAAAATTCAACTCAATTTGGGCAGATTTAGAACATCCAATCATTATATGAAATCTATCAATATCGCCAGCTTTAATTTCGCGCGAAATTTTATATGTTCTTTGTTGAACGTTTTTTTCTGGGTCTAGAATTACACAATAAATCTCGCTCGGTATTAGTGCACTTTTTTGATAAAAACCATATTCAAATAAAAATCCTTTTTTTGTTACTCTGAGCTTGTTCCAATGACCATAGTCGCTCCTTACATAACTTTTATCTTTATACGATTTACTAAGTAAATCATAACAACTTATAAAGGCACTGATTTCATTTATACAATACTCATTTGAAATTGCTGAAAGTTTGTCTCCAGGTAGTGTTAATATCGATTTGCTTTCACCAGAATCAATTTGTCCAATAAATGTTCTTTCAGATTTTGAAAAAAAATCTTCTAATTTTGGATGAGAAATTTCAATATTGCAATTCAACGCAGCTCCATATCCATTGTTCGTAGCAATTATTTCTAAATTACCCAATAATGATTCATGAAAAAAACTATCCCTTTTATCCGTTGGAACAACTTTGTATTCTAAAGATAAACTGGGTGTAATATCCAATTCAATTTTCTTTACATCAATTATAAATTGCCAGAGAAATGCTGTAGCATTTCCACTATTCTGTAGTTTAAAATCAATTACTGGAAATTTGAACTCTTTAGAAATATCATCAATTTTTATCATCGGGCTTTATGATTTTTACACCTTTGGTTTCCGTCGTTTCAATATAATTACTCATTTTTTCATCATTACTAGAATCTATTATACTTACATTCGATGTTTTTCTTGATTTCTTTTTAATCAAAATTGTAATTAGATAACTGGATATTCCAAGAATTAATGAGACTAATGCAAGCCAGAATATTTTATCTAGAATAGAATTTATAAGTAAAAAAGAATTTTCCTTTCCTACTTCTGTGAAAATTTGCATATCTAAAATTTGTCTTACAATCAAATATAAAATTATAATTATGAGTCCGGCAATTGAGAGGGGGGTTCTAATTTTGGTTGCAACATTTAGTATTTTATCCAAATTGTTCATGTTTGCTATTTTAATTTATAATATATCAAAACTTACCGTCAACTAGTTATATATCTACGGCATACTGGTTATTCGTTATGTATAGTTGGATAACTATATATATAGTTATCCTCTGAATCTATTTATTCGAAAAGCAATATCTATATAAAAAGGGGAGTGTATTAGAGAAGAAATGTAGAAGTGTATCTTTTTAAGATATTTAAATTTACGGACTATTAATTGGTTTAATAATGACACAAATACCAAGTCAGATATTTCACTTCTTTTTGTAGTATTCTCGTTAGTTTTTAGATTTGCTTTATTCTTTCCCTACGAACTTAAAAAGAAATATTTAAATTCCTTTACGGTTTTCCGTAACTACCTGAATTTTAATATTTAATGTTTCGTTTTTGAGAGGTTTACATATAATGGATATTGTTCGATTATTGTTAGATGGACTTCTAAACTATGAGCTTTTTTAACGTACAATGAATTATGACTCGCCATCAATAACTATTTTTCAACATTCAGTCCTTATAACAAACGTTACACCAGTACAAGAAGGTTTTGTTCATGTTAAAAAGAACATTACACCGGTGCAATTAGACTCTGTTGTCATTAAAACGAGTGTTACACAAGTGCGAGAAGACCTTGTCGATGTGAAAAAGAGCATTACACCAGTGCGAGAAGGTACTGTTGGTGTTAAAATAAGCATTGCACCAGTGCAGGAAGACTTTGTTGAGGTAAAAAAGGAAGCTGCATTAATGCATGGAGTGCTCAATAATTGATAAATCAATTCTCCGATCAACGAAAGAGTAAATAACCCTTTATAGAATAATAAACATGGTTAACCGTTTCATTTGTATGACCATAAGTGACGAAATATAATCATGTAGTCTTAAAGATTGATGCTTAATATCAAAGAGAAATCTTATATTTCTTGTGATTTTATACCCTTTTAACCAACCCTTTATGAATACTGACATACTAACTACTGAACTGTTTGGAAACCTCAGAACTACAAAATTTCATATTCCTGCAAAAAGAAAAGACACCATCATTCGAAAGAGATTAAATGATTTGTTAGAAAAATGTTTGCAAGCAAAGGTAACCCTAGTTAACGCTCCTGCAGGATATGGTAAATCTACTTCAGTTGCCATGTGGGGGCATCAATGTAAACACCGGTTATGTTGGTTGTCAATAGATGAGAAAGATAGGCAGGTAGCTACGTTTTTAAAAAATGTTTTGGGAGCCTTGTTAAAAATTGATGCGGTATTGGTAAAGGGGATGGATCCTTTTTTTATGAGTTCAAACTTTGATACGCATTTATTCCTATCAAAACTGATCAATAATGTAGAACAATTTAAAGAGGATATAGTACTTGTTCTTGATGATTATCATATCATAGATATCACAGAAATAAACTCAGTAATGAAGTTGTTAACGAGTACTTTACCAGACAATTTTCATTTGATAATAACAAGTAGAAGAGACATTGGTTTGGGAGTTTCTAAATTGAGAGTTAACAGACAGTTAGTTGAAATTACAAAGGAAGATTTAGCCTTTACCAAGGAAGAAATAGCTTTTTTCTTTAAAAACAATGGGAAAATAACCATTGATAGCTATGAACTTGAATTTATTGAAAAAAAGACGGAAGGATGGATTGTAAGCATTCAATTATTAGCACTTTCAGGACAGCGATTAAAAGAGAACGCTCTAACAAAAAAGATCGAATTATCTGAAAAATATCTTACGGAGTATATTGTAGAAGAGATATTGGAAAATTTAGATGAATCGACTCGAAAATTTGTGTACGCAAGTTCTTTGCTTTATAAATTCAATAGTGAAATAATGAACTATATTCTTTCTATATCGGAAGGGAAAGAGTATTTAAAAGAGCTAAACAAAGCCAATTTGTTCTTAATAGGTCTAGATTATGAAAACAATTGGTATCGATACCATCATTTATTCGGAAAACTATTAAAAAATGAATTTCTTAAAGAAAACCCATCAGAGGCGGCGATGTTTTTTAAAAGAGCGGCTAAGTGGTATTTTGACAATGGAGATATTGAGAATGCTATAAACTATGCATTTGAATCGGGAGACAATGAATTGATCAACCATCTTATTGAAGAATCCATGTTGCCATTAATTTTAAATGGAGAGTTAAGTCTTTTGTTTTCCTGGTTTGAACGAATTACTATGGATAAAATATCTTCATGCATGGTAAAAGTATGGTTAGCTTGGATATACATTTTTAGTGAACAAATGGACATGACGTCGATTGATAATCATTTAAATGAAATCAGTAAAGAATTACAGGAAAAGCCAGAACAAGCCATAAAATATCCTACAATTCACATTCATATATTGGCTATCAAAGGATTCATTGCTTCCCACCTTGGTGATACAATTACTGGGATTGATTATTGTACACAAGCTTTACGCGAATTTCCTGATTCCGAATTATTTTTAAGAGGAACAATAGCCTATAATATTGTGGTAAGCCATTATATTGAATGTAATATACATAAGGCTTCTAAATTTTATGATATTGCCATTTACGATAGCTTGAAAGGGAAAAGTTTATACGGTGCTATTACCTCAATATTTTATAAAGGTCAAAATGAAATGGCAGGAGGGAAGTTTCATTTGGCTGAAAAAACATACAATGGAGCTTTGAGTTTGGTGCAAGAGTTTAACGCTCAAAATTTTGGGTTTAATGCTTATAATTATGTGGGGCTGGGTAGGTTGTATTATCTATGGAATCGTATTGAAAAAGCAGAAGAATATTTAAAAAAAGGTGTTGACTTAGGGTTAGCAGGAGGAGAAACTATGAGTTCGTTATACGGGTTAATGTATTTAAGTCAGGTATACGGTGCCAAGAAAGAAAAAAATAAGGCATTTCATACGATTAAGAAAGCAAACGAACTAGGAAGTGCACTAAGTATTCCAATTAGGAAGCTGGAAGTAGATGCAATTGAAGCGGACTTATTTTTGCGATTAAACGAACCTACTAAAATTAAAGATTGGGCAGCGCCCTATTTAAAAATTAACCAACATATTTTTAATGTATTAACAGAAATACAAGCGACAGTTTTGGTTCGTTTCCTAATACGCTCAAACGATTATAAAAATGCCAGCGAGATATTGAGTTGGTTAGGGGAAAATCAATTAAAAAGAGAAAGATTTGGAATGTATGCTGAAACACTTTTGTTAAACTCTATAAACCTGTATAAACAAGGAAAAAGAGAGAAAGCCATCTCAATTTTTGTAGAATCAGTGAGGTATGTTCAGAAAGAAGGGGTAATTCAAATGTTTATTAGAGAGTTACCCATGGTAACTGTGTTTTTGGATGCTATTAAAGAAAATACAGCATATACTGATGTATTTAATTTTATGATATCACATATCAATAATAGTAAAACATTAGGGAAACGAATCCATAATAAGTTTAACTTAAGTAATAGAGAACTAGATGTATTGCTATTGTTAGAAGAAAAACATTCAAATCGAGAAATTGCAGAATTATTATTTATAAGTATTGGAACTGTAAAACGTCATGTTCACAATATTTTTGACAAGATGAATGTACGAGACAGAAATGAAGCCATAGAAAAATCGAAATCTGTAGTGCTGTAGGAATTCGAATATTAAAAAGCTAGAAACTTTTACATGTTGTTCTTCTTTACCTACTTAATCTAATTTAGCCATAATCAACCGCTGAATTAAACACATTAGGGTCAACCCTAAAAATCAACCTTATAAAATTTCATTTTGTACCCAACACTTTTTTAATAGAAATAGCTGTGTAGCTATATTTATCCATGAAGTTAAGATGACGTCATTACCATTAATAACCAAAAACTTATAACAAATGAAAAAACAAATTTTATCAATTGGAAAAACAATAAGTAAAGCAGAACAAAAAAGTATTTATGGAGGTGCTGAACATCCAGGGGGAGGGACTAGCTGCCACCGAGGAAAATTTGCCGTTGGGTGTCTATGTAACTATGATAGTCACTGTGCATCAGGATACTGTAGAAAAGGATGGTTTGCATTTATTGGAATGTGTCAACCAGCATAGGTCTTTTCAATTCTAACTTTAGCTTTTAAAATCAAAAACTAATGCGAGGTTGTAATTTTTTAGATTTAAAAGAACTAATAAAAACACGACCTAACATTTTAAATCTCGGATTAATAGTTAAAACACTATAAGTTAATCTGAGGTTATAAATTATTAACTAATACTTATAGCAAATGAAAAAACAAATTTTAACAATAGGAAAAAAAATAAGCAAAGCAGAGCAAAAAAGTATTCATGGAGGTGCCGCTCGTAGCTGTCATTCTGGAAAGTTCCATAATGGATGTTTATGTAATGGAGATAGCCATTGTGCATCAGGAAATTGTGATAAAGGATTCGGTTCTCATATTGGATTATGCCAGCCACAACCCGATTAGATTTTATATATAAACCGTATCTTTTGTAATATAAAACTACTGAAGTATTTCAGTAGTTTTTTTATTGTAATAAACAAAATTCGACTTATTTGGTGTTTTCGACGGGAAAAAGTGATTTAGTGGGCTTTTCTTACTATTGAAGTATTGAAAACTGGTAGGTCATAAAATCAAGGAGTAATGAGCTAATCTAAAAAGAAAATAGTATTTTAATAACCTAATAAAACTGAGAATTATTTTTCATAGGATACGTTGTTAGCCATAGTTTTTTATTTTTCAAATACTTTAATATAGCCTATTGAATCCCAAATGGCTTTGTCTTTTCCATTTTCTTTTATCATTCGAAATTTCCTAACGCTCATTTTTAATGTATCTTTTATTTTCGGTTCTTTAAGATAGATTTCCTTGTGATAACCAACAGAGTCAATTCCATCATAGTTTCTTCCTCTCGGATTTATGAAAGAATAAGAAGTTTTACTATTATTTGTTCTATCAGTATGTGAAATTTGATAAGGATATTTAACTTTTTCAGTCAATAAATTTGTTTGATTACTTGAGAAGAAACCATATTTATAACCTTTTTCTATAAAAATATTAAACGAGTCTAATTTCACATTTGAAATTGTTTTTAAATCTTTCATAAATACTTTTCTATATTCTGACTCATTTTTATTCCCCCAACTATTCCTTCTGATTTTATGTTTATTATAACCAATGTAACCAAAAAACCAATTAGCGATAGATATAAAAAAAATTACACTAAAAACAATCGCAGTGATTTTCAAAACTAATTTTATGATAGGATTCGATTTTTTCACTCTAAATTATGGCTAACGTTTAGCATAAGAAACGTAGGCAGTTAAAAAGCACTATCGTTTCGGTTTATTACTTAGCTCAATATAAATATTTTGCTTTTATCATTTTTCGTAAATGCTAAATTTTATATTTGGTGACTTGGTAAACAAACTCAAACCGTTGGGAAAGCCAAAACAGCCATATGTTTTTTATACATTGTTCTCTGCAGTTATTCTAAAGATTTGAAAAGGTTATTTATTATTTCGGTTTCATCTCTTGGTTTTTCATAAGATTGACTCCGCGATTCTTTTTCTTCTTGATTTGATATATAGTTCGATAGGCTTCCATCAATATAACTTACTCTTTGAGGGTAATATGCATCTGGAAATTCATCGTAAAAATTATCTTGCTGTCTAAACTCTTTTTCTTCAATTCGTCTGATTTTAGTTTTTAATTCATCTATTCGATTGTCTAAACTGTAATGAAAATCTTCTTCTATTGACTTTAACTGATCAATATAATTCCTTAAATCTTCTATTTCATCAGTATCAGTATTTGTTATTCCATAGGTGATATCATAAACTATTTCATAAATAATATCCTCTCCATTCTCTTCGTAATTCTCAAATTCCTCCTCAAATAGCCCTTTTATTTCATATAAATAACCTAAATCATCGTAATCCCAAAAACATCCTGATATGTTCAATAATATTCTCTCAGAATCAAATTTTTCAGTATCGTAAAACAAAATAAGTAGTTGACTGAATTCGTATATGGATCTGTTGGTAATATTTTCAGAGTATATTATATTTTCAAATTTATTTTGAATGAAAGCTTTTAGAGTATCACTTTTACTTTTAAAAAAATCAAAAATTAAGAAGAGCTTTATAATGTAATTATCATCTTCGCTAGGTTTAGAATATTTTGGGAGTTTTGAATCAATTTCAAGTTTGATAAATCTATCTAATAATTTCTCCTGTAAATATTCTAATAAGGTTTTATCTAATATGATTTTTTGGTTTGAAAATAAATCTGATTTTAAGCTGAAAATATTAAGTGACGGTTTTAAAAAGTGTAATGAATTTATAAGATATTTTTTTGCAACTTTATCTTTATTTATATAGCTAACAATGAAATCTTGAATCGAAGGGTTTTGATATTGTATTACCAAACTACCGTCGTGGTTTTTA
This sequence comes from Tenacibaculum xiamenense, assembly GCF_964513065.1. NCBI lineage: Bacteria > Pseudomonadati > Bacteroidota > Flavobacteriia > Flavobacteriales > Flavobacteriaceae > Tenacibaculum > Tenacibaculum xiamenense. The sequence continues at coordinate 12,632 of NZ_CAZEQU010000034.1, forward strand.
TTAATTTGAATAAGTGAATTTTCTAATTCGCGAATAGATAATTTAAAGTTATGATTGTTTATAGTGAAGTCAAAACTATTTTTATTTTGTTCAATATAAACTTTAACCTGTTTGAATAATTGGTCATATTCAATTTTACTTCCAGATATAAGTATGGAATTGAGAATTATTCTCGAGATCGATGAAATTTGATTTTCATAAACGTGTTCCCAAACCAAAAAAGGAGCATCAAAGAGGTTAATTAATTTTGAAGGGAATTCACTTGCTTTTGTCTCTTCCCACAATTTTCTTTGAGTAAAAGATTCAATTATACGAGGATTATAATTTGTATGTTTTATTATTTTCAAAAGATATCCCTGTTTAATGATCTCATCAACATATTCAAATGGCATTTCATTAATAGATAGATGATTATAGAGTATTTTCGCTTTTACCAATGTGCTATATTTTGAAATATCTAAGACACATTTAGATAAGTCCTTTTCGAAGACATCAAATTTTTGTTTTGCTTGGTTTAAAATATATTCTCTTGTAGTAAATATTAATACTTTATTTGAAGACTTTTGTATTTTATTAATAAAGCGTAAAATTTGTTTTTCTTCATTTGTTGGTAAAGTATTTTGAAGAAAGTTTCTTCCTAAAAAATCATCAAAAAGGAAAATCTGTCTTTTATTATCATTGTAAAATTTATAGCCATCGTTTATGCTATCTGACAGAAATACAAACTCTTCCATTCCTTTACTTAAAAGGTGGAATACAAGCATTTCAGCTAAGGTAGTTTTTCCAATTCCTGGAGAGCCTGATATTATAACATAGTTATTTGATTTAATTACTGTAAGAGCTTCTTCAAAACTTTTATTCTCTACGTAAACTCCAATTTTTTCTTGAATATCATCAAGTAAAAACTTTGATTGGTTAACTACTTGGCCATTTAGTATGTTGTTTAATACATCAACGCTTGCTAACCACAGTTTGTAAAAGTTCTTTTCAACGGATGGAAATTTTGTTAAAAGATTGTTTAAACCCTCTTTTCCAAGTATGTCTTCATTGGATTTTATATAAGGTTTGAATAATTTCCTAATTATTTCCTTATTAGCAGGAGATAATGAACAACTGGTGGTTAAAATATATCTTTCGGGTTTAAGTTTCTCGACCTTTATTTGTTCTTTTTTAAGATTAGATACTAAAGAACTGAAGTTTTTATATCTTTTAGCTTGAACAACTATATACTCACCTTTAGAGCATCTTAAATCTATTCCATCATCTTGTCCTTCTCCAAATGATTCCAAAAACGCATCTAAATGTAATTGGAGCAAATCTCTAGATAGTATTTCAAACTCGTAAGGAGAAAGTATTTGGAAATTATAATTTTTCATTCAGTTTTTTAATTGCAGAGAACGGACTTGTGTATGAAACGTGGCGTGCAAAAAGACACTAACTTTTCGGATTAACCACAATCCAAATCTTTTTATTTTGTTTTAATTTTTCTCTTTTAATACCAAATCAAAAGATTTGGCAACTTTGTAAATAGACAACGACCTTTCAATTAAAGACTAATCGCCCTATTTGTTATATATAGTGTTATGAATTGTTCTTTTTACTACTAATCCATCTATTGTTATCTGCTAAGTAAATCTCGTAATCATCATCAGATTTAATCATATCGGATAAATTATTTCCTTTATCCTCAAAAATCTTTATCCCTTCAGGAATATCTTTTCTTTGTGGTTTATTGTTTTTGACAGATATTAAAGGTGTATAGCATTCACTTATAAATGGTAAGATTATATTAAGTATGAAATGATATTGTAGCTCAAACATATCGTGGTCAAATCCACCATTTTCATTTAAATGTCCTTCTATATCTAAGAATAGAATTCTTTTCTTATTAGGAGAATCCTTAATAGAGTGTGATAAAAGGTCAAATAATATTTCCGCTGATTTTTCAAAACCTTCCTCTTTAAAAATATTGTGATAAATGACTGAATGTTTAGTATGAAGTTGATTAATTCTATCAGGATCTTCATCTATTAAACAATAATCTTTTAAATCAGGACTTTGAGATAGCTTTTCTTGTCTAACGGACATTAATTTCCACCAGTAATCTCGCATTTCTCTAATTTGTTTTCTTTTTTCGGGGTTACCTCCAAAAAGATCGTGACAAGATGAACATAGAGGAGCAGCATTTTCAATATCATCAGAACCTCCTTTCGCTTGAGGAATAATGTGATGAATTTCCACAAATAATTTATGACAGATACAACATCTAAAAGCAGATCTTTTTTTAGCCTCTAATTTAGTTTTTTCAGAAAATGGCATTTAATTTGTTTTAATAACTCATAACGTTAAGTGTAAAATGCGTTTTAATGCATTTTATATAGTGTTGTAGCTTTTTTTTATTTCAATTTCTCGTTTAATATTCTTTCCTGGCTCTATCCAAGTTCGGTGATAATAAACTGATGTCCTAAATTCATCAGCAATTAATTGTCCAATTCGTCTAATCTCATTTAAAGCAATATTTTCCTTCGTCATGGAAATCCCAAAATTACACTTATCAGGAACTGTATCATCCCATTCTTGAAGTGTCCCAATTTCAAAAGGTTTACTAACATTTATAGTCAGATTACCTTTTTTGGATTCTCCCCATTCAGTTTCATTCTCATAGTCATATACAAAATCAGGCATATCTAATATGAATTTAAGTCTACTACAAAAATCCTTTAAATTCAAAGTGCTATATGTGGCTAAATGTTCCAAATCTCTATGAGTAAGTTTTCTTCATTAATTCAAAAACATCTTTCGATATTGTTGTCTTAAGTTCTTCAATTTCTTTTTTGAAGTCATCTACTATTTCCGAGCTATAGTTTCCAGTTGCTATCATTTCTAATCTGTGATCAACTGCTTCCAATATAGTAAGCATCTTATCTGTTTCTGTTGATGTTCCTTTAGGTCTAGAAACTCGAGAGTCACTAGTCCAAAGACATTCACTCCCGTATTTTAAAAATAACTTATATATATCTTGATTTATTTTTGTCATTCTTAATAAGCTACAACGTTCTGTATAAAATGCGTTTTAATGCAGTTTATACCTTGTTGTGTAATGTTTTTAAAATGTATAATTATCAAATGGGGCTGTATCGTTCTTTAAAGTGTTCCAATCAAAAATTATTTCATCCGAAGTATTCCAATTGCTCGGTATTTTTATAGAAAAAACACTCGAATCAACAGAAATAAATCCGTCATCATCTCTTGAATAGAACTCAGTTATTTGATAAGGGGAAAAAATATGATGTGCGAATTGAGAAGCAAGAACAGCATATAATCCTGCCATACAATTAACTAAATTTTCAAGTGATGCCAAATGAAAATTTGCATTACGATTATGTTTTGCGCTATTATAATTTTGATACCAAGATAAACTTGTAAATGAAGTTGAATTCCAATCCATAAACGGTTTAATTGTTAATGGATTTGGTGACCAAACATTTAATCTAACTTCATATTCATTCAGCTTGGATGCTTCATTAATTTTGAAATAGTCAGTTATATTTAGATTACCACTTTTGGTATAACCATTGTCGTCAAGAATACCAGTACAGTTAGTTTCAAACTCTGTACACGTTCTCAAAATTAATTCATAAATGCGATGAGAAAATGTACTTTTATTAGAGTCATTTAATTCAACATAATCGAATAATTTTTTGAAATCACTTTCAATAATATGATATGCGTGAACAAGTTGAAATCTTTCAACACAGTTTCGATCGTCTACTAAGTGAAAATGTCCAAAGTTATCCGAATTCACGTTCGATGGTCTTAATATTCTTTTATATGGTTTCATCCGTCTTCTTCAATATTGCACAACGGTCTGTGTATGGTGCGTATCCCGAAGGGTATGCACTATACATCTTGTTGTAGAGTGTTATTTATCCTTCACACAAGTGTCACAAAACTGCTTTCCATATGTCGTTAGAGTGATATATTTTCTAGTGAACCCAATCTTCTTGGTTTCATTCTTTTCTATTGCAATTTTTAAAGCTTGTACTCTTGGCGATTGTTCCAAAGGAGTATATAGATTATCATCTATTAAGTGACTCCCCGATGGGATTTCAAGTAACCCTAATCGACATAAATTATCTAGAAGGCTTGGAGTTAGGCTATCATCTACACATCCGCTTAAGGTTCCGATTTGGGATAAATTTTTAATTACATCTGTGCCGCCTCTGGCATCTTTGAATTCGTTCCGTACATCAATTAATGGCATTGTCTGTCTTAAATTAAAAAGCTTAAGCATTTTCGCTTCTTCAGAGGAAATGTTCTTTATTATCTCAACAAATCCTGGATGAGCATGCTTCAGGGTAGCCGAATCCATTGAGTTAGCAATTAGATTAGCAAATAAATTCCTTAAATCTTCATTATGACCTGTGAATTTTAATGATTCTAAAGCTGGTCCAACTACTTCAGGTGGAGGCGTAGTAATCCTTTCCTCAGGCGTATTCTTTAATTTGTCTGATACTTTTTCATTTACGAAATTCTCAATTTGCTCATATCCCCAAACTAGGACTTTGATAGGTGCTAAAGCAATATTCACTGTTTTTGCAACAGTTCCTAGAGCTTTTCCTACTTCTTTTGCTGCAGGTTGAACCGCATCATCGTAGATAGGTATAGCTTTCGCTAATCCTGCAACGGCATCTATGGTTGCCTTTACATTTGTTTCTTTATTCTCGTCAGAATTATTTTCCATTTTCTGTTTTTAAATACTCTACAACTAGTTATACCTCGATAAATATAATTTTTATTCAGGTTATATCCCCTGATAACTGGACCTTTTAGGTTTTGTTATCCATTTAGTTTTTTGTTTAAAAAGCTTTGCTAAAAAGTAAGATTGTTATATTAAGAAAAGAGGTTTTTGAGTGTTACAGTTAAATAATGGAGACCTAAATTCGTAGTATATAGTTAATTTTTTAGTTGTGCTTTCTCTTTACTTTGCGAACATAAAAAAAAGAATTTAAAGCCTCTTACGGTTTCCCGTAGTCGTAACTTTTTTAATAATAAGTGTCCGATTTTAGTGCATGAGCGTATTGCAATTCCCTTTAATGATAATTACAGATTCTGAATGCTCGTTCTTTAAATGTTTAATTATCGGCTACTATTGTTCAATTTTTAGTTTAAATTTTATAATGATTTGATAATTTTTTTTACAATTAATTGTATTAAACCACCAACTATTTAATCTCAAAACAAACAAAATACTATTCTATAAACAATATTCTAAATAGTATTGTCAGTTCAAGTGATTTTAATCCATTGAAGAGTAGATTAAAATGGTATCGAGAACTAGTTGTAAGTATAGTTTATGAAAGACTTCTCGACACAAAATTTCATTTCGTTTTACTACATGAAATTCCACTCGAAGTGACAACAGAGAGTCATTTCGAAGGAGGGTATGACTGAGAAATCTAGCCTCTTTTTTATACTTATTTGATTATTTAGATTTTTCTCTTTGGTCAAAATTATAAAGAATAGAATTCAATATTAAAAAAAAACACTGTCAGTTCAAGTGATTTTAATAGATTGAAGGGTAGATTAAAAATGGTATCGAGAACGAATTAAAGATTCTTATTATTAAAGACTTCTCGATACAAAATTTCACTCGAAATAATAATTGATTCCTTTCGAGGAGTGTAACTGTTGAGAAATCAACACGCTAAAAACTTAACAATCAAAATTTAAAATTAACGAATAGAAACTTAAAATTTAGAATTTAGAATTTAACACTAAGAATTCAACATTTAAAAATTTAAAACTCCTTTAAAAATATGGCTTTATATAAAAAATAATTCGTTTATTTGCACCCGAGTTCATAAACTTAACTTGTGTTATCAAGAAAGGTGGAGGGAATAGATCCGTTGAAACCTTGGCAACCCTTTGAAAATCAAAGAAGGTGCTACATTCTACTGTTAGAACAGAGAGATAACGAAAAGAAATACTTTTCTCTTTTCCTGATAACACACACCTTAACAAATCAGGAATGTCAAACATTTTTAAAGAAATACAAGAAAGAATTTTAGTGCTAGATGGAGCCATGGGAACCATGTTACAACGCTATAAATTTACTGAAGAAGATTTTCGTGGAGAGCGCTTTAAAGACTATCCAATTCCTTTAAAAGGGAATAACGATTTATTATCTATCACACAACCTGAAGCCGTAAAAGATGTACATCGACAATACTTTGCTGCTGGAGCTGATATTGTTGAAACAAATACGTTCTCGGGTACTACTATTGCGATGGCAGACTATCAGATGGAGGATTTAGTATATGAACTAAATTTTGAATCGGCAAAACTAGCCAAAGAAGCAGCAGATGAGTTTACAGCTAAAGAGCCGCATAAACCTAGGTTTGTTGCTGGATCTATTGGTCCTACAAACAGAACAGCAAGTATGTCTCCAGACGTAAATGATCCTGGCTATAGAGCTGTAACTTTTGATGAATTACGTATTGCTTACAAACAACAAGCAGAAGCTTTGTTAGATGGAGGCTCTGATTTGTTATTGGTAGAAACTGTTTTTGATACCTTAAATGCCAAAGCAGCTTTGTTTGCAATTGAAGAAATTAAAGAAGAACGAAATATAGAAATCCCAGTGATGGTTTCAGGAACCATTACAGATGCCTCTGGAAGAACCTTGTCAGGACAAACCGCTGAAGCATTTTTAATTTCTATTTCGCATATTCCTTTGTTATCAGTTGGATTTAACTGTGCCTTAGGAGCCAATTTACTACAACCACACTTAGAAGCTATTGCTCCTAAAACTGAATTTGCCGTTTCTGCACATCCAAATGCAGGATTACCAAATGCTTTTGGTGAATATGATGAAACACCAGACGAAACTGCAAATCAAATTGAGGAGTATTTAAAAAAGAATTTAATCAATATTATCGGAGGGTGTTGCGGAACAACACCTGAACATATACAGGCAATCGCTACTGTTGCCGCCAAATATAAACCAAGAAAACTACCTACAGATGAACAAAATGATTAGCGGAGTATGTATGATACTCCTGGCAATGTCTTGTCAAAAAAACAGTAACCAGACAACCGCAGCCGAAGAAGTGAAATCAGAAACTGAAAACACATTAAAAGTGGAAGGAACATGGAAGTTGGTATACGGAGAAATTAAAGAAAAGGATTCTGTTCAGGTAAAGGACTTGTCCAAAACTGATTTTATTAAAATCATAAACAAGAGTCACTTTGCATTTTTTAACCAAAACAAAGGAACTGCTGACGGATTTTACGGAGGTGGTGGTAGCTACACACTGAATGGTGATGATTATGTTGAAAAATTAGAATACGTAGGTGTTGAAGCTATCAGAAACCACGAATTTCCATTTAAAGTAAAAATAGTGGGTGATACCCTTATCCAATTTGGAAAAGAAGAGGTAAAGGATGCTGGTATCAATAGAGATATCATAGAAAAATATATTAGAGTAAAATAAAAAATACTGCTGTTAGCTTTGGTTAACAGCAGTTGTACACCGTTTCATAATGAGTAAAGCAGAAAGTAAATACATGCGTTTATCAGGATTAGAACCCTTAATTATTACTCCTGAAAGCAATTTTATTAATGTAGGAGAACGAACCAACGTAGCAGGTTCTCGTAAGTTTCTTAGGCTAGTAAAAGAAGAGAAATTTGACGAAGCCTTGGCTATAGCAAGACATCAAGTTGATGGAGGTGCTCAGATTATTGATATAAACATGGATGATGGTTTGATTGATGGAAAACAAGCCATGGTTCGTTTTTTAAATCTAATTGCCTCTGAACCTGATATTGCTCGTGTACCTATTATGATTGATAGTTCGAAATGGGAAATTATTGAAGCGGGATTACAAGTAGTTCAAGGAAAATCAGTTGTAAACTCTATTTCTTTAAAGGAAGGAGAAGAAAAGTTTATTTGGGAAGCAACTCAAATTAAACGATACGGTGCTGCGGTAATCGTAATGGCTTTTGATGAAGTTGGTCAGGCAGATACGTATGAGCGTCGTATTGAAATTGCTGAAAGGTCTTACAGAGTTTTAGTAGATAAGGTAAACTTTCCTCCGGAAGATATTATTTTCGATTTGAACATTTTCCCAGTAGCTACTGGAATGGAAGAACATCGAAAGAATGCAATTGACTTTATTGAAGCTACACGTTGGGTTCGTGAAAATTTACCACATGCCAGTGTAAGTGGAGGGGTTAGTAATGTTTCTTTTTCATTTAGAGGGAATAATACAGTTCGTGAAGCGATGCACTCGGTATTCTTGTATTATGCCATTAAAGCTGGAATGAATATGGGAATTGTAAATCCTGCGATGCTGGAGGTTTACGATGACATTCCGAAGGATTTATTAGAACATATTGAAGATGTAATTCTCGATAGGAGAGATGATGCTACCGAGCGCTTACTTGATTTTGCTGAAACTGTAAAAGGAAAGAAAAAAGAAGATGATGGTAAAGCTTTAGAGTGGAGAACATTGCCGTTACAAGATCGAATTACGCATTCATTAGTAAAAGGTATTGATGCTTTTATTGAAGAAGATGCAGAAGAGGCTCGATTAAGTGTTGAAAGACCACTTCAGGTAATTGAAGGGCACTTAATGGCTGGAATGAACGTTGTTGGAGATCTTTTTGGAGAAGGAAAAATGTTCTTACCACAGGTAGTAAAATCGGCTCGTGTAATGAAAAAAGCAGTTGCCTATTTGAATCCGTACATTGAAGCTGAAAAAAGTGAAGAGCAAAAAGCTCTTGGAAAAATATTAATGGCTACCGTTAAAGGTGACGTCCATGATATTGGTAAAAATATTGTGAGTGTCGTTTTGGGTTGTAACAATTATGAAATTGTAGACTTAGGTGTAATGGTACCGCCAGAAAAGATTATTGAAACAGCAAAAGCAGAAAATGTTGATGCCATTGGATTAAGTGGATTAATTACGCCATCTCTTGATGAAATGGTGTATTTAGCTAAAGAAATGGAACGTCAAAATTTTGAAATTCCATTGTTAATTGGAGGTGCAACAACTTCGAAAGCACATACGGCTGTTAAAATTGATACACAATATAAAAATGCGGTAGTTCATGTAAATGATGCGTCAAGAGCTGTAACCGTGGTTGGGGATTTATTGAATAAAAAAACTCGAAATGAATATGTTGCGAAGTTAAAACATGATTATGAAGAGTTTCGAAATAAGTTTTTAAAACGAGGAAAAGAAAAGCATTACATTTCTATAGAAGAAGCTCGCGAACGTAAGTTTAAAATCGATTGGGATTCGGTGAATATTTCGAAACCAAAAGAACTCGGAGTTCAAAAGTTAGAGCAAATTAGCTTAAAAGAACTAATTCCATTTTTTGATTGGAGTCCATTTTTCCGTTCATGGGATTTACATGGAAGATTTCCTAAAATTTTAGAAGACAAAGTCGTAGGAGAGCAGGCAACAAGTTTGTATGAAGATGCACAAAAAATGTTGCAAGAAATTATAGAGAAGCAATCTTTGAAACCGAAGGCTGTTTTCGGAATTTTTGAAGCGAATACAATCAATGATGATGATATTTCTGTTGAAAAGAAAGGAGGTCAAATTGGAATATTCAGAACATTACGTCAGCAATTAAAGAAAAGAGAAGGGAAGCCAAGTTTTGCACTGGCCGACTTTATTGCTCCTAAAGAATCTGGAAAGCAAGATTATGTTGGAGCATTTTGTACAGCCATTTTTGGTGCAGATGAATTAGCGCAAGGTTATAAAGACAATCATGATGATTATAATGCAATTATGGCGCAGGCTATTGCCGATCGTTTTGCTGAAGCATTTGCTGAATATTTACATCATAGAGTAAGAACAAAACATTGGGGATATGCTGAGGCAGAAGACCTATCAAATGACGAATTAATTAAGGAAGTATATAAAGGTATTCGTCCGGCTCCTGGGTATCCTTCATGCCCAGATCATTTAGAAAAAGAAACGATTTGGGAACTGTTACAAGTTGAAGAAAATATAGGAGTAACCTTAACGGAGAGTTTAGCAATGTGGCCGGCAGCAGCTGTTTCTGGTTACTATTTTGCTAACGAGGAAGCAATGTATTTCGGATTGGGTAAAATAACTGATGACCAAGTTAGAGACTTTGCTGAACGAAAAAATATAACATTGGAAAAAGCAAGAAAATGGTTGCATCCGACAATAGTGGACAATTAAAATTATGAGTAAAACAGAATTTATAGAATTAACTCTTGGAAGTCATAAAATAGTACACGGGTATAACGAACATAATGAAGAGGTAATTGAAGATGTTGAGGTAGAAAACTTTTCGAAAAAAGTAGTAGCTATATCAAGAATTAAATCCATTAGTGAGAAGTATATTTTAAGTGATTATGTTGATGGCAGATGGATTTACTGGGAGTATAAAGAAGATTTTGAAACAGTAAAAAACAAACTACTAAAAGAATAACTCTTTAGATAGAGAGCCATATGAAAGTAACAGAACACTTAAAAAACGCAAAAGGAAAAACCTTATTTTCATTTGAAATTGTACCTCCTCAAAAAGGTCAAAACATTCAGGAACTTTATAATAATATAGATCCATTAATGGAGTTTAAACCTCCATTTATTGATGTAACAACATCACGTGAAGAATATGTATATCTTCCGAAGGAAAATGGATTGTTAGAGAAAAAAGTAACCCGAATGCGTCCAGGAACGGTGGGTATTTGTGCTTCTTTAAAGTATAAATACGATGTAGATGCAATTCCTCATGTTTTGTGTGGAGGGTTTACAAAAGAGGAAACAGAGTACGTTTTGGTAGATTGCCATTATTTAGGATTGGATAATGTAATGGCACTTCGAGGTGATGCTCGAAAAGATCAACAGTATTTTAAACCTTCCGAAGGGGGGAATAACTATGCGTCAGATTTGGTAAAGCAAATTTGCGATTTAAACCAAGGGAAGTATCTGCATGAAATTATTGAAACACCTTATAAAGCTGATTTTTGTATAGGGGTTGCTGGATATCCTGAAAAGCATTTTGAATCACCAAGTTTAACAAATGATTTAAAGAGGTTGAAAGAAAAAGTGGATGCTGGTGCAGATTATGTAGTTACTCAGATGTTTTTTGATAATAAAAAATATTTTGAGTTCGTAAAAAAAGCAAGAGAGATTGGTATTGATGTACCTATTATTCCAGGGATCAAACCTATCGCAGTTAAAAGGCACTTACAAATCTTACCTCAAATTTTTAGATTAGATTTACCTGAAGAGTTAGTAGAGGCTGTGGAAGCATGTAAAAGCAATAAAGAAGTAAGGCAGGTAGGTATAGAGTGGGCTATTCAACAAAGTAAAGAGCTTATTGAAGGAGGAGTTCCTGTATTGCATTATTATTCAATGGGTAAGTCGAGTAATATTAAAGCAATAGCAAAGGAGATTTTTTAACCACTACGCGGTTGTAAATTTAGTTCCAATGAACTTTGTAACCAGAAGTTTATTGTCAATAGTTATATATTTAGAAACCTTTTAATGAGTAATCATTAGGAGGTTTTTTTGTGGAGTTAATTATTCCGCTTAACACAAAACAAAAGCTCAAGAATTCTTATGGTTGTGAGAAGAAACTTAAAGATTATAATATTAAACGTTATTCAAGTAAAAATCTCTGAGTCGTTTCACTTTTTCGAAATAATGTTTATGTCGTATTGAATATATACTACTTCATATTTCGACTGAAATGAGAAATCTTTTCTCTTATTCTGATTGGAAATAAATATAGCTGGATTTTATAAAAAAAAGAAAGCTATCAAAAACAGAGGGAAATTTAATGAGGGAAAATCGTTTTGATAGCTTGCGAATTGCTTAACTATTAAGGGGAAATAATTTTCAATTACACTACAAATGTATCTAATCTTTCCAGTTGTATGGGTAATGTAGTGTTTTTGCAGTGACAGAAGTAGTGTTTGAAAATAGACATAAGTTGTCTTATTTTAGACATTTTCTGTCTAAAATTGGGTAAAAATGAGAAAAAACTTTTTTAAATAAATTAATCCCTATTATTTGCCTCAACAGAAATAATACATTTTTGAATTCACTGGGTGAAATTCAAATAGCTGAACAAAGGTGTAAAGATTTAGCTACTTTCTGTTTGAAAGAAGAAATCTTAGCACTAATAAATTTGGATTAATTTTTCGCAAAATGAACTTTATAGAAAAATGTAGATACAATTCTATATAGAACAGGTGCGCCAGTAAACGTGGGGATTTGTTTTAATTGAAAAGATTAGTTAATTATTAAAAATAAAAAAGCTACCAAAACGTGGGGGGAATTTTCAAGGGGGAGAAAATTTTGTTGTTTTGATAGCTTAGTAGTAGCTATTTATTTAAGGGGAATATCTCTTAATTACACAGCAAAGATATATACGATTACGCGTCGAAATTGTAGTGTAGTGCGTTTGCTGTGAAAGGGGTGTTGTTCAAATTAGACAATAGTGTTTTTTGTTTTTTTAGTTGTTTTTGGGGTATAAAAAAATCGAGAAGACTTATAAGATTTCTTCACTTTTTACTTTTGAAGTAAGAACGAAGTATGACTAATTTATCTTATTCTTGAATGTATAGAGCTTTTATTAGCTAATTGAATGTAGCATCCATAGCAATTTTTCCATTTCATGTAGCTCACTTCTTGTTGAATTAAAATCCTTTCATTTGGGGTTTAGTGAAAAAAGATGGAAGAAAATTGATTATGTGGTTGGTAGTTAGTTTGTTTATTATGTGGTGGTTAAGTGGTGATTACCTATGGTGTATAAGTATGGGGGTGAGGGATTCTTTGATAGCTGTTTTCGGTTTCACTTGAATTTGCCTTTTTGAAGAATACCTATTTCTAGGGATTTTAACATCACGTGTATTGTTATAATATGCAAGGGATTAACATTAATTTTTTTATTATGAAAGCAAATGATTTATACAATCTAAAAGATGAGTTGCATGCAAAAATTGAAGAAGCATTTAGTAAACTTGAAAGCCATATCCCGAAAGAAAAAGGGGTGGACGTAGATTTAACAAAGCTTGCTGGAAAGGCATGGGATCAGTTTAATGATGGAATTGCTGAAATTTCAAAGGTGGCAGGGGAAGCATATGCAACTTACGTTGATCAGAGAAACTAATGAAGAAAGTCTCGGGTATACACTTGAGACTTTTTTTAATTAATGTAAAGGGGTATGACGAATTTATTTCTTTTTATAGCAGGAGATAATAATTTAGATTTAGAAAGCGAAGAAGAGTTAAATGGAGTTTTGCGTTCTGAAGTAGGGAGTGGTTACCGAATTTTTATAGAGATTGATCGCTACAAAACCTATATATCTAAGGAAAAAGCAAGAAGAAAAACTAAAAGATACATAGTAGACTCTAAAGGAGTTAAAGTTTTTTTTGTTGAAGAAAAAAATACAGGAGATTATAGAGCTTTAAAGAGTTTTATTGAATGGGGAGGTGGTTCTTGCTCAGGAAATAATAATTATTTGATTTTATGGGGTCATGGTTATGGCTGGGAAGGATGTGCTCATGATTATTCGCAGAACGATGTACTTGAGCTAGATGAGTTAAAAAAAGCTTTAAAAATTGGACGAAAAAAAGGTTTTAAGTTAATAGGGTTTGATATGTGTCAAATGGCTACTATCGAGGTTTTCTACGTAGTTAGAAATTATGCTGATTTAATAATAGCTTCACAAAATGTAGAACCACCAGAAGGGTGGGAGTATGATAACTTATTTAAAAAACAGCGGGATGTTCTAGATTTTTCTAAACAAATACTGTGTGGGTATTCGCACCAATGTGAGTTAAAAGGGGGAGAGGATTTTACCTTATCAATGTCAAATACAGTGCAAATAAACAAGTTTGTAAAAATGTTCGACGATTGGTGTTTTATGATTTTAAAAGATGCAAGGTTGTTAAATATGTTCATGGAACTTAGGAGAAAGTGTGTTGACTTCAAATATAATAACTATGTTGATCTGAAATGTTTTCTTCAAATAATTTCGAAAGAAGGAGATGATTTATTTAAAAGTAAGAGTGATAAGTTGTTTTTGCTTTTAGATGAAATAATAATTAAAACTGTAAATGGAAATATATATAAACATGCTACTGGTATATCAATTTACTTTCCTTTAAAAAAGATTCCTCAAGCAACTTTAGAACGATATTGTAAAACTGAATTTACGATGAAAGTAAAAAACTGGGGCTCTTTAGTGTTCGAATACCAAAACAGATTAAATGGTTGACGTTTTATAGAGGTTATGAACTTCGAAGTTAGTCCAAAGTATCTTTTTTATTCACAAAGGAGTTCCTGGTAGTGAGCGATAGGAGTTGTATTTTGTTGTAGGTAAGGGGTTTGGGTTAGCTAAGTTTGAGGGCGATGGTGAAAGGTGTAATTTGGAGTGTGGATTTAAATCTATTTGAGATTTTAGAGGTGTAGAAGTTGATGAAAGAATCATGCTTATAGGGGTATTTGTGAGTAAAGTTTGAGTTATGCAAAATGAAGATAGAAGATTACTAATTAAAATACAAAACCAGCATAAATCTGGTTTTGTATTTTGTAAATGTATCTCTTATGATTTTTTATGGTTTAGGGTTAACCCGGCAAGTACTAATAATAGTCCAATATGGGTAATTAAAGTGACCCAGGTAACATTGTTGTTGCCACTGATATCTTTGAATCCAGCAGGAAGCCAAACCATAACAATGGCCACTAAAAGAATTGCTGTTAATGCGGCGTAAGCTTCGAAAAGTTTTTTACCACTGATAATTAAAATACCAGCAGCTAATTCAGTTAACGCCAAACCTAAAGTTAGAATAGTGGCAATAATACCCTTTACACCAAAAAGTCCTCCTATAAACCCAGAAGCACCTGTAAAACCAACCCCGCCTAAAAATCCTGGGATAAATTTTTCGAGACCACCCCAAATAAAAATAACTCCAATTCCGATTCTGATTAATAAGTTTCCACTCATGATATATAAATTTAAATTAGTTAAAATTCTAAATATTTAGTAGTAGTTTTCTGATTAACCTTTCAGATAGTTTATTTTGTTGATTTTCAGGATTGTATTTATTGTAAATATATGTTATTTATTTTTTGTTATTAATTGATAGGGAGGAACATAAGGTGTAGTTAAAATAAAATCTTTAGTTTTTCGGTGAGGAATAGTAGTTAGATTGTTTATGTTATCGAGTAAGATAAGGTGGGGAGAATAGCCAAAAAAAGTATGTTAAACTTATAGTAGTATATAAAAAAACTCCTAACAAAATTGTTAGGAGTTTTTCGTTGTGACCTCGGCAGGATTCAAACCTGCAACCTCTTGAGCCGTAATCAAGTGCACTATTCAGTTATGCTACGAGGCCATTGATTTGCGGGTGCAAATATATAACTATTTTTTAGTTTCTGAAAATTATTTTTCGATTTCTTTTTTAAAATTTTCAATAATATTTTTAGCGCCCTCTAAATCAGAGTTTAAGAT
The DNA here is from genome assembly GCF_964513065.1 of Tenacibaculum xiamenense. Classification (NCBI taxonomy): domain Bacteria; kingdom Pseudomonadati; phylum Bacteroidota; class Flavobacteriia; order Flavobacteriales; family Flavobacteriaceae; genus Tenacibaculum; species Tenacibaculum xiamenense. Next base: position 28,146 of record NZ_CAZEQU010000034.1, read on the forward strand.
ATGAACCTCTACAGAGTCCCCTGTAGTTCCAAAACCAGCAAGTCGTGCAGATTCCTTTTCATCTTTAATGATAAATCGACTATTGTTCTCTTTCAATAGCGATGCTAAACGATTTACTAAAATACCTGAACCGGTATATATTCTAATATATTCTTCCATACTAATAATTTTTATTTTAACGAGTTCATTGTAACAAAAGCTCTCCATCCAATAATAGCTAATTGAAACTTTGAAGCTTTTGTAATATCCAATTGCCTTTTGGTAAATGAAGGCAAAAGAATTTTGTTTAGCTTGGCCAATAACTTAAATACCGAAGTTTTCATTTTGTAGTTGATTTACATCAAAAATAACGAAAATTTTACGGATATACTTGTATATATTGCCCTTTGGTAGTCGATATATTTGACAGAGCGCGATTGCGCCCTGTCTATTTATTTTTTACTTTTTCTCTATTTCTTCTTTTCCATCATTTTCTTAGCTAGTTCAGCACCAATTAATGATTGTAGCAAATTCCCACTGTTTCCGTTTTTACTTCCCTCAATATATGTTGAAGGCAGTTTTAAATCTTTCAATTCTTTAGCAACTCCCACTGCGGTTTTGAATTCCCACTCAGCACGTTCCTGAGGTGTTAATCCAGCACTTACTAATTTTGCATTTTCATAGTACTGAGCATCAGCAGCAACTTTTTTACTCTTCGCCTTAAACTGTTCTACTTCATATTGCTTTTTTTCTTTTATCAAATTGAATTCAGCAACTTTAGCTTCTGTTTCCGCGGCAATTGTTTGTTGTATTTGTGCTTTTTCTAATCTAGCTCTTTCTTTCGCTTTTTCAGCTTCACCTTTTGCTTTTTCTTTTTGTGCTCTATAAAATTCTCTTTCAGCTTGTTGTTTTTCTAATTGCGTTTGTGCAACTTCTTCTTTTTGCAATTGTAATCTGTTGTCGAAGGTTTCTTCCCAATCAATTTCAGTAACTACTGCTTGTACTACAGTAAGTCCGTACGATTTTAACGAGTTTCCTTTTACTCTTACAGGTTGTCCTTCATTGTATTTTATTCTAAACCTTTTTTGACGAGATTCTTTATTTGGGATTGTCCTGACAACAGTGCTGTCACCAATAACTTCTGGATTTTCATTATCAGAAAACTCCTCCAAAACATACATTCCGTTCTCTAATTGATCTTGAAAATATCTGTCAAAATCCGCAGCTTGCCCTGAGATGTAGTCTTGTGCAGCCATCAGTTTACAAGTGTTCTTTATTGATTGATCAATGTTTGGAATAATACGAGAACGTATTAAGTTTTTTTCGGTTTTATTTCTATCAGCAACTGATAGAAATTGATTATCATCGCTAATGTTAATACTTATAACAATTGAAGTCGCAATTTTCCCTTTTACCGCATCGTTAAACTCCCATTGTCTAGCTTTGTCTACATATGCATACCTACTCTGGTCACCTAAATTTCCTTTTGTGTCAGGAATAACATATTTAATAGGCATTTCAAACTGAATAGGAATTAAACGCCCCCACATTTTAGTGTTAATACCTTGTCTAAATACCGCTTTTTGATCTCCCCAAGGATATTGAACCGCGTAAGCTGTTCCTGGTTCTGCGTAGAAAAACATCCCAGTAAAAATGCTTAAAAAGACACCTAAAAGTGATACTTGAATACTTCTTGCTGTTGTAAACCAGCTTAGGTATTTATTATTTTTTAGTATTGAGTTCATTATCAATGTAACGATACCAATAACAATTAATAGAATTCCAAAAAATGTTAACATAGTATAATTTTTTTAATAGTTGATTAATAAAATAAAAGCAAGAATGCAATAACATTCATTATAATTACAATTAGTTTTAATGTAATAGTGATCATTAGTTTAATAGTGTTTTTGTTAATAAATTTTTGTCAATTCCGGAATTGTTTTTTGAAGATATGAGAAAGCCAATTATTCCACCAAATCAAAACCAAATTATTTTCCAAATTGAATTTATAATTGTAGTGTAAAAAGTTGTTTTTGTTTTAATGTGTAATCTTTTTATCTATAATTAAGTTTTAAAATGAAGTTTTAATGGTGGTTTTGTGTTTTACATGTTAAGTAAGTAAAGGGCGTATTTTGAGTTTTTTTTGAAAGCAAAGGAAAAACGATTAATTTTTTGGATAAAAAAGACCTTTTCATTTTTTTAGTTTGTTGAAAATCTCATTTTAATGGTATTGGAATGAAGTTCAGTTTCAGTTATCAAAAACTGCTTAAAAATTATATCTTCGCAAAAAAAAATAATCCATGAGCATTTTATACATTATTATAGGTTTAACGTTATTGGTTTTTGGAGGGAACTGGTTATTAAAAGCAGCTGTAGGTTTATCTTTAAAGCTTAACATACCAAAGATAGTAATTGGTATGACCGTTGTTTCTTTTGCAACTTCTGCTCCAGAATTAATTGTGAGTATAAAATCGGCATTAGATGGTGCTACTGGGTTGGCTGTAGGAAATGTGATAGGTTCTAATATTGCGAATTTGGCGCTGGTATTAGCTATAACGGTTATCCTTTCTCCAATTGATGTAGAAAAAAGTTTTTATAAAACGGATTGGCCAGTAATGATGATTGCTTCGGTGATGTTGTATTTTTTTATAGTTAATGATAGAACCATTCAAACGTATGAAGGAATTATACTATTTACATCTTTAGTTGCTTTTTTAATTTATTTATTACGTTTTCAAAAACAAGCTGTTGTTGATGAAATGCCAGAGGATGATGAAGATTTACCCTTATTTAAGATAGCTTTATTTTTAGCAATTGGAGGTTTTGGCTTGTGGGCTGGTTCCGAGCTTTTGATTGATGGATCCGTTACTTTAGCGAAGAGCTTGGGGGTTAGTGATGCTGTGATTGGAGTAACTGTCGTTTCAGTAGGAACAAGTGTTCCAGAATTAGCGGCCTCTATAATTGCAGTAATTAATAAGGAAAAGGCCATATCATTGGGGAATTTAATAGGGTCAAATGTGTTTAATATTTTGGCGGTATTAGGAATTACTTCCATGATAACTCCAATACAGGTAAAGGAAGATGCTGCAAGTTTAATTAACCACGATATATTTTGGATGTTAGCAATTTCGTTTGCAATATTACCTTTAGTGTTTATTCCTAAAGGAAGAAGGTTAGGATGGAGAGATGGAGTGTTGTTGTTAGGAGCATATGTTGTTTTTATCTACATGACAATTACATAAGTATTGAAATAAAGAACATAAAAAAAACCGCCATTGGCGGTTTTTTCATTTTTTGTAGCTGTTACTTATGCTTCGACTTCAATTTTAGCACTTTTAACAGTGTCAATAATTCTTCCAGCTACTTTATAAGGATCAGCGTTTGATGCTGGTCTTCTGTCTTCTAGCCAACCTTTCCATCCTTTCTCAACAGTAATAATTGGAATACGGATTGAAGCTCCACGGTCAGAAATACCATAACTAAAATCGTTAATAGATGCAGTTTCGTGTAAACCTGTTAAACGTTGGTCATTGTATTCTCCATAAACTGCAATGTGTTCTTTTGTTACTGGACGGAAAGCTTCACAAACTTTTTCGTAAATCTCTTGACTTCCACAAGTTCTTAATAAAGTGTTAGAGAAGTTTGCGTGCATACCAGAACCATTCCAATCTCCTTTTACTGGTTTTGGATGGTACTCAATATAGTATCCGTATTTTTCAGTTAAACGGTCAAGTAAATATCTAGCAACCCAAATTTCATCTCCAGCTTTTTTAGCTCCTTTAGCAAATAATTGGAATTCCCACTGACCTGAAGCAACCTCTTGGTTAATACCTTCAAAGTTTAATCCAGCAGCAATACATAAATCAGCATGCTCTTCAACGAAATCTCTACCATGAGTATTTTTACCACCAACAGAACAGTAGTACATACCTTGCGGTCCAGGGTATCCACCAATTGGGAAACCTAAAGGAAGTTGTGTGTGAGAGTCCATAATAAAGTACTCTTGCTCAAAACCAAACCAAAAATCATTATCATCATCATCTATTTTAGCACGACCATTAGTAGCGTGTGCTGTACCATCTGCATTTAAAACTTCAGTCATTACTAAGAAACCATTCTCACGAGCTGGATCTGGGTAAATTGCAACAGGCTTCAATAAACAATCTGAGTCTCCTCCTTCTGCTTGTTTTGTTGAAGAACCATCAAAAGACCAAATAGGACAGTCTTCTAATTTACCGCTAAAGTCTTCTACAACTTTAGTTTTACTTCTCATGTTTTGAGTTGGATAGTAACCGTCTAACCAAATGTACTCTAATTTTGATCTACTCATCGATTTTACTTTTTATACTATAAAATATTGTTGTTGTGTTATTTATTACAAAAGTCAGTATTTTTTCTAATACCCCCAAATTTTTAGGGGGTGTTTTTACTAAAACGTTTTATTTTTGAGTTTAACCTTGTTTTTTTAGGGGTGTAATTTGATATTTCTTATTTTTGAGGTGTAAATATTAAGATTTTGTTATGTCAGTAAGTCGTTTTAGTGCTTTACAAGAAGCTTTAAACAGAGATGTTATTTCTATAGAAGAGAAAAAAAGAAGATCAGAACTGTTTGGTGAGAATGTTTTTAATGAAAAAGCTATGCGACAGCATATGACAAAAGAAGCCTATCAAAGTGTGATGGATGCTATTGAGTTTGGAGTTAAGATTGATAGGAGAATAGCAGACCAAATTGCTGTAAGTATGAAAGATTGGGCGCTTTCAAAAGGTGCGACTCATTATACGCATTGGTTTCAGCCTTTAACTGGGGCAACAGCTGAAAAGCATGATGCATTTTTTGAAACTATTGAAGGAGGTGGTGCAATGGAGCGTTTTGATGGGAGTCAATTGGTACAACAGGAGCCTGATGCCTCTTCATTTCCACATGGAGGAATTCGTAATACTTTTGAAGCAAGAGGTTATACGGCTTGGGACCCTACTTCTCCTGCGTTTATATATGGTACCACTTTATGTATTCCAACAGTATTTGTAGCCTATACGGGTGAGGCATTAGACAATAAGGCTCCTTTATTAAGAGCGCTTCAGGCAGTTGATGAATCTGCAACAGCAGTTTGTAAGTACTTTGATAAAAATGTAACCAAGGTAAATGCCACCTTGGGGTGGGAGCAAGAATATTTCTTAATAGATAAAGCTTTGGCAGCAACACGTCCTGATATTATGATGACAGGAAGAACTCTTTTAGGACATGCGTCTGCTAAAGGACAGCAGTTAGACGACCATTATTTTGGAACGATTCCATCTAGAATTATGAGTTTTATGCGTGATTTGGAACAGGAATGTATGTTGTTAGGGATTCCAGTTAAAACCAGACATAACGAAGTAGCGCCGAATCAATTTGAATTGGCTCCGATTCATGAAGAGGCGAATTTAGCAGTCGATCATAACTCATTATTAATGGATGTGATGGAAAAGGTATCGCAACGCCATCACTTTAAAGTGTTGTTTCATGAAAAACCATTTGCAGGAATTAATGGTTCTGGTAAGCATAATAACTGGAGCTTATCAACCAATACAGGTGTTAATCTGTTGAGTCCTGGTAAAACTCCAATGAAAAACCTACAGTTTCTAACATTCTTTGTCAATACTATAAAAGCCGTTTATGAATATGAAGAGTTAATACGAGCTTCAGTTGCAAGTGCAAGTAATGATCATCGATTAGGAGCTAATGAAGCTCCTCCGGCTATTATGTCGGTGTTTATAGGTTCACAATTGTCTAGTGTGTTAGATGAATTAGAAAATGTGACAAAAGGAAAATTATCACCTCAAGAAAAAACTGATTTAAAATTAAATATTGTAGGAAAGATTCCTGAGATACTATTAGATAATACTGATAGAAATAGGACTTCGGCATTTGCATTCACAGGAAATAAATTTGAATTTCGTGCAGTAGGATCTCGTTCAAATTGTGCAGGACCTATGACAGTATTAAATACTATTATAGCGAAACAGCTGAAAGATTTCAAAAATGAAGTGGATAAACTCGTTGATGACAAGAAGTTGAAAAAAGATGAGGCTATATTTAATGTATTAAGAGAATATATAAAGGAGTCTAAAAAAATTAGGTTTGAGGGTGATGGTTATGGCGAAGCTTGGGAAAAGGAAGCTAAAAAACGCGGTCTAAGTAATAATAAAACAACACCAGAAGCATTGAAAGCACAAATTTCTGAAAAAGCAATTTCACTTTTTGTAGAAATGGATGTTATGAATAAGGTGGAAGTCCAAGCTAGACATGAGATTGAATTAGAGGAATATGTAAAACGAATTCAAATTGAAAGTCGTGTGTTGGCAGATGTTGCTCGTAATCATGTAATTCCTATTGCTATACAATATCAAAACACTTTGATTGAGAACGTTCGAGGATTAAAGGAAATTTTTGAAAGCGACTACGAAGCATTTGCGAAAGAACAGATAGTTTTAATTAAGAAAATATCGAATCACATTGCTGAAATTAATTCTACAATTGAATTAATGACTGAAGAAAGAAAAAAAGCTAATAAGCTAAAAGGACAAAAAAATGCTGACACCTATAATAATAAGGTAAAGCCTTATTTTGATGAAATACGATATCATGCTGATAAATTAGAGTTGTTGGTAGATGATAATTTGTGGCCTTTGACTAAGTACCGTGAGCTTTTATTTATGAGATAGTATATTTTAGTAATAGTATAATACATCTAAAGAATGATTAATTTAATACGAACGGACTCCACAAACAAAGATTTTAAAATCTTAGTTAAAGAATTAGATATGTACTTGTCAGGAATCAATGGTGATAATGATGAGTTTTTTCGTGGACATAATAAAATTGATCATTTAAACCATGTAGTTGTAGCTTATTGTAATGGTGAAGCTGTGGGTTGCGGTGCTTTTAAAGTTTTTAATGAAGAGGGTGTGGAAGTAAAGCGAATGTATGTGAAACCAGAATTTAGAGGGCAGAAGATTGCGATGAAGATTTTGGAGGAGCTTGAAAAATGGGCTAAAGCAAATGAATTTAGGTTTGTTCTTTTGGAAACGAGTAAAGAAATGCTGCCAGCTGTAAAGCTTTATAAAAGGAATAATTATGACGTAATTCCAAATTACGAACCTTATAAAAATATTGAATCTAGTATCTGTTTCAAAAAAAATATTTGAATAACCGTATGAAAGTTCTTATTGAAAAACTAACATTTAATCATTGGGAAGAAGTGGCTAGAATCTATCAAGAAGGAATTGAAACGAAAAAGGCTACGTTTAGGACAGTGGTGCCAAGTTGGATTGATTGGGATAATGGGCATCATAATCATTCGCGTTTTGTTGCTGTGATTAACTCCAAAGTAGTTGGTTGGTGCGCGCTTGCTCCAGTGTCTACTCGTTTTGAATATAGAGGAGTGGCCGAAGTAAGTATTTATATAGCTTTATCTCATTTAGGAAAAGGAATTGGAACCATTTTAATGGAAAAACTTATTAGCTCTTCAGAAGAAAATAATATATGGACATTATATTCAAGTTTGTTTCCTGAGAATGTAGGAAGTATGAAGCTTCATGAAAAGAATGGATTTAGATTAATAGGGCGAAGAGAAAAAATTGCTCAATTAGATGGGGCTTGGAAGGATACAATACTATATGAACGAAGAAGCACTTTGTTTTAAGTTAAAAGCAAAAAAAAAACTTACCGAGTTTGAGAACTCGATAAGCTTAAGTGAAAACTAACCAAACTTTAATCATTTGCTTTAACCACTTCAAAGATACGATGAGAAAAAAGTTAGCGTTTTTTTATTTTCGCCTTTTTGTTAAGGTATTTCACCGTTGATGTCTCAAATACGACAAATAGTTGCTCTTTTTTATTAAGGTCCGAAAAATCAATGTTTTTTGTTTGTTTTTTGTCAATTCTAGAGAAAAAAATCGCTCGAAAATTATACATGCTAGTTTTAGAAAAAAATTAGTAATAATCTGTTTTTTTCTAAATACGATGGTTTTTAATTAGGTGTTTTTATGTTTGCATCGGAAAATTTTTTGTCAAGTCAAAGGCATTCAAGACTAGGTTATAATCATTAACTATAGAAAAAACTCCCGACTATGCTTTTTGAGAGTTTTTGCAATTTAGTTAGGTAATATGATGAAAACTACTTTTTGATTTTGACTCTTTGAAATTTTCAATGGATTATGGGCTCGAGAAATGAATCTAAACAGTTAGGCTCATATTTTTTAAAATGGAATAAAAAATAGAATGCTCCAATCAGAGCATTCTTAGTGTAGAAATCAATAATTTAGGGGAAATCAAATAAGAGATTTTGATTTTTTGTTATATTAATGTATTAAAAATAAGTAGATTAAAAATTGCTTGCAATAGGTGATATCCCTAAATAGAAATAAGTAGAATAACGGAGTTGAATGAGGAAACCCCTATAAAAGAGGAATCCTACTCAAGGTAATGAGTAGGATGTTTCCCCTTAAATTACTTATTTAGTATGGTTAGACTAAATAACGCTATACAAAAATAATAAAAAGTTAAGTTTTGTGAAAGAAATCACATGAGCAATATTTTGTTTATATAAATAAAAAAACTCCAATAAAGGAGTTTCTTTTTCTATTCTAAAATAGCAAGTGATACATTTTTTAGAATGTATTAATATTTGAGATTCCCGTAACAAATATTACTCAAATATAAGATGAAAAATTGGAATAAAAAACGGGGAAAAACACTTAAAATCAGGTAGATATAATTTTCGGTCTGACTTCAGGGGAACTACTTAGTTGAAATAAAAAACCCACTCAAAAGATTGAGTGGGAAAATTGCTATGAAAAAGAAAAATCTTAAGACGTCTCTTAAGACATTACAAAGATGAGCAAGAAAAATGAACTGAGCAATAAGGGAAAACCCTGAATTTTATATCAGGGAAAACCATTAGTTGTTTAACTACTGGTTTTACCTGAGTTTTGTAAGTTGTTTATAGTCAGGTGTTAATTGTTTTTAAGAGAATAATGGTGTGAGTAATAATAATAAGTAGTATTCTCTTTGAAAGTTTCCTGTTTTGAAGTAATTTCGCGCCTACAAAACAACAACACATGAGTCAAGAAGTATCTAAACGATATGCACAGCGTGGAGTATCTGCGTCAAAAGAAGATGTACACAATGCTATTAAGAACATAGATAAAGGATTGTTTCCAAAGGCATTTTGTAAAATTGTTCCTGATTATTTGTCTAATGATGAAGACTATTGTTTGATAATGCATGCCGATGGAGCTGGTACAAAAAGTTCGTTAGCATATATGTATTGGAAAGAAACTGGAGATGTTTCAGTATGGAAAGGTATTGCTCAAGATGCATTAATAATGAATATTGATGATCTTTTGTGTGTTGGTGCTACAGATAATATAATGCTTTCTTCTACAATTGGTAGAAACAAAAACTTAATTCCAGGAGAAGTTATTTCTGCTATCATTAATGGAACTGAGGAATTAATTAATGAATTAAAAGATTTTGGAGTAACTATTCATTCTACAGGAGGAGAAACAGCGGATGTTGGTGATTTAGTGCGAACCATTATCGTGGATTCTACTGTAACGGCTAGAATGAAGAGAGAAGATGTAATTGACAATGCAAATATCCAAGCTGGAGACGTTATTGTTGGTTTGGCTTCATTCGGTCAAGCGAGTTATGAAAAAGAATACAATGGAGGAATGGGAAGTAATGGTTTAACTTCTGCTCGCCATGATGTTTTTCATAAATATTTAGCAGAAAAATACCCAGAGAGCTTTGATGCATCTGTACCTTCTGATTTGGTATACTCAGGAAATACCAAGTTAACTGATGAAGTAGAAAATTCACCTATTGATGCAGGTAAATTGGTATTGTCTCCAACAAGAACGTATGCTCCGATAATTAAAAAGATAGTATCTACTTATAAATCGGATAAAGTTCATGGAATGATCCACTGTTCTGGAGGGGCTCAAACAAAGATTTTACATTTTACCGATAAGAATCATGTTATTAAAGATAATATGTTTGAAATTCCACCATTATTTAAATTGATACAAGAACAATCAAAAACAGATTGGAAAGAAATGTATCAAGTATTTAACTGTGGACATAGAATGGAGTTGTATGTGTCACCTGAAATAGCTGAAGATATCATTGCAATTTCAAAGTCATTTAATGTAGATGCACAAATTATTGGTAGAGTAGAAGCTTCTGAAACGAAAAAGCTAACCATAAAAAGTGACTATGGTACTTTTGAGTATGAATAGTAAGTAATTGATAAAAAAATAAAAAAAGGGGGAGATGTTTCAAAACATCTCCCCCTTTTTTTTATATGTGAATTGTTTTTGCATTATAAAGAGGCTAGGTTTAACACAATTCTAGCAAAAATCCTTTCGTATAAGAAGTATGGTTAAGCAGTTTTGAAATTAAAAATAGTTCGTGTTAATCTAAATCCACAACGAAAGTTGTGGGTTTCATATTTTTTGAAGTTACAATTCTCATAAAACATAACTGTTGAAACATTTTAAAACAATAAAAATTGGAAGAATATATTTATTGTCCAATCTCCAATTCTAGGAGTTATATGTTAAAATAAAGCTATGTTGTGGTGTTTTTAATGTTAAAAAGCTGTGAAGTCACATTAAAATACCCCATTTAAAACCATACAAAACCTCTTTTTACCCAAACATTAACTATACAAATTCGTTTTTACCATGTTTCGAGGTTGTTGAGGTGGATTATTATACTCTCAATAAATACGGGTAGTTTTTGAGAATTTGAAACGTTTAATGCGTTTTTTATTGTGTTGTATGTTTTTTGTGTAGGTTTTTTTTGAGGATTTACTGCTTTCAGTATGTAGATTTACAACATCTTCGAAAACTAAGGGGAACAATATCAACGCTTTAAATACAATCTATTATGAATAAACACTTTCTAATACTTACATTTTTGTTTTTCTCAATGATTGCTTTCTCACAAAACAAAGTAGTCGTTGAAAAAGGTAAGGATGGAATGCGATTAATGGTGGACGGAAAACCATTAATGATGAATGGTATGAATTGGGATTATGTTCCTATTGGTACCAACGTAGTTAATGCTAATTTTTATAATCAATCAGATGACATCGTAAAAGCTGGATTAGATGCTGAAATGGGCTTGTTAAAGAACATGAATGTTAATGTAGTTCGTCAATATATCGGTGTTCCTCAGAAATGGGTAAAGTATATCTATGAAAAGTATGGAATCTATACCTTGTTAAATCACCAATTCGGTCGTTACGGATTAACCATCGATGGTGTTTGGACACCTGTTACTGATTATTCGGATGCTCGGACACAAGAATTATTAGTTGGTGAAATGCTAAAACTAGTGAATGATTATAAAAATACACCGGGTATTTTAATGTATATGATGGGGAACGAGAATAACTATGGACTGTTCTGGCAAGGTGCAGAAACTGAGGATTTCCCTGATGAAGAAGAGAAAAAGAAAGCTGTTGGTGAAAACAGAGGTCGTCCAATGTATCGTTTAATGAACGAAGTGGCGAAAAAAATGAAAGCCATTGATCCAAATCACCCGGTAGCTATTTGTAATGGAGATGTCTTGTTTATTGATATCATTGCAGAAGAATGTAAAGATGTTGATATCTATGGGGCAAATACGTATCGAGGAGAATCGTTTGGAGACTTTTTCGATGTAGTAAGTAAAAAGTTGGATATGGCTTTAATGTTTACCGAGTTCGGTGCAGATGCTTACAATGCTTTAGAAGCAAAAGAAGATCAGTACTGGCAGGCACATTATAATCTTCGTAATTGGGAAGAAATCTACGAAAATGCAGCTGGTTTAGGTAAAGCAGGAAACTCAATTGGTGGATTCACGTTCCAATTTAGTGATGGTTGGTGGAAACTAGGTTTCGACAAAAGAAAAGATGCTGATACTCATGAAACAGGAGCTTCTTGGAGTAATGGAGGATATTACCACGATACTAAAAATGGTTCAAATAATATGAATGAAGAGTGGTTTGGTATTTGTGCGAAAGGACCTACAAACTCTCGTGGATTATATACATTATATCCTCGTGCTGCCTATTATGCGTTAAAAGATGCTCATAGAGTGGATCCTTATGATAAAGAAACTACTTTGGAGTATATCGATAAGTATTTCAAAGGAATTAATATCATGGATGCTGTTTTAAAAGCTCGTGGAGATCAAGCAGCTTTAGAAGCTCAACAAGGAGGAAAAATAAAGTTAAGCCAATTAAGAGCTGAATATACAACGTTTTATACCGGAGGATCCTTATTAACCACTCCGGAAACGGCTGATCCAGATAATATTGCGTATCCTAATCAATTAGGGTTCGATTATATGCATTCATATTTCGTTGGAATTGAAGGAAAGCCGACGGATAATATGACCGCTAAAGTAAACTTTAATATTATAGGTAAAGTTGCTGAAAATCCAATTGACGAAATATTTTATGAAAACAGAGCACGTCCAGTTCAGGATGTAAATACTGAAAATGGTAACGTAACTCTAGGAGATGTAAATCGATTAAATATTTATAATGCAGAGTTCAAATGGAATGCGAAAGATTTTGATTTAAGAGGGTTCTATAGAACAGGGCATTACCACTGGGGCTATGAAGGTGATTTTTTTGGATTATATCCCGAAGCAAATTACGGACCTAATCTTGATATTTATGGAGGGGAGACTTTTGGAGTTGAAATCGATGGAAAGAGACATTTGAAAGGATTAAAAGTTGCGGCGGGTCCTCAATTATGGTGGGGAGCAAACCCTACGGTTCTTTTAAAGTATCGTAAGCACTTAGCTGGTTTTGATGTAACAGGGATTTACCATAGAGATTTAAATACAACATTAGATTTTGATGCTACAGGACGAAGAGTTTTAGATGCAAATCAAGTACGAAGTGGGGTTATTCCGCCATGGCCAACAGAAAGAGCAACACTTGTTGTTGAGAAGAAGTTTGGTAGTGTTGGAGTTGCGCTTGGAGGTATTTGGGCAGGAAGTCCTTTAAATGGAAGTTCTTTCCAAGATGTTAGAGGAACACCAGGGAATTATACAGTATATACTGATAAAATCAACTCTAATGATAACTGGGGAGGTAAAGCGAAAATTACTTTCCAAAAAGGAAGATTTAACTGGTATGCACAAGGAGCTATCATGGGCTTAGTAGCCAATGGAGGTGCTGATCAAACACAAACATTTACTGGATGGAAGCTGAAAGATAATGGTAGTGGAAACCAAACTAATTTCTTGTCTGGTTTCACTTACACGGCTGGAGATTTTCAAGTAGCACCTAACTTTTTATGGCAAAAACCATTAATAGCAGCAATGCCAAATGATGTTGGAGGAACAGGAAGATTAAGAAACGTAATTGATGATCCGTTTGTGGTAAGAGCGAATAGAGAGACAACAGCTGGTGAGATTTTATTTACCTACGATCCAACTCCTGGAACATGGATGTATCAATGGGACAACGATAGAGCAGAAGATGCCAAATTTGCGATGAACCTCGGTTTTGTTTACAAACATTTACCAACTACACAAGATGCACATATTGGTTTCTTAGCGAATCGTACATTTTTTGCTTTTCCAAATTCAACACCAGCACAAGACTTGTGGGAGGTACATTCTCGCATTGTTTCAAAAGTGAATCCTGATTTAGGGTTGATTGCAAATATTTATGCAGGAAATGGCCAAGCAAATGGTGATAGCCAGAGAACCATTGATCGTTTCGGAACTGAGTTGAGAGTTTTGTATAAGAAAATGAAGTTTATGGGTTCGGTAAAGGTTGACGATTGGGGACCTTTTGATTATCATAGAGATTTTAACTTAACATTTCCGATGCAGTTGATGTTAGATGTTTCTACTTCGATAAGCAAACAAGATTGGTTTATACTTCCAAGTACGAAAATAGGAATTAGAGGTACATGGCGTTCATTAGATCAATATTCGCCAAGATATTCTCCAAATGAGGCTTTACCATTTGCTACATCACCAATTATTAGTCCAGTTGGATTTGATAACGGTTCAGAGTGGGAGATTAGAACATATATTCATATCAACTTAGGAAAATAAAAATAATAAGATGAAGACTAAAAAATATATATACGCTAAAATCAGCTTATTTTTAGGTTTGATTTTACTGTCAACAGTAAGTTGTGAACGAGGACTTACTGAGGACGCTGAGTTAGCAACCTATCCAACGAATGGAAATATTTTTCTTGATAATTTTGAAGGGGGATTGGATTATTTTCCTTTTGGAGGTTCGTTTGCAGAAGCTTTTTCTGTGGATAGCGATGTAAAATATCAAGGAACTGCTTCAATGCGTTTTGATATTCCTGTGTTTGGAGTAGGATATGGAGGAGCTACATTTCAAAGTTTGGGTCCTAGAGATTTAACTGGGTATGATGCCTTAACCTTTTGGGCAAAGGCTTCTCAAGGAGCAGATATTAATGAAATAGGTTTTGGTATTGATGGTGATACCAATAATAAATACAGAGTAACTGTGGAAAATTTACAGTTATCAACGGTTTGGACGAAGTATGTGATACCTATTCCAGATCCTTCTAAGTTGGATCAAGAAAAAGGAATGTTTTGGTATGCTGAAGGAGCGGAGAATGAAAATGATGAAGGAGGTTATACTTTCTGGATTGATGAACTAAAGTTTGAAAAATTAGGAACTGTAGCACAACCAAGACCAGCTATTATGAATGGCGAAACTATTACACGACAAACGTTCAACGGAATAGTTTCTCAAATTTCTGGAACTCAAACATTCAATCTAGGATCAGGAGAAGATATAACATTCGCGGTAGCTCCATCTTATTTTACGTATAGCTCTTCGAATGAAAGTGTTGCAACAGTAAATGAATTAGGAGAGGTTACTGTTCATGGTGCTGGAGAAACTACAATTACTGCAACTTTAGGAAATGTTGCAGCAGCGGGTTCTTTAACACTCTCTTCTTTAGGTGATTTTGAATTACCAGCCGCACCTAATGTTCCAGCTAATCAGGTGATTTCTATTTTCAGTGAGGCCTATACAAGTGTGCCAGTTGATTATTTTAATGGCTTTTGGGCCCCATTCCAAACAACACAATCTGAAGATTTTGATATTAACGGGGATAAAATTTTAAACTATACCAATTTCAATTTTGTCGGAACTAGTTTTAGTAATCCTACCGTTGATGCTAGTGCAATGCAAAAGGTACATTTTGACATTTATATTCCTGGAACTTTGGATGCTGGTGCACAGTTAAAAATAACGATTAGAGATTTCGGTGCAGATGGAGCCGATGGAGGAGGAGATGATACAAATCAGGATATCACAATTAGCAGTGCTCAATTATCCGCTGGGAATTGGTCAAGTCTCGACTTTGATTTGAGTCTAGCCAATAAGAACAAACTTGGTTTACTGATTTATAGTAATGAGGGAACTAATTTAACGAATTTCTATGTAGATAATATTTATTTCTACAACTAACTATCCAAAGCTAAATCAAGAAATATGAATCGAATACATAAATTAATAGAAAACAGAGTCTTTAAGTATTCATTATTGATCCTTTTAACCACTTTTTTAGGATGTAACAATAGTGAAGAGCAAACTGTAGCCACTTTTACAAATTTGGTAATGGGAGATGACTTTGATACTGATGGAATGCCCGATAGTTCAAAATGGACATACGATATCGGAACAGGTACCAATGGATGGGGTAATAATGAATTACAGTATTATACCAATGATGAAAAGAATGTTACCGTTCAAAATGGAGTGTTAATAATCTCAGCAGAGAAAGAAGATTTTAATGGTTCTGGATATACTTCTGCTAGAATTAAAACACAAGGTTTATTTGATCAAACTTATGGTCGTTTTGAAGCAAGAATTAAAATGCCTTATGGTCAGGGAATATGGCCAGCATTTTGGTTGTTAGGATCAAATATTGATACGGTTGGATGGCCGCAATGTGGTGAGCTTGACATTATGGAGTTTAGAGGGCAAGAGCCTACAGTAATCCATGGGAGTATGCATGGTCCCGGGTATTCAGCTGGTGAATCTGTTACAAAAAGTTATACACTCGAAAATGATAGGTTCGATACTGGTTTTCATGTTTTTGGAATTGAATGGGGACCAGATTACGTGAATTATTATGTAGATAATGTGTTATATAACCAAATAACAAGAGAAGATGTAACTGGAGAGTGGGTTTTTGATCAGCCTTTTTTCATCATCATCAATTTAGCAGTAGGAGGAGATTTCCTTGGAGCACCAGATGCTAGTACTGTTTTTCCACAGCGTATGCTTATAGATTACGTAAGAGTGTACAAACAATAACCAATTTTAAAAGACATTAACATGAAACAAATTATAAAAAATATAAAGTTATTATCGATCTTTTTGTTGATCATTTCTTTTTCAGCGTGTGAAGAAGAAGATGCTGTTTTACCAAGTGTAAAAGCTGGTTTTACATATACAGTAAACCAAGAAATTGGTTTAGTGAAATTTATCAATACATCAGAAAATGCAGATAGATATTCGTGGGATTTTGGTGATGGAAATACATCAACTGAAATTGATCCGACAAAAACATATGAAACTGGTGAATATACTGTAACCTTAAAAGCAACTCATGCTTCTGGAGCGTCAGAAACTTTTGAAGATAAAGTATATATCAATATCCCAGTTCCAGTAAGATTACCTATAAGCTTTGATGAGGCGAATGTAAAGTATGATGAAGTTTCTATTTTTAATGGAACTGCGTTTGAAGTAGTTGATAACCCTGATATTTCGGGAGCAAATGCAACGGCGTCAAAAGTAGGGAAACTAACGAATAGTGGAGCTAACTGGGAAGGTTTTTTCTATGACTTAGATGCATCTGTAGATTTAACGACTGATAAAACCATAAAAATGAAAGTATGGGCCGAAACATCAGTTCCTGTATTGCTAAAATTAGAAGAAGGAACAGCGGCAGCTATTGAAATGGCAGTTACTCATGGAGGAACTGGTTGGGAAGAATTAATATTTACTTTTGATTCTGCAGCTAGTTATAATAGAATGACTGTGTTTGTAGATGGTCCTGGAACAGCAGCGGGTGCATTTTATTTTGACGATATTATGCAAACGGAAACAGTAGATGTTGTAGCACCAGTGATTACCTTGAATGGTGATGCTTCAATGACAGTAGTTGAGGGTAGTACTTTTACGGATCCAGGAGCTACGGCAACAGATAATGTTGATGGAGATATTTCAGCCAATATTGTAGTAGCAGGAGATACGGTTGATACAAATACCGTTGGAACTTATACAATTACTTATAATGTGAGTGATGCAGCAGGAAATGCAGCAACTGAAGTTAGCAGAACGGTAGAAGTAACTGCAGCACCAACTGCACCAACAGAAGGAGCTCCAGCCCCTCCAACAAGAGATGCTGCTGATGTAGTTTCTTTATTTAGTGATGCTTATACCAATGTAAGTGGAACTGATTTTAATCCAAACTGGGGGCAGGCAACTGTAGTAACCCAAGAAGATATTGCAGGAAATAATACATTAAAATATGCTGGTTTGAATTATCAAGGGATGCAAATTGGTAGTGCGCAAGACGTTTCTGGAATGACGCACTTACATATTGATTATTGGACAATTAATTCAACAGCTTTAAATGCATTTATAATAAGTTCTGGACCAGTTGAAACTGCCAAAGCATTAACAGTACCAACTTCAGGTTGGACAAGTATAGATATTCCTTTAACAGATTTTTCTCCTGTTGATTTAGCAGATGTTATTCAAATGAAGTTCGATGGAAATGGCGATATTTTCTTAGACAATATTTATTTCTATAAAGAATCTTCTGGAGGAGGAGGTGGTGGAACTACCAATGCGTTATCTGATTTTGAATCTGGAGATGATTATACAAAAGATGGAGATAGATTTGGAACAATAACAAGTGAAATTGTTGATAATCCTTCAGCAACAGGAATCAATACTTCGAGTAAAGTATTGAAAGTAGTTAAAAATACAGGAGCTGAGTTTTGGGCTGGTGTTCAGAATATATATTCATCAAATTTCCCAGATTTAACTTCAGCAACAGTAAAAGTGCAAGTTTATTCTAGTAAACCAAATGTTGTTTTTAGATTTGAAGCTGCTTTAAATCCTCAGACAGATCCAGCAACGGGTCAACCTGCAGGGGCATTTGCAACAGTTACGAATGCAAATGAATGGACAGAATTGACATTTACATTCCCTGGTGTACCACCTGGATCTGTATCTAACCAATTTGTTATTAAACCTGATAACGATCAAAGCAATAGTGATATTACTTCAGACGGAACGTATTATATAGATAATATAAGTATTGAATAAAACTTATTTCAGTTGAATGAGATACAGTCTTAATAACAGGAATTAAGTCTCATACTATTAAGAAAAGGCCAAGTTTTTTCTTGGTCTTTTTAAACCAAACCCTAATAAATGTATTAGAACTCTATATAAGAAAACATTTTCTTGAATTTTAGTTTGGCAACGACCATAATGGAATTTAAAACGCCTTTACTTTTTTAGTATTGATGTGTTTTAATGGGGAGTGTATTGTCTGATGCATAATAGAATACAAGACAAATATTGATAAAATATAAGAGATGATAAATTCTACTTTAAAGAAAGACGTAATGAAAAAAGTTTCTTTAGGAAAAACCGTGATTAACGGTGAAAAATTTTTCAAAATTTCGAATAGTGATGAAATGCGCCCATTTTTTATGAGTATAGTAAGCGCATCAAATCATTGGATGTTTATTTCTAGTAATGGAGGATTAACTGCTGGGCGGCAGAATTCAGAATTCTCTCTGTTTCCATATTATACAGATGATAAAATAACGGAAAGCGCAGAGATAACAGGAAGCAAATCAATCTTTCAGGTTCATAAACACGATAAATTTCATATTTGGGAACCGTTTTCTGAGCGATTTAGAGGTAAGTTTGAAATAACCCAGAATCTTTATAAGAATGAATACGGAAATAAAATACTTTTTGAAGAGATCAATCATGATTTAGATTTAGTATTTAGGTATCAATGGAATTCGAGTGATATTTATGGCTTTGTTCGTAAGAGTGAATTGGTCAATACCTCTGAAGAAACAATTAATGTTGAAATTTTAGACGGTGTTCAAAATATTATTCCTTACGGAGTTGGAAGTGATTTACAACGAGCGAGTAGTAATTTAGTAGATGCTTATAAAAGAAGTGAGTTAGATAAAACAACAGGGTTAGGTATTTACGCCTTAAGTTCGATTATTGTAGATAAGGCAGAACCGAGTGAAGCACTAAAAGCGAATGTCGTTTGGTCAATTGGTTTGAACAATGTCAAATATCTTCTATCTTCTTTGCAGTTAAAAAACTTCAGAGAAGGGAAAACAGTACATCAAGAGGAAGACGTAAAGGCAGAGAAAGGAGCCTATTTTGTGAATACAACATTAGAACTTCATCCAAATACTGGTGAAAGTTGGATGTTGATAGCCAATGTAAATCAAGATCATAGCAATGTTATTGAACTTTCTGAAAGTATCTTAAAGGATAGAGATTTAGAAGATAAAGTATACAATGATGTTGTTACGGGTACCAAAAAATTAATAAGCTTGAATGCCTCTTCAGATGCTATTCAGGTTACAGCAGATCAGTTAAGAGACACACGTCATTTTTCTAATACATTATTCAACATAATGCGTGGAGGTATTTTTGATGATAATTATACCATCGAGAAATACGATTTTCAGAATTATATACAAAAAGCAAATAAAAAAGTAGCTCGTAAAAATGAAGATGTCATAGAGAATCTTTCTGAAAAGTTTTCATTAATTGTTTTAAAGAAAATAGCTTCAGAAACAGAAGATATTAACTTCCGTCGCCTTTGTTTGGAGTATATGCCATTAAAATTTAGTAGAAGACATGGGGATCCAAGTAGACCTTGGAATAAGTTCTCAATTAATACAAGAAATGAAGATGGTTCTAAAATTTTGGATTATGAAGGTAACTGGCGTGATATTTTCCAAAACTGGGAAGCATTAGTCCATTCATATCCAGATTTTATTGAAAGTATGATTCATAAGTTTTTAAATGCAACTACTTTCGATGGATACAATCCATATAGAGTTACCAAAGATGGCTTTGATTGGGAAACAATTGAACCAGACGATCCTTGGAGTTATATTGGATATTGGGGAGACCACCAAATTATATACTTGTTAAAGTTCTTAGAGTTTGTTGAAAATCATCAGCCAGACAAATTAGAAAGTCTATTTACTAAAGATAATTTTGTTTACGCAAATGTTCCTTACCGAATAAAATCATACACTGATTTGTTAAAAAATCCTAAGGATACAATTGATTTCGACGAGGAATCTGATGAAGAAATTAGAAGAGGACGTAATGAATTAGGTGCGGATGGAGCATTGTTAAGAGATGAAAACCGCTTTATTATTAAGGTAAATTTCGTTGAGAAAATATTGGCTACAACTTTAGCAAAGATGTCTAATTTCATTCCTGAAGGAGGAATTTGGATGAATACACAACGTCCTGAATGGAATGATGCAAACAACGCGTTAGTAGGAAATGGAGTATCAATGGTAACCCTATACTATATGCGTCGTTTTTTGAAGTTTTTTAATGAAGTTTTCGAAAAATCTAGTATTGATACAGTAGAGGTTTCTAAGGAGTTGTTAAGCTTTTTTAATAGTGTTTTACATACCTTAAAATCACATAAGAACTTATTGTCTGGTCAGTTTTCAGATGCTCAAAGAAAAACGGTTTTAGATGGATTAGGTCAACCTGCTAGTGATTATAGATTACATATTTATGATAACGCTTTTTCTGGAAGAAAAGAACAAGTAAGTTTAGATTCTTTAAAGGAATTTGTTGAGGTGAGTTTAGCATATCTAGAGCACTCAATAAAAGCAAATAAGAGGGCAGATAACTTATATCATGCCTATAATTTAATGACCGTAGAAAGTCATAATGAAATCTCAATCTCTTATCTAGACGAAATGCTAGAGGGACAAGTAGCTTCTTTAAGTTCTGGATATTTAACTTCTGATGAGGCTTTAAAAGCTTTAGATGCAA
Source organism: Tenacibaculum xiamenense (assembly GCF_964513065.1). Lineage (NCBI taxonomy): Bacteria > Pseudomonadati > Bacteroidota > Flavobacteriia > Flavobacteriales > Flavobacteriaceae > Tenacibaculum > Tenacibaculum xiamenense. Next base: position 49,274 of record NZ_CAZEQU010000034.1, read on the forward strand.
TGAAGAATAGTAAGCTTTTCCGCCCAGATCAATATAGTTATTTATTATACCCGAATAAAGAATTGCCTGGTTTTTTAAAACGTAATACTATTCCTCAGAAATCTATTGAAAATGCAAGTTTGTTAAAAAGTATTTCTTCCGAATCACTTCACAAAATTGTAGAACAAGACGTTAGAGGAAACTATCATTTTAACGGAAATTTTAAAAATGCCAATGATCTAGCGGAAGCTTTAGATAGTCTTGCTCAAAAGGTTTCAGAAGATGATAAAACCGAAATGCTACAAATATTTGAAGAAGTATTCAATCATAAAGCTTTTACAGGTCGTTCAGGAACATTCTATGGATATGAAGGGTTAGGCTCAATTTATTGGCACATGGTTTCAAAATTACAGTTGGCAGTTCAAGAATGTTGTTTAAAAGCAATCAAAGATGGCGAAAGCGCTGAAGTTGTTGGAAGGCTATTAGAACATTATTATGAAATCAACGAAGGTATTGGAGTGCATAAATCACCAACCTTGTATGGAGCATTTCCAACAGATCCTTATTCACATACACCTTCGGGTAAAGGTGCGCAGCAACCTGGAATGACAGGACAAGTAAAGGAAGACGTGTTAAGTCGTTTCGGAGAATTAGGTGTTTTTGTTACAGATGGTAAGTTGTATTTCGATCCGTGTTTACTGCGTAAAGATGAATTTTTGTCTAAGCCAAGATCTTTTAAGTATGTAGGGTTAAATGAAGAACTCAAAGAGATTCAACTAAATGAAAAAATGCTAGGCTTTACCTACTGTCAAGTCCCTATAATTTATAGGATTTCTAATGAATCTAAGCTAGAAGTATTAGAAAGCGATGGTAGTAAATCAGTCTTAAAAGGACTGAAACTAGATTCAGAAGCGAGTAAAAAAGTATTTAGTAGATCTGGAGAAATCTCTCAGATTATTGTTGACATAGAAATAGGTCATTTAAAATAAAAGTAATGAAACTGACATGTTTATAATGGCATTAGAAACTATGCTATTGTAAACATGGAAGTTCCATCTGATACAAACAACAACAAAACAAAACAGATGAAGAGACAAGCACACATATATCTACTCATTTTTTTAATAACTGTTTCGTGTGCTCAGAAACCAGATAAAGTTGAAAAGTATTCATCAAACAAGAAAAAAGTGACAGCTAAAGATATATTAGGAAACCCGAATTACTTAGCCATTTCATACGGTGGTTATAGAAAAGAGTCAAGAGATATTCAACCTACAATTGAAGAGTTAAAAGAGGATTTAAAAATTCTTCATGCTATGAATATTAAATTATTAAGAACTTATAATGTTCAATTACCTCATGCAGCTAATGTGGCAAAAGCGATTAGCGAAATAAAAAAGGACGATCCGGCATTTGAAATGTATATCATGTTAGGGGCTTGGATTGACTGCAAAAACGCATGGACAGGTCTTCCTGTTGATCATAATGTAGAAAGTGAACAGAATGAGGGTGAAATAGAACGAGCGGTGGCAATTGCTAATGAATATTCTGACATTGTTAAAATTATTGCCGTTGGAAATGAAGCAATGGTAAAATGGGCCACTAGTTATTATGTACAGCCTGGTGTAATTTTAAAATGGGTAAATCATTTACAAAATCTAAAGAAAGAAGGAAAACTTGATAAGGATTTATGGATTACCAGTTCAGATAATTTTGCTTCTTGGGGAGGGGGAAGTAATGAATATCATACGAATGATTTGAATAAACTCATAGCTTCTGTTGACTTTATTTCTATGCATACATATCCAATGCATGATACACATTATAACCCACGTTTTTGGGGTGTAGCTCACAAAGAAGATAGTTTAACGAGTCTTGAAAAAATTGAAGAAGCTATGCTTCGTTCAAGGAGATATGCAGAATCTCAATATCATGGAGTTGAACGTTACATGAAAAGTATTGGTGTTGAAAAACCAATTCATATTGGTGAAACAGGTTGGGCAAGTTATTCAAACGAACATTATGGAAACAATGGTTCTAAGGCTACTGATGAATACAAGGAAGCACTGTTTTATAAGCACATGAGAGATTGGACAGAGAAAGAAGGAATGTCGTGTTTTTATTTCGAAGCATTCGATGAAATATGGAAAGACCAACAGAACCCTGGTGGTTCAGAGAATCATTTTGGATTATTTACTATTGATGGTAAGGCAAAATATGCAATTTGGGATTTAGTGGATAAAGGAGTATTTGAAGGATTAACAAGAGGAGGGAATCCTATAGTTAAGACCTATAAAGGAAGTAAAGAAGCGTTGTTAATTGATGTATCAATGCCGCCAATAAAGAAAGAACTGGTGATAGCACCGTAAACTATAAATTATGAGAAAACTAACGAAACTAACCGCTTTGTTGTTTTTGTCTATTTTACTAATGAAATGTTCTAAGCAAAACGAATTAAATTTTGAAGTTTACGAAACTTCAGCAAGTGGTAATAAATTAACCTTGCTTACCCAGTTTTCTAAAAGTGAAGCCGCCGCTAAAATAGTTATTGATACCACAAAAAAGTACCAAACTATAACGGGATTTGGAGGGGCCTTTACAGAGTCTTCTGCTTATTTACTAAACAGATTAGGAAAAGACAACAGGAAAAGAATTATTGACGCTTACTTTAGTAGAGAGGGGGCCAATTATTCTTTGACAAGAACCCATATGAATTCTTGTGATTTCTCACTTACTCAATACTCATACACACCAACACCTGATAAAGAGCTCAAGGACTTTTCAGTAAAAGAGGATAAAGAAGATTTAATTCCGATGATTAAGGATGCTCTGGAAACTTCTAAAGACGGATTTAAAATTTTTGCATCACCATGGACAGCTTCTCCTTGGATGAAGGATAATAACCATTGGGTCGGAGGTAAATTATTGCCTGAATATTATGATACTTGGGCATTATTCTTTTCAAAGTATTTAAAGGCCTATGAAGCTGAAGGGATTGATATTTGGGGGTTTACAGTTGAAAATGAACCTCATGGAAATGGAAATAATTGGGAAAGTATGCATTATACTCCTGAAGAGATGACTGATTTTGTTCAACATCACTTAGGACCAAAATTAGAGGCTGATGGCTATGGTGATAAGATAATTTTGGGTTATGATCAAAATAGAGATGGATTAAAAGAATGGGTTGACGCTATGTATAAAGATGAAAAAACATCTAAATATTTCAATGGAACAGCGATTCATTGGTACGATAGTACTTACGAAATATTTCCGGAAGCATTGCAATATGCACATAATAAGGCTCCAAATAAATATCTAATAGAAACTGAAGGTTGTATTGATTCTGAAGTTCCAGCATGGAAGGATGATGCATGGTATTGGAGTAAGGAAGCGACTGATTGGGGATATGATTGGAGAGAAGAAAGTAAAAAATATTTACATCCTAAATATGCTCCAGTTTTTCGTTATGCACGTGATATTATTGGGTGTTTGAATAATTGGGTAGATGGATGGGTCGATTGGAATATGGTTCTTAATCGTCAAGGTGGACCAAACTGGTTTAAAAATTGGTGTGCAGCACCCATAATTGTTGATGAAATAGAAGATGAGATATATTTTACACCGTTGTATTATACGATGGCTCATTTTAGCAAATATATCCGACCTGGAGCTGAGGTAATTAAAGTAGATTCTTTTGATAAAGAAGTTATGGTTACGGCAGCAAAGAATCCAGATGGTACAGTTGCAGTTGTATTGTTTAATCCAACTGAAGAGGAGAAGAAATTTACTTTAGAATTAAGTGAAAACACTAAAGACATTTCAATACAGGCGAAAGCTTTACAAACTATAATTATTTCAACTAATTAAAACCAATTAACTATGTCGTCAACTACAACGAAAGTCCCTTTAAGTGAAAAAATAGCCTTCGGAATAGGAATGTTTGCTAATCAAATGTTTCCTGCCATATTAGGTATATTTATGGTAGTTTTAGTACAGGACCTTAAGTTTTCTGGACTCATGTGGGGAATGATATATCTTTTCCCAAGATTGTTTGACGCTATTTCTGACCCTATCATGGGGTTTGTTTCTGACAATACAAAATCGAAATGGGGAAGAAGAAAACCTTATGTACTTATTGGAGGTGTTTTGATGGGAATTGCTTATATTTTTATGTGGCGATTGTTCAAAGAGAACTCTGTACAGTATAATTTCTGGTATTTCTTTCTTTGGTCTATCGTTTTTTACTTGGGATTAACCTTTTTTAGTGTTCCTTATGTAGCCATTGGTTATGAAATGAGTGATGATTTTCATGAACGTACAAATATTATGGCTATTGCGCAATGGATAGGACAATGGGCTTGGGTAATAGCACCTTGGTTTTGGGTTATTATGTATGATCCTGAATGGTTTCCTTCCGCGGATGTAGCGGCACGAGAACTCGCCGTTTGGGTGGCAATACCCTGCGCAATTTGTGCTATTGTACCTGCTATTTTTATACGAAGTAAATCAACATTAGATGAAGAAGGTTACGAACCTTTAAGTTTTGGAAATATAAAAGGAAGCTTAGATAAAATATTCGGAAGTTTTGTTGAGGCATTTAAAATAAAGGAATTCAGAAAATTATGTATTTCTACGTTCTTTATATACAATGCATTTATGGCGGTTTCGTCATTAACCCTATTTGTAATCGTTTATAAGTTATTTAATGGAGATACAGAAGCATCGGGTATTTGGGTAGCTCTATTTGGATGTTTAGGAGCTTTAGGGACTACTTTCTTTGTGATTCCTGTGGTAGCATGGTTATCTAAAAAAATGGGAAAGAAAAAAGCGTTTATGCTTTCACAGGCTATTTCTATTATAGGGTATTCAATGATGTATTTTTTATTCATTCCTGGAAAACCATGGATGTATATTATTGCCTTACCGTTTTTCTCATTTGGAATAGGAAGTTTATTTACCATTATGATGTCTATGACCGCTGATGTTATTGATATTGATGAGTTGAACTCGGGAAAACGAAGAGAAGGAATTTTTGGCGCAATTTATTGGTGGATGGTAAAAGTTGGATTTGCTATAGCCGGAGCTTTAGGTGGTGTTATTATTTGGGCTGTTGGTTTCGAAGCAGGAGTACCAACAACGGAGCAACCAGGGGCTATAGATGGATTACATGCATTTTTTTGTTTTTTCCCAGTACTAGGTACTATTGGAGCAATGTGGGTAATGAAAGATTACGATGTGAGTGAGGAGCGATCAAACGAAATTAGAGCAGAATTAGACCGTCGTAAGAAGCCAAAAGGTTCAGGATACCAGGCCGACAAACTTTCTGAGTTGTTATCGTCAGATTTGCAAATAGACAACTCAATGGATTTTGATTTTGCCTCAAAATCTGACACCGAAATAAAGCAGCTATTCGATACTGTTTTCAATAGAAAATTACACGGACTTTGTTTTAGTCCTTATACTGAAGGTCAGAATATCGGAGATCAATTATCAGAAGAACAAATACAACATCGTATGGATATTGTAGCACCATATACTGAATGGATTCGTTCATTCTCTTGTACTGATGGAAATGAATTAATTCCGAAGGTAGCAAGAAGTAGGCGATTGAAAACGATGGTAGGAGCTTGGATAGGAAGTGATAAAAAACAAAATGACATTGAAATTAATAACTTAATCAATTTAGCCAAAGAAGGTCATGTTGATATAGCAGTTGTAGGGAATGAGGTGCTATTGCGTGATGATTTATCAGAAGAGGAGTTAATAGGGTATATTGATAGAGTTAAAAAAGCAATTCCAGATGTACCTGTTGGATATGTTGATGCTTATTATCAATTTGTACAAAGACCAAAATTGGTAGAGGCGAGTGACGTTATTTTAGTTAATTGTTATCCTTTCTGGGAAGGAAGCACAATTGAAGATACCTCTAATTATTTAAAGAAAATGTATGCAGTAACTCAGAAAGTTGCTAATGGCAAACCTGTGATTATTTCTGAAACTGGTTGGCCAAATAAAGGAGAAAGTTTTGAAGGGGCGGAGCCATCTGAAACGAATGCAATGCGATATTTTATCAATGCAATTAATTGGTCTCAGCATAAAGAAATACCAATGTTTTATTTCTCATCATTTGATGAATCATGGAAAGTACATCATGAAGGTGATGTTGGTTCAAGATGGGGAATTTGGGATAAAAATGAACAACTTAAATACTAAACTTAAAAAGATACTAAAATGTCTTATAGAACTGGAAAAATACAATCATTAATAAAAAGTTCTATATCTCTTGAAGGTAAATCTCAAGAAGAGTTAAAAGAGATATTTAATGATTTATTAATAGGGGGAATGCATGGAGTGTGTTCTAGTTTCTACGAAGAGGGACAAAAACCCGGGGATGAATTAGGAGAAGAACAAATTAGAAGAAGGTTAACCATTTTAAAACCTTATATAAAGTGGATTCGTTCATTCTCTTGTACCGAAGGAAATGAACTGATCCCTAAAATAGCCAAAGAAATGGGAATAAAAACTATGGTAGGAGCTTGGCTAGGTGATGATCCTGAAATTAATGAAAAAGAAATTGAAGGACTTATTCAATTGGCTAACGAAGGATATGTGGATATTGCTGCGGTAGGCAATGAAGTAATGTATCGTAAAGATTTAACGGAAGATGAATTGTTAGTTTTTATGGAAAGAGTTAAAAAAGCATTGCCAGAAAGTATTCCAATGGGGTATGTTGATGCCTACTACGAATTTACGCAAAGACCAAGAATTACTGAGGCATGCGATGTGATTTTGACGAATTGTTATCCTTATTGGGAAGGATGTGATATTGACTATTCATTGATGTATATGAAGCAAATGTATCATCAGGCAAAAGATGCAGGGAAAGGGAAGCCTGTTATCATTACTGAAACAGGATGGCCTAGTCAAGGCGAAGGGCTGAGAGGAGCTATTCCTTCTCAAGAAAACGCAATGAAGTATTTTATTAATACACAAAGTTGGGCTAAAGAAGAAGATATTCCAGTATTCTATTTCTCATCATTTGATGAATCTTGGAAGCAAGGAGACGAGGGTGTTGTTGGAGCTTATTGGGGAATATGGGATAAAAATGAAGAACTAAAATTTCAATCAGTCTTGACTGCTTCAAGTTAAGAGTAATTGTTTCTTTTTAAATTGAGATAAACCACGTTGCAATGTATTTTGCGATGTGGTTTTTTATAATAAAAAGGTGATGTTACGCTGTAATTCTAATCTTCCGAAGAAACACAAAAAATAATACAGGTATTTGAAATTAAAACTTGATTATAAAGTTAAAACTCCCTTAATTCAAATTATGGGAGTTTTAATATTTATGAGTAATAATCACTCTGCTAACTTTTTAAACTCTTCTCTATATTTCTTTGGCATTTTCCAACTGTAGTTTTTCAAAATACTTCGATAAACTTTTTTCCAATGGGGAGAGTTTTTATCAGCTAGTCTCGATTTATTTTTACCCAAATACCTTGCTATTTCATATACTTGATGATAACTGTTATAAGAATTCTCGCTTTTTATAAACGCATCAATTGCTTTTTGTACTTCTTTCTGAAGTAAGTAGTCAAAACCAAGGATTTCATACTCTTTTGCTTTTTGTAAATTACGATTCTCTTTCTTCGTAACTTCGAAATGAGTGCTCGTAGGAATTCCTTTTTTAGTCATTAATTCCTTTCCCTTTTTTACAGTATTGGTGTCTTTTGAAGTAGAAGTAATTTCCAATATCTGGTTTTCCAACTCTATTAAGTCTTTTACTTTTTCAGCTCTTATAGATTCGAGTTGTTCTATTTCATTTTTTTTGGTTGTAATATCCTTATCCAAAACTTGTACCTGGTTTCCCAAAGAAAAACTATGATATATAAGAAATGAATATCCCAAAATACTCGCTACAATTCCTACAATTGTAAATGTTCTGATGTTACTATTTGTTGCTCCCATTACTCCTTGTTTTCTAAATCAAAAAATGCATTCATAATATCATCCCAAATTTTAAATACTTTGGATAAACAGAAGAAAATAGTACCTCCTGGCGCCATTAATGAAAGCCCTGTTTCCCATTTATTATTTACAAAGGCCACAACGGCAACAACAATAATAATAATGGCACAGATAGCAATTAGTACGAGGTAAGTATAGCGTTCAATTTTAAACTTGTCTACAAGCCTTTCTATGTCTTGTATGGTAACTTTTTCTGACATGGTTAGTAGTGTTAAAGTGTTGATTATCTCTTTAAAGTTACTAAAAATAAAAACGTTAACGCGAATATTAGACGAATTCTAGCGAATAGTAAATAAATAAAAGAAACTTTCACAATAAATTATATCATTGTTATGATATGGCTGAGTAACTTCATTGTATATTGTTAGAGCAAAGTATAATCTAAGAAAGAGATAAAATGAATATACAAATACGTGTAAAACAATTGGGAAAAAGAAAACCAATTATTGAAAATAAAACGCTTGATATTCCTAAGTTAAATTCAGGAAGCACTTTAAAAATATTTTTAGAAAGAGTTGTAGAGCAGCAAGTAAATACCTTTAACTCCCGGATTGACAATCCTGAAGTTCTTAATTTTTTACTGCCAAACCAACTTGATACCATGGTATCTGAAGGGAAGGTAGATTTTAAAGAATCCTATAATTCCGAGAAAGCAAAAGTAAATGAAGCACAAGAGGTGGCTTTATTGGCATTTAAAGATGGTATATATAAAGTTTTTCTCGATGATGATGAATTGGAAAATTTAGATGACACACTGGAATTTACAGAAAAGAATACATTCACTTTTATTCGTTTAACATTTTTAGCTGGCGGATACTATTAAAAAGAAATAAGATGACTAACGACCAAATAACTAATTATTTAGAAACCAAAAAAATTGTAAAAGAAACCGATTGGCACAATGAACTCATTGATCGCGTTAATCTACAACGTAAATCATTATCCGTTGAAAACAATAACCTTTTACTTAAACTACTTGATCTTTCAAGTGAATTTTCGGAGTATGATGATTGGAACACACGTTCTAAAAAACGCTGGGAAGCTTTAAAAAAATCAAAACTAAATAGAGAACGTCCTTGGGATAATAGAACCAAAGAGATGTTGGTTGCTATGTTTGGTGAAAATGCAGATTATATAGTTTATGGATGGTTAAAGATCACAGAAGGAATGTATCAATCAGGTTATGCTCGAAGATCATTTCGATTACCTGGTAAAAAAGAAAAGTATTTTTACAATCAAGTTAATTGGTTGCATAATTTATGGAAAGAGTGGAAGTATAATTTAACTCTTGAAGAATATGCCAAATTTGGAAATCATATTGGAGATTATAGTTTCTCTTATGTGTATGCGGCAGCAATAGATAACAATCATCCAACATTACTAAAATCTTTATTAAATATCTTACAAGGTGATGCCGAAGTGGGAACAGTTTCAAGAAGTATTATTAAAGGGTTGTTGTTATCAAATAAAAAAGAAGCTTGGGAGGCGGTTAAAAACCTTTTGCTAGCAGCGCAACGCCAAGAAGGTTTACGTCAAGTAATTCTTGAATGTCTTGATGAAACAAGTACTGGAGCTTTGGTTTATTTGTTAGAGGTAATTCTTGAAGAAGATTTATTACGATTTAGCTCTGTGGTGAGAAGTTTAGATGTTTGGACTGGAATGAGGTGGGAGAGTGAACGAAAATCAGCAATAAAAACAGCTCTTAATTTTGGATTGCAATATTTAAAAGAACCAGAATCTATTAAAGAAGGAGTGCTGTCTAAAAATAATGTTCAAATACATATGGCTTTATGGGCGCAAGGAGTGTATGATGTAGAAAAGTGTTATCCTTTTTTACAACAACTTGTTGTCAATGGAACACAAGAAAAGAGAAATATAGCCTTGTATTTTGCCAACCAAACCGATTTATCAGATCATAATAATATTTTGGTAGAGCCATTAAGAGGTTCAGATTCATTATGGGATATGTATTGGGTGAATGAATTAGCACATATTGATAATTTTGAAGAGGCTCATGAACTTTATCAAAAACTATATATGAGTTTACCCGAAAAAGAGAAAGTACTTCCAAATAAAGGGTTTGAATGGATTATAGCTAAGGTTAGTAAAAATTCGGTAACCTATCCTTGGATTAGTAGTGCTGAAGATAGCGAAGAAAACTTGCGATTGATTTTTCCCTTTGTGACCGAATTTGGGTTAGAAGGTAGAGAACATTTTGCTCGATTGGTTTTTAAAAAATTCTATCATTATGGCTATCAAAAAGACAAAGTTAATAAGGTGCCTACTAGTTTTCAAAAAGAGATGGCACTAACGCTTATTGAAGATCGAAGTTCGATGGTGCAAAGTGCTGCATCTAAAGTTTTGGAGAGTGCTACTATAGAAGAGAGAGATGTTCCTGTTTTAGAAGATATTCTTCGTAAAAAAAGTGCGGCGTTGAGAAAAGGAGTATTAGGTATTTTGATTAAGCAAGATGATGAAAAGGTGCTAAAAAGCATCCATTCATTGGCCAGTTCAAAATTAAAAAATAAGCGATTGGCGGCTTTAGATTTGCTGAAGCAGTTACATCAGCAAGATAGAGCTCTTGATAAAGTTGCTGAGGAAGCTAGGAATTATAGAGATTTGTATGCAACCACTCCTGATGAGGAGTTAATTCTTAAAGATTTAATAAGGGAAAAAACAAACTATACTGCAGAAAATGGTTGGGGTTTATATGACCGCAAAGAGTTATCTCCTGCTGTACTTCCAGAAGTTAATTCATCTCATAATTTCCATAAACGTATTTTTTCTACTAAAAAAGGACTTTTTAGTAGAAAGAAGTCACACAGTGGATTTAGCATGCCTATTGAAAAAATAGAAGAACAGTTGCATGCACTTGATGCTTTAATTGAGAAAAACAAAGATGTAGAATTTGAAGCTTCAAATTATAGAGGAGGAAAGGAAACTTATTTGGTAGGAAACACATTGTTTCATACAGAAACAAGAAGAAGTAAAGATAAAAAGGAGTATTCAAACGAGGAATGGTATCATCTCTTCCCATTAGCAAATGTTTGGAAAAACTGGTTTGTAAATTCGAAATTGGATGCCCTTGATCTGGAGTATTTAATGTTTTATTCAGGATATAATAAAATTGAAAAGAAGAAAAACTCAAAATGGATTTTTGAACTAGTTGAAAAATACTACAGTCAAGTATTAACAAAACAGAATTACGATAATAAGTCCAAATTTAAATATGAGTACCAAATAGAGGCTATTATCCAGGCTTTGCAAGTATTGTATAAATACAATGATTCTTCCTACTGGTTAGAAGGGGCTATTTCTATTTGTAATGAATATCCAAGAAAAGAGTTAGATAAAGGTGTCGTTTTATCAAATGGGTATTCTGATTATACTTCTTATTTCACTGATTTGCCATTCTTTTCTAACTATTTAAATAATGTTGAAGCAAGTGAATTAAATGAAACGGATTTGATACGTTTGTATCAATTAGAAATCTGGATTAATAGTAATGTATACAAAGAGCAAAGACATAATTTATGGAGGTTTTGTGAATACTTTAATCGTTTGGAGCTTTCAGAACCTGATATCATGTATTATTTGGTAAATGCAGATATGATAGGACAGTTAACTAATCCGAAAAAGAATAGATACCAACAGCGTGATTGGAAATCATTGTCGCCGAAATTACTTGAAAGCGGTTATATTGAAAGAGTCGTTGATCGTATACTCGAAATTGAACTGGTAAGAGGTGAGTCAGACACGGGTGTGAGTTTCTTAGCCCGAGCAATCAAAGAAATAAAAGGAGTAGACTATCTTGTTAAATGTATTCAGGCACTTGGTAAGGATAAGTTAGAAACTGGTTATTCCTATGGCAGTATGTCAAAAAGAAGCATGATGAGCCAGTTATTATCTAATACGGTTCCTTCATCTGATGATACCCAAGAAGAATTTGATACAAAGGTTAAAGTAGCAAAGTTCACAGAAAAACGTTTAATTGAAGTTGCTATGTACGCTCCGCAATGGCAAAGACTTGTTCAATCTCACCTTGACTGGGAAGGTTTAGAAAGTGCCATTTGGTGGTTGCATGCACATTCGAGTCAATATTTAAATGCACAAAAAGAAACAGAAATAGCAAGGTACTCTTCAATTCCTATTGAAGAATTTAATCAAGGAGCTGTGGATGTTGATTGGTTTAATTCGATATATAAAGTATTAGGTAAATCTCGATGGAAATTAGTATATGATGCAGCTAAATATATTTCATATGGAAACGGGCATACTTTAGCTAAGTTGTATGCAGATGTTATTTTAAAAGAGGTGAAAATAACCGAAGTAACCAAAAGAGTTAAAGAGAAAAGAAATCAAAACTATTTACGTGTTTATGGGTTGGTACCGTTAAGTAAAACTGTGCCCCAGAAAGATGTATTAAAGCGTTATAACTATTTACAGCAGTTTTTAAAAGAGAGCAAACAGTTTGGTTCTCAACGACAAGAAAGTGAGAAGCTAGCAGTACAAATTGCAATGGATAATTTAGCAAGAAATGCAGGGTACACAGACCCTATTCGTTTGACATGGTCTATGGAATCTCTGCAAGCACAACAATTATTATCGAATGCTCAAGAGTTAGTTTTTGATGAGGTTAAAATTTGGTTAGAGGTTGATGAGGAAGGAAAATCAAATGTTTTTGTATCTAAAAAAGGGAAGTTACTAAAGAACATTCCTGCGAAACTGCGTAAAGATAAAGAGGTATTAAAACTAAAGGATTTCAATAAAAAATTAACAGAGCAATATCGTAGAACTAGAAAGTCTTTAGAGCATGCAATGGTAAATCAAGATGAGTTTACTTTTGAAGAGATTATTGGGTTATCAAATCACCCGGTCGTGAAACCGATGTTGAAAAAATTGGTGCTAAAATCAAACTCAAACAACTTAGGTCTTTGGAAAGAAAATGCTTTACATGATGTTGATGGTGATGTATTTAACACAAATGAAAAAGATACATTTTATATAGCTCATTGTGTTGATTTATATGAAAGTAAAAAATGGTCTGCTTGGCAACGTTACTTTTTCCAAAATGAATGGAAGCAACCTTTTAAGCAAGTATATAGAGAACTATATGCTCCAACACCAGATGAAGAAAAAGAAGGTTCGGTAAGTAAACGTTATGCAGGACATCAAGTTCAACCTAAAAAAACACTAGCATTATTAAAAGGAAGAGGTTGGACAGTTGATTATGATAATGGATTACAAAAGGTAATACACAAACATCATATTATTGTTGAATTATATTCATTAGCTGATTGGTTTTCTCCTGCGGATGTTGAAAATCCGACTTTAGAAACGATACGTTTTTATCATAAAAAGGATTATAAACCAATTCCTTTTAATGAAGTTCCGAAACATGTTTTCAGTGAAGTTATGCGGGACGTTGATTTAGTGGTTTCTGTAGCGCATGCTGGAGGAGTAGATCCTGAGGCAAGTTTGTCTACTGTAGCTCTAAGAAAAGTTATTGCAGAGGAAAGTGCTAAATTGTTTAAATTAAATAATGTATCGTTCAAAGAAAGGCATGTTTTAATAGAAGGGCATCATGCTAATTACAGTCTCCATTTAGGGAGTGGAGTAGTTCATGTACAGCCAGGAGGGTATGTAAGCATTATACCAGTCCATTCTCAGCATAGAGGAAGAATCTTTTTACCTTTTGTGGATGAAGATCCGAAAACAGCAGAAATTGTTTCTAAAATGTTATTGCTAGCGGAAGATAAAAAATTAAAAGATCCAACAATTTTAGGGCAATTGGTAGGAACCATGGTATAAATCTAATATACTATGAACATATAAAGTGGAACTCTAAATTTGATCTCTAAGAGCAAATTTAGAGTTTCACTTTTTTATGCTTTTTTAAAAAGGCATGTGTGTACTCACAGCAATTCGATTCCATGAATTTATGGTAGTGATAGCCATAATAATTTGGCAAGTATAGCTTTCTCCAAATAGAGAAATTGCTTTTTGATAAGTATTACCGTCTAGTCCTTTTTTATGAATTAAAGTGATTTCTTCCGTCATTTGTAAAATAGCCTTTTCTTCATTTGTAAATGATTCCGAATCCTTCCAAGCGTTTAATTGAAAAATACGTTCCTTGGTTTCACCAATGCTTAAGGCTTCTTTGGTGTGCATGTTCAGACAGAAAGGGCATTTGTTGATTTGAGAAGCTCGAATCTTAATTAATTGCTTGTGTATTTTAGATACATCACTTTCTTTTAAATAATTTTCTAAAACATACATTCCTTTGAAGGCAGTTGGTTGTTGAACATTAATTTGTACTCTTTGTTCCATAGGTGTTAAATTTTAAGTTGAAACAAAGGTATAATCGAGAACTAATGAAGTTCTTAAGCTGGTTTAAGAACGTGTTTTTTACGTATTTCACTAACATATTCAGGAGTTAGACCTAAAAATGAAGCAATTAAATATTGTGGAACCCTTTGTGCGAAATCAGGAAACTCTTTAACGAAATGAAAATATATCTGTTCTTTTGAGTAATCAAATAAGTACCTGAACTTATTCAAAGAAGCACCATATGAAATTTGGTATATGATTCTAAAGTACTTTTCTAATGCCGGAAATTTGTCCAAAAGGGCATCGTGATTTTTAGCGTTTATAGAAAGAACTTTCGTTGTCTCAACAGCTTGAATATAAAAATCTGTATGCGAGCCTTGAAAAAACGCTAAAAAATCTGAGATCCACCAATTCTCAATAGCAAATTTTATAGTTCTTTTGGTTCCGTTTTCTCCTATAAAATACATATGAACACAGCCTTCTAAAACAAAATGAATTGTATCACAGGTAGTGTTTCCTTCAACAAGTAGTTGTTTTTTCTTTAATTGATTTACTTCGAAAAAAGGAAGTATCTGCTCAAATTCTTGTTGAGTAATTGTAGTGAATTGATTGATATGTTGAAAAAATCTCTTAGGCATTTATAACAAGTTGAGGTTAAATATACCATTTTCCAGAACCAACAGAAACTACTTGCCCACCAACTTTAATGGTGTAATTTCCATTGTTAATATTTCCATTTAATTTCAAATAGGATGGTCTGTCCATTTGAAAGCCTTGTTCAGTAGTTACAGAAATTGTAGGGTCTACATTTTTCAAAAGATACGCTAAAAAGCAGCCATTGGCACTACCCGTTGCTGCATCTTCAATATATACTCCATTTTCAATAAGAAGCATTCTGGTATGATAATCATTCTCTTTGTCAACAGTTTCTTCCGTAAAGAAGAAGAAAGAAGTACTTAGACCGGTAGAACTATTTGATTTATGTTTTTTCTCTTCTATTAAAAAGTTGATTGTTCTTTTTGCTTCCAGTTCCATTTTGTTAATACTCTCAATATTTTTGATCGGAATAATGATATAGGGCAATCCAGTTGTTATTTCTTGAATTGGTAAGGAAGTATTTATAAGAGATAAGTCAATATCAAGTTTTTCTGAAATCTCTTTGTGAGAAAAATCGGCTATAAACTCTGGACTAGCTTGAGTCATGGTAAATAGACAGCTTTCAATATCTTGAGTATTGCTGAGAGCAATATCGATATCAGCATGTCTTAAACTTAAAGTAAGATTTCCCTTAGGGGAAGGAATAAGGTATTTAGAAATAACATATGCAGTTCCCAAAGAGGGGTGCCCTGCAAAAGGGACTTCATATTCAGGTGTAAAAATTCGAACATCAAATTTTTGATTATCATGGTTTTTCTTGATGAATGTAATTTCAGCAAAACCAAGTTCTCTAGCAATTTGCAACATGTCATTGTCAGAAGCTAAATTTTCATAATCAATAAAAACAGCAAGTTGATTACCACCGTATTTTGTGTCAGTGAATACATCAACAAGATAGTATGTAAGTTCCTTCATTTGTTAGTTTTTACCAAAGATACTCTTTACCCATTCAAAAACCTTTTTCTTTTATCGAAAATTGATCAAAATTTTGCTTTATCAAGAGTTTATGATTTACAGAAATATATTAGGTTCTATATGCTCAAAATCTAGAAAAACAACTTTAATAAATTAGGAAAAGATTACCTTTGTTACTCCAACTAACTACATAATGACAAAGAAGACTAACCAACAGTATTTAGACACTAAAAAGAAACAGAAAGAAGAAGGTCAGAGACCAAAGTTAACTTCCAAGAAAATGATAGTAAATTTGATTTTGACTATTGTTTTTATCGCTGTAGCAAATATTTTTTTTAAGAAATGTTCTGTGAAAATTAAAGATAATAAAAGGATTGAAATTGAAAGAAAAAATTAAAAAACACTATTAAAGGTTTTTTCTTTTAATAGTTTAATCCTACATATATATTTTTAAAGGTAGTTCAGGTCTTAGATCAAAGGTTTTGTTTTGTTTATGATTATCAAAATAGATTTCTAATAAATAGGTGTCCCCAGTTTTAAAATCAATCATTTCTATTTTATCTATTTCGTTGATAAAATCCTTTGCACTGCTGTGTTCTTTGAGAGTATACACAAGTTTGGTGATTTTTTGAACTCCATTTTTATGTTTAAAAAACTCACGCCATATTGAGTATTCTTCAGGAATTTTACTCAGGTCTTCGAGATTTTTAAATTCATCAAAAGCAATTTTAGGATACACAACAAAAATTGATGGTGTTGATTTATGTTTTTTAGAATCTGATGCGGCATAGATGCTATTACCTTCTCCCATCCAATCTTGATGATATTCGATTGTTTTGAAGGGGATGGAATTAGGAGCATACTCTTTCATCTTTAACCCAATACCAAAAGGACTAAACTCGTTTGAAGAATTATTTGCTCTTTCTTCAAAATCTAAAGAGGGATTTGATTTTATATTATTTTGAAATTCGGTACTGTCATTTACATAAATTAACTCCAAATAGGTGTTCAAAAAATTAAAATACCTTCCTGTGGTACCTTGACCTTTGTGGATTTGAGATAATGAGTCAGGAACTGCGGTAAAACCCAAATCTTTTATTTTAGATTTTGGTAGGGCAGGATCTTTAACCCAAATAAGAACATGATCAACCTCAAGCAATTCATTCTTAATATTCGATTTACACCCTGTAAATATTAAAAGGAAACCAATGATTTTTAGTAAAATAAGAATGTTTTGTTTGTTCATGATTGTTCTTATGTTTTATAAAAAAGTCAAAAAGGATTAGTGTTCCCTTTTGACTTAAGAATTCATTTATTACAAATTAGGTTGAGGTGTTAATCTTAAATAAGGCTTAACCTCTTTATGACCTTTTGGGAATAAGCTTGGGATTTCATCATTTCCAACGGCAGGAGAAATAACACAGTCGTCTCCATTATTCCAGTTAGCAGGAGTTGCTACTTTATGAAAAGCAGTTAACTGCAATGAATCAATAACACGTAATAACTCGTCGAAATTTCTACCCGTTGAAGCTGGATACGTGATAATAAGTTTTACTTTTTTGTCCGATCCAATAACAAAAACAGATCTTACTGTAAGCTTATTATTAGCATTTGGATGAATCATATCATAAAGAGTTGATACTTTTTTATCTTCATCAGCAATGATAGGGAAGTTTACAGTTGTGTTTTGAGTTTCATTAATATCATTAATCCAACCATGATGAGAATCTAATCCATCAACACTTAAGGCAACTACTTTCACGTTTCTTTTGCCAAACTCTTCTTTGTATTTAGCAACAGTTCCCAATTCTGTAGTACAAACAGGTGTATAGTCTGCTGGATGAGAGAATAATATTCCCCAACTATCACCTAACCATTCATGAAAATTGATTTCGCCTTCTGTTGATTGTGCTGTAAAGTTTGGAGCTTCATCTCCTAATCTGATTGTAGCCATTTTGATATACTTTTTATGGTTAATTAAGTTTAAAATATTTGGTCTTTCGAGAGTAGTCGTAGAACTAAATCTACGGTTTTTTCTCACTATAAAAATAAACAAAGCGTTTCTGATTGAATATCAAAAACGCTTTTATTTTATTAATGTTAAACACCTTTGTTAAAGGTAAGGTTCGTATTGAACAAACTGTTAGATTTCTATTTTGGTCTGAATGATACTTTCATTTTTTGAATCATTGGGGTATGTTCTGGAGTCAATGTGAAAAACACATTAATACTACCGTTTTCACAATCTATTCTAAAGTCACCTCGAAGTTGATTTCTAGGATAAACTTTTTGGATTTCTTCAATAGAACCCGCTTTATCCAGTATTTCTTGTATTTGCTTAGTTCTTCTGTCCTTTGATATATCAAGAAAGAAGTTTTCAGCAAATATGTTTTTATCTAAACTGACTTTTCCATCGGTGAATAAAGTGGTAATTTCATTTTTCTTAGACTTTAAAATGTCTGAGGTAGGCAATTTTCTAGGTTGCAATTTTAGTTTCTCAAAAAGAATTTTTTCTATTTTTTTATAGGGAATAGGAGAGGTGTAGGTTAAATTACCAAAAGCCATAATCCCAATTCCATATTGAGGATAAAATGTGTAATTACTTCCAAACCCAGGTAGTGCTCCTCCATGTGAAACTTTTAAAATACGTTTACAGTCCATTGAAATGCCAAGACCATAACCATAACCGATCATACTTGCACATGGTTCGTTATTCCAATCGTTATTCCAAGAGTTTAAAAAGTTATATTGCGGAGTATGCATTTCTCTTAGAGTACTTCGTTTAACGGGGCCATTATCTTTTTCATTTCTTGCTGGCCATGCTGATAAATGAAAACTAACATATTTGCTGAAATCTTCAATTGACGTAATCAATCCTCCCATGGCACCATATGAACCATCATTTAATAGTGCTTCTTTTTTCCATTTTTCAACTTCCCATCGATAGCCACTAGCAAGTTGCTCTTCTGGAATGTCGCTGTATTCCCAATAGGTGTTCGTCATTCCTAGTGGTTTTAAAATATTTGTTGTGATATATTCTTGATAAGGCAAACCAGATACTTTAGTGATAATGTGTCCTAACAAGGCATAACCTGTGTTGCTGTATTCGTATTGATAAGATGATGGTTTTGATAGAGATAAACCTTCGGAAACAATCTTCAAAAATGATTTGGTAGGTAAGGCAAGTTGTCGATCTCCCCAAGGATTATCCTCTGGGAAACCACCTGTCATCGTTAATAAATTTTCAATATCAATCGTAGGAGAATCTTCGGTTAAGTATTCCAAACTTGCTAGTTCAGGAACGTATTTTACAACGGCATCTTCCAATGATAGTTTTCCTTCATCTCTTAGTTTTAATATAGCCATTGCGGTAAAACTTTTAGTCATAGATGCAATTCGAAATGAAGTGTTTTTAGTAATAGGAGTTTTATTTTCTATTTGAGATAAACCTGTTGATGAAGTTAATATTAATGAATTGTCTACAACAATTCCATAGGCAATTCCAGGTATATTTTTACTTGAGGCATGTTCTGTAAATATCTGCTGTAATTCGGGAGCAACACTTTGTAACTTTTCAACTCTAGCATTATTAATGAATTCAGGAGCTTTGTACGTGTCGGAAATTAACTTCTTGTTCTGATTGTTAATTGAAGTTTTTTTGGGAGTACAAGAAATTATAGAAAGGCAAATCGATATCGTTAAAATTAAGTTGTTTTTCATTTGTTTGTTGATATTTTAATGAAAGACTTAATTTTTTCTGAATTGTAACACTCTTTTGAAAGGAGGTATAAAAATTGCTCGATTATTTTTTGTTGATGGTCCTTTTTGCTCTTTTAATAATTTTCTCTGTTTCTTTTGTTGGCGATTCTTTAAGCCATTTACTACAAAGGTTTAAAACAAATTCAGGTTTTGATTTACTGGCATCATTGAGCCAGTTCCCAACACTGTCTTGTACATATTTAGAGGTGTCAGACTTTAGTGGTTCTAATATTGAAAGTGCCAATTTTGGATTTTCTTTTAATTGATCAATATGTTTACACCAAACACCTCTAGGTCTTGTTGATTCGGTCGTAAATCGCCTTATATTTTCATTTGTATTGATTGTCCAAGTACTCAATACTTCAATAGCTTGGTATAAATTTTTATCAATTTCAGGTCGAAGTGCCATCCAAACGACTTCTCTAACTCCAAAGTGATTATCAGCAATTAACTCTAACGAATTAGATAGCTTTTCAGTAATACTTAAGTTTTCATTCAACGCAATAAGATAAGGAGCATAACAGCGAATAGAGTCCGACAAATGAGTACTAAGTTTGTTTGAAATATCATCCAAATTACCAGCTTCAGAACTTAATTCGTATAAAGTAGCACCAATAAGTTTGGTTGTATTCATTGTTGAAGGTTTCTTCTGTGACTTAATTTTTTCAACAATTAGATGAATTTCATTTTCTTTGATTCCTATCTCAGGAAAAATAGTAGAGACTAGCATAATATGATCAACAGCTAACCATTCTGTTAAATTAACAGTTTCAATTTTACCTTGATTTAAGAGCTCCAAAATATCATTTGGAATATCTACTGCTTTTCGAGCTCCTTTTCGGCTTAATATTTCTTTGTTCATATTGTTGTTTCTTTTAACTATTTCAGTAAGTGGATAATGATTAATTTAAGGTAAAGCTATTTTATTTTTCTATGTCCTTTATTTCCATTTTTTCAATTGCTTTTAATATAGACTTTTCATAGTTGCATAGATCGTAGGTCATTAACTCTATTGCATTAACTACATCAACTACTTTCGTTGAAGAATCTAGATTAATCATTTTTGTTAATATTGAGTTACCAAGTTTAGAATAGGTTACTTGGTGTTTATATATTTTTGAAAGCCTTTGGATAAACTCAAGATCAAACTCTCTTATTATACCAGTAATTTTGGCAGCTTCGAATGAGGTGTCCTGTAAGTTTGCTATTTTAATTCCATTCCAGCCTTTTAGCTTTGTATGTCTGAACGATTCGTTTCCAATATAAGTACTAAACAAATCTTTTGTATTTAAGGTTTTACTAACACTGTCAATTTCTTTTTTTATTGATTCATGGTACTTAATTGATTCTTCAAGACTTTTCTTATTACTTTCTAATTCTTGAATTATATAAGTAATGGATTTTTCTTTTTCACTTTTTGTTTTCTTTTTACTTTGTATTTCGCTAGCATAAACCCCAAGATATACACCAAAAGCAACGATTAAAAATTCTATTAAATACTTCAATATTCTCTTTGTGTTTTTTTTCATGTATTTCGATTTTGAAGCTAAAACAATGATTACTCACCCCTTCGTAGTGGATTTAAAGTTACTGTTTTTTGTTTAAGTTCTGAACTAATCGTTTTTCAGTTTAGGGAGAGTAGTTTCATTTCAATGAATGCAATGGTTTATAAGCTATTAAAAATCAAATTGGGTTTTTAGTACTCCAATAAGAATAAGGAATATAAACCATTGAATTACGAAAAAAAGTATGGTAGCAAAGGTCATAACTAATGACTCACCTGTATTATTTTTTTGTTTAAATATTTTGAAAATTAACCATGAAATCACCCCGAAAACTATTGGATCAAAAAACAACGGAATTCTGAAAAGTATATAACTGACTACTGCAATAATTGTTGCCTGGCCAATTATAAACGAACTAATAGCAAGGTGTTCAGGATAATTATATTTTCCAAAGATTAACCTTAAAGAAGATCCTAAAGGAATTATTGAGAAAATCCAAAAATATTTAATGTGTACACGTAGTAAAATTCCAATTTCATAGGCTATTTTACCAATTCCCGTTTTGGGAACGTTAACAACATCGTTAGGATCTTTGGGTATGGGAATAAGCGTAATTATAACAATGTAAAAAGTTATAGATAAAATTAAATAGGACATTGGGTTTAAAATACCTCTTCTTTTCCCTTTTATGTAATCTGTTATTGTTTGTTTGGGTGTTATTACTAGGGATTTTAAGTTGAAAAGAAATCCTCTATCCATGTTTATAAAAGTAGAAAGGGTACTTCCAATAATTGAGGACATCGTAATTCTTAGTACACCATTTCGTTGCCCACAATTTGGACAGAAATTTTCATCATGTTCAGTATTACATGAAACACATTCCATTTATTATAATTTAAGATTAAAGCGGTAGTTTGATAGTTTGGTGTAACTGTTTGTTTCGGATAAAGATAATGCTTTTCATAAAAGAAGATAACAATAAAAAATCCCTGTAAACTTTATGAAAGATAGTTTACAGGGAATAAGTAATTAAATATTTAGATCATTTATATTAATGACCATTAAAGTATCCGTATAATTGATAAATAAATAGCCAAATTCCAGCGAGTACTAAATACGAGTTTACTGCTTTGTAGAATGCAGGGAATTGCTTGTTTTTTTGAGACAAAGTGATGATAAAAACAATAGGAATTAGCGCTAAAACTTGCCCTAGCTCTACACCAACATTAAAGCATAAAATTTTAGATAAAAATTGCTCATTACCTATGTCGAAAGATTGTAATCTAGTAGAAAGCCCAAAGCCATGAATTAGACCAAAAACACCGACCATTGCTAATAGATTAGGTGATTTTATTTTTAATTTCTCAAAACC
Organism: Tenacibaculum xiamenense; assembly: GCF_964513065.1. Classification (NCBI taxonomy): domain Bacteria; kingdom Pseudomonadati; phylum Bacteroidota; class Flavobacteriia; order Flavobacteriales; family Flavobacteriaceae; genus Tenacibaculum; species Tenacibaculum xiamenense. The sequence goes on from NZ_CAZEQU010000034.1 coordinate 71,822, forward strand.
TCCTAAGTTTTCAAATCCCTTGTATAAAACACTCAAGGCGATAACTGCATCTACTAAATGTTCATTAGCCGTAATACCTGCATAAGTAGCACCTATTAATGTAATACAATGACCAATGGTAAAAACAGTAATAAACTTTAAAATGTCTTTAAAACCATTTAAGTAAAATAGGACACCTGCGAGAAAAAGCAAGTGGTCATAACCTGTTAGCATATGTGTAGCTCCGACGCGGATATATGCTAATAAACCTCCATTACGAAGAATTTCCTGATCGGCACTTGTGACATCATGTGCAAATGCGAGAAAAGGAACGAATATCAATAAAAGAGATAAAATTTGTTTTAAATTGATGTTTTTCATTAATCCTTTTTTCTGAAGATTAAAAAGAAAACTCCTATAATTAAGATACTACCAAGAATGAATACCCAAGTTGGAATACCTTCTTCATGATCGTGATGATCGTCGTGATCATGAGTATGTGTTGTTGCGTCGTGTTTGTGAGTTACTTCAAAAGTAAGTGTAGCCCATTTCGATTCATGAGTAAACTCATCATTGTCAGTAACATTTACCATGTAGATTGTTCTTAAATAGTAAATTCCGTCCTTTGGTAAGTCTACAGTGATTACTCCTTGCTCATCTGTGCGTAGTTGTTGTCCATTCGTATGAGTATGTCCTTCAGTTGAATCAGATTTGTGTGTATGATGATGGTCGTCTTTATGGTGATCGTTTTCGCCGTGCTTGTGATCATGATCATCATGACTATGACCAGTCGGAACATAATCAGCATATACTAATTGATTAGGAAGAGGCTTTCCATCAACAAGTAATTTTACAGCAAGTTTTTCACCGCTATATTTTTCATAAGGATTGGCTAACGGAACGAATTCAATTGGGTAACCTAAAATTGTATTCCAATCGTTGGTTTTAATATCTCCAACTTGATAAATAGCCTTAACATGTTTCTGATAACTCTCAATCGCATCTTGATCTAGTAAATTGTTATCCGTACGATGTTTTAAGATATCTAAAACTCCATCGTGTTTTAGATAATCATTAAACTCATTTGCTTCAAGTTTAATACTTCTTGCCTTTGTTGATACACCAGCAACGTAAGTACCTGCTTTTCCTGTGTTGAAGTTTACTTGAGTAATTGTACTGTCTTGATCTTTCCATTGATTCGATTCAATGGCGATTCTTTTACCTTGTGAAACAAAGGAAGCATCTGATATGCGGTCGAGAGCAATGGTGTTTTCACTACTATCAAATGTTCCATTGTATAAGCTAAGAGTAGCTTCTTGATTCGGTTTTAAAAAATAGGTTTCCATTTTTATATATAAATCATGGCTATATAAAACACCTATAAATAGCAGTAAATAATGGGGGTTTTTAAACACTTTTGAAAGTGCTTTTATATTTAGGTTCATAGTTCAATATTAATTGTTGTTTTTATCTAAATTTTATCTGGTAAAGATAATGCTATAACCCAGATATTTCAAGGCATGATGCCCCATAAAAATTAGTTTTCATCGTTATAATATTGAAATCTATTACAAGAGAATTGATTAATTATTTAAAAATAAAACCCTTACATATAAACAAAAAGAAAAGCAGGTGTTACTATTTTAACACCTCCTTTACCTGAATAGTGTTTTTATTCTTTCTTTAGAATCAATGCTGGAATGTTTAATGATTTGTATAGCTTGTTATAAGCATCCATTTCACTGTTGATAATTGCATCTCGCTCATTTTTATACAAATTCCAGTCAGCCAGAAGGTCTCTAAAACGTTCTTTGGCACCTTTGGTAACTTTTGGATCAGCTTGATTGATATATCCCTTAAGTTGTAAAAGTTGTGAATTTAACTTATTATTAAAATTGATGACGTCTTGGAAAGTTTTTTGCTTTTCTTGTATTAGGTTTTCTTCCCAAGTGTTAATGCGTTTTTGTAACTCTTCTCCTTTTTCAAGCAAACGTTTGGCATTGTCATTGTCTTTCAAGAGTTCAGCATATGTTTTTAATTGTGTTTTTGCTGAGCGCATTTGATTTACAGATTTATGCATGTTTCTTAAGATAGTTTCAATATTTACTAACAAATCTTGTTGTTCAGCAAAATCTTTCGGTGTTGATTTAATTGAAGGATTTGGAAGAATAGTTGCTATCTTTTCTACACTTTCCCCATCGAGTGATAATCGTAAGGTATATTTACCTGGGGCAACGCTTGATCCTGAAAGTCCACCAAAGACAAAAACTTTATGAATAGCAGGAATAGCTTCTCTGCCAAAATCCCATGTAAATCTATGATAACCTTTCTTTGAAGGTAGAACTTGTGGTTTCGATGGTCCACCTGGCCAGGATTTAAAATTCTTTGGTTTTTTGTTGGTGTACGTTCGTATTACTTTAGTGCTTTGTAAAACTTCCAATTTTAAATCAAGGGTATCGACGTCCTTGTTTAGGTAATAATCGAAAGTAACTCCACTTTTAGGGTTTCGTCCTTGTCTTGGAGCTTTTGACACCCCACCAAAAATGCGATAGGTTGGCTTAGGTTGAAATAATTGAAGTGTTTTACTTTCTTTAGTCATATTTTGGAAAGTACTTAAATCATCTAAAACCCAAAATCCACGACCAGAAGTTGCTGCCACCAAATCATTATCTTGAATAGTAAGATCGTTAATAGCAACTACAGGTAAGTTTAATTTAACACGCTGCCAATGGTTACCATCATCGTTCGAAATATACAATCCAGTTTCCGTACCCGCGTATAACAACCCTTTTCTCTTTTTATCGGCTCTAACAACTCTTGTAAAACCATTAGGATCATCCAAGCCATTTACGATTTTCTTCCACGATTTTCCATAGTCAGAGGTTTTAAAAATATATGAGTTTAAATCCAGTGATTTGTACCTCATAACAACGATATAAGCAACCGCTGGATCATGTTCAGAAATGTCAATGCTATTTATAATACCATCTTTGATTTCTTTAGGAGTAATGTTTTCCCAGCTAGCTCCGTCATTTTTTGTAACGTGTACTAAACCATCATCAGTACCCGCATAAAGCACTCCTTTTTCATGTTGTGATTCTACAAAAGCGGTAATTGTATTATAGTTTTCTCCTCCAGCAGCTTCATTCGTAAAAGGCGCTCCACCTTGACCATGCTTGTCTTTTTCGTTTTTCGTTAAATCAGGACTTATAACATTCCAACTCGTTCCTTCATCGGTTGTTTTAAAAACAACATTCCCAGCATGATAAATAGTTTGTCTATTGTGCGGAGAGGAAATAATTGGTGCATTCCAGTTATAACGATATTTAGAATCTTTCGGAGCAATACCTAATCCTAGTTCAGGATATTCTTTTATAGATTTTTGTTCCCTTGACGATTTGGTCCATTTACTAATGTTTCCTTGATAAGTTCCACCGTAAACAGTTTCTGGATTGTCTGGATCAAAAGCTATAAAAGCGCTTTCGCCTCCCGCAACAGAATACCAATCTTTCCAATCGATACCACCATCATTTGTTCGACTAGCAATGGCTATTGCTGAATTATCTTGTTGACCTCCATAAACGTTATAAGGCACTAAATTATCGGTAATAACTCGATAGAACTGAGCAGTAGCTTGATTCTGTTGGGTACTCCAACTTTTTCCGCCATTGAAAGAAATATTTGCACCTCCGTCGTTAGAGTTGATGAGGTTTTTATTGTCATAAGGATTGATCCAAAGATGATGATTGTCTCCATGAGGAACAGGAATGTTTGAAAAAGTTTTTCCACCATCAATAGATTTCATCACTGGGGCGTTTAAAACATATACCACATTTTCGTTTTGAGGATCGGCAAAAATTTCCATATAGTACCAAGAGCGAGCAATGTTCACGCGGTCTTTATTCACTTGTTTCCATTTTTTTCCAGCATCATCAGAACGATACACACCACCTTTTTCCCCTTCTGCCTCTATAACAGCAAACACTCGTTCTGGATTTGCTCTTGAAACTGAAATCCCAGATTTTCCAAACTCTTTTGGTAGTCCTGTTTCCATTTTTGTCCATGTATCACCTCCATCAGTTGATTTGTATAAACCAGAATGTTTTCCTCCCGATTCGATTACCCAAGGAAAACGGCGATGTTCCCACATAGAAGCGTATAAAATTCTTGGATTTGTCATATCCATAGATAAAGAAGATGCTCCTGTTGAGTTATTCACAAAAAGAAGTTTGTTCCAAGATTTTCCTCCATCGGTTGTTCTATAAATTCCTCTTTCTTGTGTAGGTGCATACTGAGCTCCTTGTGCTGCTACATAGATAATATCTGGATTTGTAGGGTGAATAATTACATCAGAAATATGACGTGTTTTCTCCAAACCTAGATGAGTCCAGGTTTTCCCAGCATCCATTGATTTATAAACACCATCACCCATTGAGGTCATAACCCCACGAGCAGCATGTTCTCCCATTCCAACAACAATAATATTAGTGTCACTTTCTGACACGGCAAGAGCTCCGACCGATCCGGTTTTAAAATAGTTGTCAGAAATATTTTTCCAAGTAATACCATCATCGGTTGTTTTAAAAATACCTCCTCCGGTTGATCCCATGTAGTAGGTGTGAGGCTTTCCAATTACTCCAGAACAGGCGACACTTCTACCACCTCGAAAAGGTCCAATATTTCTCCATTTTAATCCGTGAAATAATGAATCGGTAAGTTTTATTATAGGTTCTTTGGTTTTCTTTTTTCTTTTTTGTGCATGATTGCTTAATGGAAGTAGTAGCATGCAAATTACAAGAAGCTTTAGCGTTTTCATGTAGTTGTTTTAGGTTGTAGTTAAAGTAAAAAGACGTAGGTCTTATTTTACAAGTTGATTTAAAAATGAATAGCAATTGTATAGGTAGTAATTGCAACTCAGTGCTAAGATAACCAAAACTTTTTTGTTAGTTATTACCTTGAGAAATTCAGGAAAGAAGTAGGGAAACGTAAAAGAAAGAGTCAGTTGAACTAAGCTCTCTTTTATATAGACGCTATGATTGACAGTGTTTCTTCGATTGATTTAGAACTTGAATCTATTATATGAACATAATCTTGCCAAGTGTAATCTTCAAGTTCTAATTTGACAATTTCAACCCGCTCTTTCATTTGATTATCGGATGCCCTTTGATTGTCTCTGATGAAATTTTCTTCCAAATCGCACTTCAAATGAACAAATTTGAATTCATTGACTAAAGTGTTTTTTTGAATCTTATCTCTAAGGAAGCCAAATCCTTTGGGAGACCAAACATTCTCAATAGCTACAGAAAATCCATTTTTAAGATAGGTTTCTGCACATGCCCAAGACAAATCAGCTATCAATTTTTCAGTGTTTAGAAAATATTCTGTTGAGATAGGATGATCATCATGAATCCATTCAGTAAAGTAGTCAGATTCAATACAGACTCCTTTTCTCTCCTTAGCCCAAGCTTTTCCAATCGTTGATTTACCAACTCCGCAGGCTCCTGTTAAGACTAAAACATTATTGTTCAAATTTATGATGATGTTTCTAAATTAGATTATATTAATAATGATAAGAATTATAGTTAATTTCATCGTTTATCTTCTATATTTCAAATCTTTCGCACGGATGTTTTGTGTCCAGAGAGAATTACCATCCTTGTCAAAGATGGTTATTTTAAGGACTCTGTCTTTTCTAGGACCACTAACGTTTAGAATTCCAAAATTGTGCTGCCCTACGAAAGTATCTTCTATTCCATTAGTATTTAAAGGTTCTTTTCTGTTATGTGCCCCAGCAGTTAAAGATGAACAGGTCAAGTCATAAAGAGGATAAACATCTTTATTTTCTTTATAACGACTTAGAATAGTATGATGTCTGTCACCATCCAAAAAGACAACACCTTCAATTTTAGCATCACGAATCTTTTGCAAGAGGTAATGCCTCTCATCGGCGAAGGTTGCATGATTTTCGTACCAAGCTTCTGTACTTAGTACTTGTCCACCAATGACAATAAATTTAAACGGGGCTTGACTAGAGGCTAAAGCATTAATGAGCCAATCAATTTGTTTTTTACCAAGCATTTGTCTGTTTTCAGTAAAATTCTTGTTGGAAGTACGGTAATAACGATTATCCAAAAGAAAAAACTGAAGATCAGCCCATTGAAAACTTCCAGTAATTCCACCTTCTCCAATTACATCATAGTTTGGGTTTCCCCAGAATAACTTAAATATTTCAGAAGCCGTTTCTTTTAACCAATAGCTACCATCTGCGTCGTTTGGACCAAAATCATGATCATCCCAAATAGCGTAATTATGGGTAGAGGCTAACAGAGGTTGCATTTCAGGAAGAGAGCGTGTATGAGTATATCGATGTAAAAAACCAGTTCTCGAATTCCAATCTGCTTCTCTCAAATAAGTGTTGTCACCTAACCAAAGCATAAAATCTGGATCTTTTTTATGGATAGAATGAAATATATTATGGTCGCTTCCATAAGGTCTTCCAGGTCGATCAAAACGTTCTTCATTAACATAGTTACAACTCCCAATAGCGAAGTTTACCTCAGGAGGATCTGTACGCCATTGCCACAATGATTGCGATTGGAATTCCATAGGATAGTCCCTTTTAACTCGTTTGTTGTTGATGAAAAGCTCATAATTATATTTCTTACCAGGTAGGATTTTATTAGCGATTAACTTTGCTACAAACCCATCTTTTGCTGAGGTAGTGTAGGTTTCTGTTTTAAAGCGTTTTTTTGGATTGTTTTGTTCGAAGTATTCAAAACGAACTTTAGCTGATTTTGTAGTTTGCACCCATAGTAAAGCTTCCATCATTGTTGAGTAACCAACCATTGGCCCTGATTGCAATAAATCTTGAGCAGAAGATAACAGTGGATTGATAAGGAGTGTTATGATTAATGTAAATAAAAACTTCTTCATGGTGATTTGGTTTTCAAGGTAGACTAAAATTCATGGTTAAAATAATAACTTTTATTGGATCTTAATTTTAAGCTCAATATTATTTTTTTGTTAGGTTTAATTTAATACAATAGTTAATATTGATAAAACTCATTAAAAATAAGTGTTTATGATTGGGTTTCTAAGTTATTAGTTGTAGGCTCTTTTATCATGAGTATTCTCGGTATCTTATGTTTGCCAACAACCTTTCCAGTATCCTTAAAGCCTAATTTTTTGTAAAACTTTATTGCTCTAACATTAAAATGAATAACACCAAGCTTGATTCTTTCATTTTTCCCAATCCAGTCAATGGCCATTTCTGTTAGTTTTCTGGCTATTCCCATTCCTTGATATTTATGTGATATCATCAGCCAATCAATTTCAGGACAATCTTTTGACGTTCTGTCGGCAATTATAAAACCAGCCAATTCTTTATCATGAGCAACGATAACAATAACATCTTTTTTCTCAATAGCAGATAAACACGATTTTTTTGAGATATTAATTACCCATTCATTTTCCTTAAGCTGTTCTTCTGATAAATCGTCTTTATAGAACGCAGGAAAAATAGCATCTTTTACAAACTCTTCAATATTTTCAAAGTCCTCTACTTTTCCGTGCCTGTATTTCATTTCAATTGCTGCTTTTCTAATGAGTTTAGAATATGTTCTATATTAATAACATTGTATCATATGATGGAAAATGATATGATTTCTAAAGTTCTTCCAATAACTTTTCTGAATCGAAAACAGTAGCAAATTCTTCATTCAAATTAGCGAGTGTCGTTTGGTGGATTATCTCAGAATCAAACTTTTCTCCATTAACTCCTGTTCTGTCAAAGGTAGCCGTTGCGTCAGAAATTAAATATGTTTTATAACCATAATTTCCAGCCATCCTAGTGGTTGTTGAAACACAATGGTTCGTTGTAATGCCAACAATAACAACGGTTGTAATACTCAATTGATCTAATTGTTCTTTAAGGTTGGTTTCAATAAATGCACTGTTCACATTCTTGGTTATTACCTGTTCATTATTTTTAGGGATGACATTTTTATTGAATTCGAACCCTGGATTTTGCTCATGAAGTAATGATTTTGGATTGGTTGAGCTGTGTCTAATATGAAAAATAGGTAAGTTTAGTTTACGCCATTTGTTGAGTATTTTTCCGCAAATGATTTCGGCATCTTTGTTATTTCTATTTCCTCCCCAGTATTCTTCATTCAAAAAAGCATTTTGTACGTCTACAAGAATTAGGGCTGGATTTTTATCCCTTAGTTTCATCTAAATTCTGGTTATCGATATTTGTGGTTTTTCGTAAAGTTAGTTAAAAAGTTGAAATTATAGTTTGTTTAATTATTTGTTATAGATATTAATGTTTTTTGAAGTTTTGAATGCTTACATTCATATCCCACATGTTCTTTTTATTGATACAAATCTATTGCGAGGTCAAATATTTTATGAATTTTTTGTACTGGAATATCTTTTATAGGATCGATAATCATTAATTTCGTGAATGTCCTTTTTCCTTGGATTAAATCAGGGTGATTGATTTTTATTCCTTTACCTATGGCTATATAGGGTAATTGTGTTTTCTTGTTTACCCAGAGGTAGCAGAAAATTTGATTTTTATACATAAAGCAAGGTAGTCGATAGTACCATCTTGGTTCAAATTCAGAGTTGTATTTTAAGATTATATCCTTTAATGCCAACAGACAACTCTTGACAGGTTCTTCTTGTTCGAAATAAAAATTATCAATGGCTTTCATTATGGTTCTTTATCATCTCATTAATTCATATTACAAAAATAGAATTACTTAGTGTTAAGGGTATGTCAGGGGGCGATGTTTCGAATTCAATTATTTCTTTTTTTTTGTAAAATTACAGCGTTTTATAAGTTCATTGAATTGTTCTATAATGTTCAAATTGAAAACAGATAGATCCTTTATCGATTGTTATTTTTTACGACCAAACTTCTTTTCAATCTTTTTCTTTTTCCATTCTTCTCCAAAGAATTCAAAAGTATTTAAAGAATAGATACCAATAATAACTAGCCACCCTAGTAGAATCCACAATACAATTACCCAGAAAGAGGAATTATTAAAGGCAATTACGATAGGAACAATCATACTTAGCAGAGCGATGGCACAAAGTTTATAAAAACCTTTTAACTTTTGAATATAGGCTTCTTCTTTTCTTACCTGTTCTAATTCATCCCTTTTGTTTGAATCTTTAATGTCCGTTTCAAAAACTGCAGCTAATGATTTTAAAGATTCTAATCCAGCATTTTCCCCGTTTTCAATTCTTTGAATGGTTCGTATACTTAATCCACTCATTGCAGCCAATTGTTCTTGTGACCAATGACGTTCTAATCTCATTTTTTTTATGTCTCTTAAATTTGTTTTGCTTGTGTTCATTATAGATGATTTTTGTTTTGATACAAAAGTAAGGATGAAAGAAATGCCAGTGTTGCCAATAGTCTGACACCAATACGACAGTGGTATGACATTAAGAGGACAAGCTATATTACTTCTTTTATGATGAGGTTATTATCAAGTAGATAATTAAATAGGTTATGTTTTATCAAATAGAACTAAAAAATATCACTGTGCTTTATATTAAATGCTTATTCGTTATTTTTTTTGCAAGGGTTGAATGTAGCATTTTAGTTCTGTTTGATATATGCTTTAAAAACTTCAATGAATTTGTATATTTCTTCCTCTGAATTTGTTAAATCGGCAGCTAAGTAATTGCCTTTAAAGTTAGGTTTGTCTTGTAAATGTATAGAGCCGATACTTATCTTATGTTTATCGTATAATTCTTTGGAAAATACGTTAGGATTTATCCCTTCAATTTTAAAAGCGGTAATTGCACAAGATTTTTTTGGATTTGTTAATAGTCTAACTCTATCTGATTTTAAAATTTCGTTTAACCACAAGTCTCTTAAATAACGAAGTCTTTTCTCTTTTCTTTCAATACCTATTTTTTGATTGAACTCAAATACAGAGGGTAAACTTGCACTAATTGCTTTAGATACTGTTCCATATTCTTCAAATTTTTCAATGCTATTGTTTGGTTTACCTGACCAACTAGCATAAATAGGCCAAACATTTTCAATACTATCTTTTCGAACATACAAAATCCCTGTTCCTTTAGGTGCATAAAACCATTTATGAAGTGATGCACTAAAAATATCACAGCCTAATTCTGAAATTTTAAAATCGATTTGCCCAATGCTTTGAGCACCGTCAACAATAGTTGTAATGCCTTTTTTTTTCGCCATTTCACAAATTCTACGGATAGGTAATATTTGTCCATTTTTATTGAACATATGGCACATCAAAATAACTTTTGTCTTATTAGTACAGCTGTTCTCAAATGCAGAAACCACTTCATCGTCATTTTTTGCGTGCATTGGAATATCAATTAATTTTAGGCGAATATTATCACGTTTTTCCCTTTGTTCGATAATTCTAATACAGGAATCATAATCAGCGTTTGTTGTAATGATTTCATCATTTTTATCGAGGTCAAGTCCCAGTAATCCAGTTACAAGTCCTTCCATTGCATTACGCGTCAATGCTATTTCATTGGAAGAGCAACCAAAGGTATTCGCCATTAATTGCCGTAAAGATTGTGATGAACCACTTTCTTTTAAAGAATTTAAAGCTTGAGTTTTATTTTCACCTCCACCAGCAGTGATTTCTTGATATTTCGAAAGAAGTTCTAAAGTTGCATTAGATACTGCACCCCCTCCAGTATTCAATAGATTGATATATTCAGATTTTTTTGGAAAAGAATTTCTGATGTTACTCCAAAAATCATCATTTACTAATAAATTCATTGCGTCAACGTTGTTTACCATAGATAATGCTCCTGTAGCCAAAATTCCTTTTATTAATTGTCTTCTTTTCATAATGTGTATTTTGAGGTTTCTGATTTTGGTACGAGGCTAACAGTTTTGTGAATCATTTCGTTACGTATTCCAGCAACTAATTTAGCAAATACAAACCGAATAGAAAATCCTTAATATTTTCAGAAGTAGGCGAGAGCAAGCAATTACTTATGGTCATTCTTGTAACTTGTATTTATCCATTCTATGGCTTGCGTAATTGCTTTTGATTGAAGTGGTTTTTCAATATAGTAGTCTTCAATGATATTGACATCAGGAACAATTCCGTCTTTATTTAATGTTCCATCTTTACTCATATAATAAGCAACTGTAGGATTAAGTTGGATGTTATTTGAAATAGGTATCCAAGATATTGTAGAGCTTGCTCCTGCAGTTTGCTCACCAAATAGTTTAACGTTTTTTTGCCCTTTTAAACCAGATGCAACCGCTTCACCAGAACTATTAGTATATCTACCAATAATTACAGCAACTTTTCTATTGCCCAATTTTATATTACAGGTGATTGCAGGCATATTGGGGATTGCATAATCTTCATAATGCATATTACCTTCTATAATAGCCCATTTAGAATAAAATGTTTTTTCATCTTTAGAGTCTCCTCCCAGTTTTAAGTTTGGAAAAAGTATACCAAGTCCTGAAAACATGGGGTACATAGTTCCTCCTAAATTTGTTCTCAAATCAATGATATATCCCTTAGGATTGTTTTTTTCTAATTTACATAGTTTATCCCTAATTTTTAATGTATATGCAATGTTAATACTATCAATTCCCATATTATTTAATATCATAGGAATTTGAATATATCCAATGGATTTATCAATAAGATTCGAAAATATACTATTGGATTCTTTTAATCTTTTTTGATATATGCTCGACATTTTACCAATGTACTTATCACTGTCATAATCATAGGCAACGGTTCTGGTTCTTTTTACATTAGCTTTGATTTGCTCTCCGTTAACATAGGATGAACCATGAAAGTCTCCAAGTACTGTTAGCATATGTTTTATGCTTGATTTTAAAGTGTTAATAGAATCTTTTTCATTGTATATGTTATGCATTTCTTTTTCTAATTGATTCCAATCAACGTTATTCGTATACACGGAATTCTCTTTCATATTATGTATAATAGAGTCAAGAATTTTTTCATATTTAGAGGAATCAACTGTATAACTTTTATTTGTTTTACATCCAATTGCAACACTCAGAAGAGATAATAGAACAATAACCTGTTTCATGAGTAGAAAATTAAAATTATATCGTTACAATTTATAGTAATCTATTGAATGTTTGGCTATACAAAAGGGTAGTTTTAAGGTTGAAGAAGACCATTATTTGTTGCAAAAACAATGGCTTCGGAAATGTTTGATACATTCAATTTTTCAAACAATTTTTTTCGATGAAATTTCACAGTATTAGCTGAAATAAAAATTTCTTTGGCAATATCGTTTATAGTGAATCCTCGAGAAGAATAAAAAAGTATCTCTTTATCTCTTTCTGTTAATTGAATACTTTCATAGGAACTCCAGTAATTACCAATTTCTTGATATTTAAAAACGATATTACTATTTTTTTTGACTATTTTAATGTTGCCCGATTTTTTTGAACTCGAAATAGAAATTACGCACATTGCTTTCCATATTTTACCATCATCTGCTAAAAACAACGGGGTTAATTTTTGATTGACAAGGATGGTTTTATTCTCTTTGTTTTTTAAATGAAAATCATAAGATATAGTGTAATCGGTTCTTTCAATAAGCGGTATTTTTTCATAAAAATCGAACCCAACTTGATTAATTTTCAGAAGTAGTTCAATATCTTTTTGGGTAACATATTTAAAGTAGAATTCATATCCCATTTCTATTACCTCACTTGGAGAATGACCACACAAAAATAATGGATTGCTAGATACATAATCAAATCCCTTTTTATTATAATCTATAACATAAATACTACTATTTGTTGTTCTTGCAAAAGCTTCAATAGGTATTAGAAAGTCAGAGAGTTGAGAAAGCTGATTCTCAGAAATGTTTTTTACAGTATTCTTATTAGTAAAGAAATCATTAACGTTGGGCATTATATATAGTTTATCGAGTTTCCTAATATTAGCTACAACAGTTAGTATAAGAAACGTAAAGTAGGTAATGATACGTTTCAGTTTGGTATTATATCAAATATATTACATTTATTTTTTTAACACCAAATTTTATAGTTATAAGCTCTTTTTTATAAGTGTAGAGCTTATAGTTAAGTGCAACAGCTTTATACTTTTTTATATATTATTACTTGTTTTTTTTCTTTAGTTTATTGATAATTGTTGTATTGACCCAATATATATCCTGATTACTGGTATAGAATAAGTACTTTCCATCTTTGGTAACAAATGGGCAGTATTCATAATATTTAGAATTTATTTCGTTACCCATATTGATAGCTTTTGTCCAGTTTCCATTAGAATTCTTAAAACTTATATATAAATCCCCTCTTCCGAATCCTCCATCACGGGTAGAACAGAATATAATATAGGATTCGTCTGGAGCAACAAAAACATCTGCTTCATATCCAGTTGTGTTTATTGTTGAATCAAGCAATATTGGTTTCTGAAACTTGTTATTAATGAGATTGGCGCAATATATATCATGGTCTGTTCTAGACGTATCTTTTCGGGGATGACCGTTAGAAGCAAAGTACATAGTTCCATTATCTGTGAATGAAATATAATATTCATTTCCGCTTGTATTAATATTCGGACCTGCATTTATTGGTTCTGACCACTCGTCATCAAGTCTCTCAACATACCAGATGTCAACATCCTTAACATCTCCCTTTCCATCGAGTGGTCTTTTAGATATGAAATACAGTCTATTTTCATCGTTTGAAAGAAATGGATCATTGTAGCTATATCTTTCATGCGAAATAATAGTTTTAGGTTTAGTCCAGCCGTCATCTTGCATTTTGGAATATCTAATTTCGTTTCTTTTACCTACATCAACACTAAAATAAAATTCAGTTCCTGTTTTGTTAAATATTGAACCGAATTCTTGCTCTTCAGTGGAAATAAAATTAGGTGCGAACATTTTGGGATTTGCCCCAGGTTCCTTCATACCCATATACTTTCCTCTCATTTTGAATTTTCGAACAAGATGTTTATCTGCTCCTTGAGAAATTAGGAATTTAGAAATATGATCAGTACCCATTCTTTGTGAAATTTCCAAAGCCGTACTACCTCTTTTGTTCTTAGTGTTTATGTCAATTCCACTAGTAATTAATTTCTTTGTAAGTTCTTTATTTCTATTCAATATGGCCAGCTCAATTAATGATATACCATATAAGGACTGCCAGTTATCGTTAGGTTGTAACTCAATTAGATAGTTAAAATATTCCACATTATTAAATTGAACAGCCACATGTAGGGGAATTCTTTCTTGTTTATCCATTCCATTAAGTTTTATACCTTTTTTAATCAAAAGGTCAAAAACTTCTTTCTGTTTACAGGCTACAGCCCAATGTAGTAGCGACCTTCCGCGATCGTCTTTTATATCAATTTTACTATGGGTTAGCATACTGTCTAACCTTACTATATTCCCATTACAAGCAGTCCTAAATATATTCTGTGCTGATAGGTTTACACAAAAAACAGAGCTTACAATAGTTATCAGTAATTTTTTCATCTCGTTTAAATTGTAGATACAGTATTCATGAATGATTAGTTGCGATTTTATAGCATGTTATACATTTACAAATATAACGTTAAAGCATTGACGTTTTGAGATAAACACATAAAACCAACATGGTTATAGGTTTAGAATACCCATGCTATTTTAGTTGAAGAGTATATTATTTTTGAGTATTAAATAGCTTCAAAATGATGTTCTGATGTATATAAAATCAAAAATCCCCACTTTAAAAGCAGGGATTTTATAGGATTTGTATTCCAAAGTTTTACTTGTTAAAGGAGCAAGCTTATACGGTAACTTTTTCAGAATTAAGAAACTTTTTTAGTTCATCATAAGAACTAATAGCGGTAGCTACCTTTTGTTTGTCAAGTACTTCTTTAATCTGCTCAGGAATGGCAACTTTTACTGGAAGTGTACTTTCTACTACATCTAAAAATTTAACAGGATGAGCAGTTTCTAAGAAGATAGATAAACTTCCAGCATTATTTTTTTGATACTCTTTTGCTCCCAAATAACCAACTGCACCATGAGGGTCCGAAACATATTTACTATCATCGTAAATAACTTTCATGGCTTCACGAGTTTCTTCGTCATTAAATGAATAGGAAGAGAATGTTCTCTTCAAAGCTTCAATATCATTCTCAAATAACTCTTGGATACGAATAAAATTACTCGGATTTCCAACATCCATAGCATTAGAAATAGTAGCTTTTGAAGGCTTAGGCTCATATACTCCTTTGTCTAAATAGTTAGGAACTGTATCATTTATATTTGTTGACGCTACGAAATGCTTAATTGGAAGCCCTAGTTTTTGAGCCATAATTCCAGCACAAATGTTTCCGAAGTTACCACTTGGTACTGAGAAAACAACTTCTTTGTGTTGTTTGTAAACTTGCTTGTAAGCAAAGAAAAAATAGAACATTTGAGGTAACCAACGAGCAATGTTAATAGAGTTTGCTGATGTGAGTACTCTTTCAATATCTTTATCTAAAAAAGCCGTTTTTACCATGTCTTGACAGTCATCAAAAACACCATCAACTTCGAGCGCTGTAATATTTTGACCAAGAGTGGTTAATTGTTTTTCTTGTATATCACTAACTTTTCCACTAGGATATAATATAACTACTTCTACACCTTTTACTCCTAAAAAACCATGAGCAACAGCACCTCCTGTATCTCCAGAAGTAGCCACTAAAACAGTAACTTTATTATCATTGTTACGATTGAAATATCCTAAGCAACGAGCCATAAAGCGAGCACCAACATCTTTAAAAGCCATGGTTGGCCCATGAAACAATTCTAATGTAGCCGTATTGTCATCAATTGAAACCACTGGAAAATCAAAAGATAAGGTGTCTTTGATAATTTCTTTTAAGGTATTATCTGGAATTTCATTTCCAACAAATTGTTTAATTGCTTCATAAGCAATTTCTTCGTTGGAGTACGAATCTAAATTTTCTATAAATTCTTTAGATAAAGGAGTTATGTTTTCTGGAAAATATAACCCTCTATCTGGAGCCAAACCGTTAACTACTGCTTCTTGAAAGCTAACATCAGGCGATTTTTTATGTAAACTATAATAGTTCATTTCGTGTTGTTTATGTGATAAAGTTAGTCTAATTCGATGTTATAGTTTTTACTCCGTCCGTATTTATTTTTGATGTAAATACGTTAAAATCAATTTTTTTGTCAGAGTAAGCATTTTCTATGGCTTTATGTACTTTTTTTGCGATATCATCCCCTTGACAAATAGCAAAAATAGTGGGACCAGAACCCGAAATTCCCGCACCCAGGGCACCTGCTTTAATGGCTTCTGACTTTACAAGGTCAAAATGAGGAATTAAATGCTTTCTTGCTGGTTCAACAATAACATCAGTTAGTGAATTACTTATGAGCTGGTAGTCATTTGAATGTAAGCCACTAACTAATCCTCCAACATTAGCCCATTGCGTAACTGCATTTTTTAGTGATACTTCAGTAGGTAAAACTTCTCTAGCGTCTTTTGTTTTTACCTCAATTTGAGGATGAATCGCTACCAAGCGTAATTCATCAGGAACAGGAAGCTTAATTATATCTAAAGGTTCGTAACTTCTAATAAGAACAAATCCTCCAAAAACGGCAGAAGCAACATTATCTGCAATAGGAGTTCCGCAGGCAGCTTCTTCTCCTAACATGGCAAATTTGGTCAATTCTAAATCCGAAAAAGGGGCTCCCAATAACTGATTTACACCATAGGCAGCTCCACCTGCACTTGCAGCACTACTTCCTAAACCACTTCCTGGAGAAAAGCCTTTATGCATGGTCATTTCAATACCGAAATCAACAGGATGTTGTTCAAGCATGGCTAAAGCTACGACACCAGCAGCGTTTTTTGTAGGGTCTAAAGTAAGCCCGTTAGCTCCAGTAATTTCTGTAATTTTAACTCCCTTTTCTGATGTTTTTGTAAAGGTCATTTCATCACCAACATTTTCAACAGCAAACCCCATTGAGTCAAACCCGCAAGAAACATTGGCAACAGTAGCAGGAGCAAATATTTTGATAAAGTTCATTTTCTTTAATTAAATATTAGTTATTACCAGTTCTAATTACATCTGCAAAAATTCCAGAGGCCGTAACATCAGATCCTGCACCAGCTCCTTTGATTTGTAAAGGTTGTACAGGGTATCTGTCTGTATAAAAAAGAACAATATTATCACTACCTTCTAAATTATAAAAAGGATGATCAGTAGGAATATGTTGTAATCCTACTTTGGCCTTACCTTCAGAGAATTCAGCTACATATTTTAAACGACTATTTTCTTCCGATGCTTTCTGGAATAATTCCTGAAAATGAGCTTCGTTATTTGTTAAACTCTTGTAGAAATCGTCGTTATTGTTAGTTTCTAAAGATTCTTTTGGTAAGAAAGAGCTATTTTCAATATCTGATAACTCAAGTTCATAACCACTTTCACGTGCTAAAATCAAAATCTTTCGAGCAACATCAATACCACTTAAATCAATTGTAGGATCTGGCTCAGTATAACCTTGATTTTGTGCTTCTTTAACAACATTGTGAAAGCTTGAAGAGGCATTAAAGTTGTTAAAAACAAAATTTAAACTACCAGACAATACAGCTTGTATTTTTTGAACGCGATCTCCTGAAGCAACTAAGTTTTTAAGTGTGTCGATAATTGGTAAACCAGCACCTACGTTTGTTTCAAATAAAAATGGAGCATTGTATTTTCTTGAAATTCTTTTTAAGTTTTTATAATTCTCAAGATTTGAAGCACATGCTATTTTGTTACAGGTAACTACAGCAATATTATTACGTAAATAGTTTTCATAGATTTCAGAAACCGACTGATTTGCTGTATTATCAACGAATACTGAGTTTCTTAAGTTAAAATCTTTACTACGTTCGAAAAACTGTTGAATAGAAGCTTGCTCTCCATTTTCCAAGAGTTCTTTCCAATTATTAAGATCGAGACCATCCGTGTTGAATACCATTTTTCTTGAGTTTGCAAGCCCTACAACTCGAATACTCATTTTTAAATGCTCGCGTAAATACTCATTTTGTTGATGCACTTGAGCTAAAAATCGTTCTCCTACATTACCAACACCAGTAACAAACAGGTTAAGTTGTTTTATTTTTTCTTCGAAAAATTGCTCATGGAGAGTGTTCAACGCTTTCTTTGCATCGTTACTGTCAATCACAGCAGAAATATTCTTTTGAGATGCTCCTTGGGCAATGGCTCTAATATTTACATTGTTTTTGCCTAAAGAACTAAACATTTGTCCACTTAAACCCTGATGGTTTTTCATATTATCTCCAACTAAAGCAATAATGGCTAACCCTTGTTCAACGGTTACAGGATTGAGCTTGCGACGTTCAATTTCTATTTCGAAGGCTTTATTTACGGCATTTGCTGCTTTTTCAGCATCTTCATCATAAATACCTACACAAATAGAATGCTCAGACGAAGCTTGGGTAATTAAAACTACATTAACGTCTTGATTAGATAATGTTTCAAACAGCCTCTTTGAAGTGCCGGAAACACCAACCATGCCACTTCCTTCTAAAGTTAGTAATGTAATGTTTTCAATATGGCTAATACCTTTTACTGGTTTTGTATTTCCAGATTCTTTTGTGATTAAGGTACCAACATTTTCAGGATCAAAGGTGTTTTTAATAACAATTGGAATCTCTTTTTCCAAAACAGGCTGAATCGTTGGTGGGTAGATAACTTTAGCTCCAAAGTGTGATAATTCCATCGCTTCCTGATATGAAATTTGTGGTATAGCGAAGGCTTGTTTTACTACACTTGGGTTCGCAGTAAACATTCCACTAACATCCGTCCAAATTTGAAGTTCTTCAGCGTTTAAAGCAGCTGCATAAATAGCAGCCGTGTAATCTGAACCACCTCTACCTAAAGTTGTAGAAAAACCAGTTTCAGTTTTAGCAATAAAACCAGGCAATAGGGTAACTTGATGACCATTATCTTTAAAGAAATCTTGACAGTTTTTATTAGTTACTTTAAAGTTAACTTGTGCTTTATCAAATACATTAGAGGCTAAAATAATCTCTCTACTATCTTTATAAGTAGTATTCAAATTTTGTTTGGCAACTTCAGAAATAATAAAAGAAGAAAGTAATTCACCAAAGCCGCTAATTGCAGCCATTGTTTTCGGCGTAATTTCTTTCAGTAGAAAACAGCCTTCTAATAAGGTTTTTAATTGTTCAAATAGGTTTTCAACTCTAGTTTCAACAGTTTCTTTTTGGTTGCTATTTATCAAGTCGTTGATTACTTGAAAATGATGATCTTTTACTTCATTAAAAAGATCTAAATAATTTGGTTGGTTTTCTGCAGCATAATTTGCCGAAGCAATAAGCTTGTTTGTAGTTTTACCAAAAGCTGATACTACTACAGCAACTTTGGTATTGGCAGCTGTGTTACTAACAATTTGAACTACTTTGCTTATATTTTGACTATTTGCTACTGATGAGCCTCCGAATTTTAAAACTTTCATTTTAAAAGGTTATAAAAAATAATTGATTAAAGAATATTTGTGGTTATTTATCTGTTTCCAAATCTTTTGGAAAAATAAATAGTACGGAAATTATATGTATGAACGAAACCCCCTAAAGGGTAATACCAGTAGTAATAATAATTGTGCCAACGAAAGACACTCCTGTAGAAGTGTTTGTTATATCTAGGATATGTCTTTCATTAATTATCATGGTGTCAAAGATATAAATGCTTTTTTAATTATTTGGTAGATTTTTTGAATTTTTCTTGAATTATTTGCGAAACCGTTTTATTAGCTATTTTACTTTCAAGCCAAGATAGTATATCAAGGTATAGAAAAGCTCTTTTTTCGTATGGGTGATTTTCAAAAACCTTTAAACGATCATATATTTTTTTGAACTCATTTTTTATTTGATGAGGGTAAACATCACCCAATGCTTTTATAGATGATATAAACTCTTTTTGTACCTCTTGAAGGTTTTCCATTTTCAGAAGAAAGCGATAGGTGTCCTTAAACTGAACTTCTAAGTGGTAATCTAGTCCTGATTCGTAATGAGCAATTAGGTTTAAAACCCTCGCAAAGCATTGAAGGTCTTCAGCTACATGTAAATTTTTAGAATTAATAATTTTGTTTAAGTAGAAAATACACTCAGAATTTTTTCCCATTCCAAAGTATAAACATGCAATCTTGTAATAAAGAACAACAATGTGATGGTTATCAAGTAGGTTACGATATTCCTCTATTTTCTTATTAATAATTTCTACTAGGTATTCTCCTTCGCTAAAACTTCCTTCTAAAAAATGTAAATGGAGTTTATTTGCATAATAATATTG
The DNA here is from genome assembly GCF_964513065.1 of Tenacibaculum xiamenense. Lineage (NCBI taxonomy): Bacteria > Pseudomonadati > Bacteroidota > Flavobacteriia > Flavobacteriales > Flavobacteriaceae > Tenacibaculum > Tenacibaculum xiamenense. The sequence goes on from NZ_CAZEQU010000034.1 coordinate 92,179, forward strand.
AAACATCAAAATTTCAGTATTACTATTTTTAGGAATGCTGTTGTTATCGATTCCTTCTTCAAACAACGCAAATTCTTGTTGAAACTTAGAATAATGATTGATGAAAAACAGACTTTCAAGTAAGTAATTTATCCCTTTTAAATAAAATACAGGATGTAAGCTTATATTCTTCGGATCTTCTTTAAATAGGTTAATCCATTTATTCGCGTATTTGTAACTCTGTAAAAAATCTTGTGTTAAAAAACTATGCCATAGGTTTGCTTTGTATAGCCAAAGTTTTTCTCTAAAACCGAGTTGTTTAAAGTCATATTTTGGAAGTCGTGCTTCAAAGTAATCATTTACTTTTTGAAGTTCTTCATCGTTTCTCACATAACCGGTCTTTAATAAGATACCATATAGTTGAAGTGACAAGTTAGAGAGTTTACTTGTGATCACATTTTGTTGACTCAAGTTTTTCGCTTGGATGGTTAATTCATCGGCTCTGGTATTAATACTTCTTGTTATGTATTGACTTTCAATTAGTTTTTCGAACTCAACAATTTCGTAAGCCATATTCTTTTCTTCACTATCTAAAGCCATATTTTTCGCTTTATCAAGTAGTTTTAAGCTTTGTTTGTAAAGGCCTTTTAAATACAAAACAGTGGCAAAATCCAATTGCTCTCTAATTTGAATTCTTATGTTTTTATGAACTGGATTTAAGCGTAGACTTGTCAATATCTGCTTGTATAAATGAGCTTTTAAATTCGACAGCTGTTGCTTACTTACAATACCACTTTTTATGATGGCTTTTTCATCGTAAATTTTTTGTTTCTCCAGCAATTTGAACAAAGCAAAAAATTTAGCATCAACATTCCCACCAAGCCTTCCGATGTAAAGATTAAATTGCCTTTTTTCAGACTTTGACAACGATTTTATCAAGATAAAAAGCGAATCAGTTTGTTGGTTGGTTGATGTAATTGTTTTCTTCATAATTAACTGATTTACAGTCTTTTAAGTTAGTTTTTTGTTAATTAAGTTTCGTAAACAGCTTTTTAAAAAGATGTTAATTAGAAAATCCAATATATACATTTGATTTTATAATCAGACAAAAGTTTTAGAATATGTCAAGTGATAAAGTCCAAATTTTTGATACGACACTAAGAGATGGAGAACAGGTTCCAGGTTGTAAATTAGACACCCAGCAAAAGTTGATCATTGCTGAGCGATTAGACAATTTAGGAGTTGATGTGATTGAAGCTGGTTTTCCAATATCTAGTCCGGGAGACTTTACCTCAGTAAATGAAATAGCAAAGATTGTTAAAAACGCATCTGTTTGTGGTTTAACAAGAGCGGTTAAGAAAGATATAGAAGTTGCGGGAGAAGCTTTGAAAATAGCGAAAAAGCCAAGAATTCATACTGGAATAGGTACTAGTGAGTCTCACATTAAACACAAATTTAATATTTCTAAAGAGGAAGTGATTTTCCGTGCAAAAGAAGCTGTAGCTTATGCTCGTAATTTCGTAGATGACGTTGAGTTCTTTGCGGAAGATGCTGGGAGAACTGACAATGCTTTTTTAGCAAAAGTATGTGAGGAAGTTATTAAATCTGGAGCAACAGTGTTAAACATTCCTGATACTACTGGATACTGTTTACCAGATGAATATGGGGCGAAAATCAAGTACTTAAAAGATAATGTGGAAGGAATTGATAATGTAACTATTTCATGCCACTGCCATAACGATCTAGGATTGGCTACGGCAAATTCGATAGCAGGAGTTATAAATGGAGCTCGACAGATAGAGTGTACCATTAACGGTATTGGAGAGCGTGCAGGAAATACGGCATTAGAAGAGGTTGTAATGATTTTAAGACAACACCCATATTTAAATTTAGATACTAACATTAACTCTAAATTATTATACGATACGAGTTTAATGGTTAGAGAAAAAATGGGAATGTTTGTTCAGCCTAATAAGGCTATTGTTGGAGCGAATGCATTTGCACACAGTTCAGGAATTCATCAAGATGGAGTAATCAAGAATCGTGAAACTTACGAAATTATAGATCCTGCAGATGTTGGTGTTACAGAGAGTGCTATTGTTTTAACAGCAAGAAGTGGAAGAGCAGCTTTGGCATATAGAGCAAAGAAAATTGGTTACGAATTAACTAAAGTACAGTTAGATACTGCCTATAAAACTTTTCTGAATTTTGCAGATAAACAAAAAGAAGTAATTGATGAAGATATTCATCTAATAATGAAGCAAGTTAATAAGATTTCAAAAATAGCAATCGCTTAATGGGAAAAACATTATTTGATAAGGTATGGGATGCGCACGTGGTAGAAACAATACCAAACGGACCCCAGATTTTGTACATTGACAAACATTTAATTCATGAAGTAACAAGCCCTCAGGCGTTTAATGAATTGGAAGATAGAAACATTCCAATTGCACGTCCGAATCAAATTGTTGCTACAGCAGATCATAATACACCAACAGTAGATCAACATTTACCTGTGAAAGATGAGCTTTCACGAAATCAATTAGAGCAGTTAACAAAAAACTGTGAAAAAAACAATATTACACTTTACGGTCTAGGTCATAAGTACAACGGTATTGTTCATGTAATGGCACCAGAGCTTGGAATAACACAACCGGGAATGACCATGGTTTGTGGTGATAGTCATACTTCAACTCATGGAGCATTTGGAACAATTGCTTTTGGAATAGGAACTAGTCAAGTGGCTCAAGTATTTGCGAGTCAATGCTTGTTATTGGAAAAACCAAAGAGTTTACGTGTAAACGTAAATGGAAAATTGAAAAAAGGCGTACTACCAAAAGATGTTATTTTATACGTTATTGCAAAGTTAGGGACCAATTCAGGAACGGGATATTTTTGCGAATATGCAGGAAATGTTTTTGAAGAAATGTCTATGGAAGGTCGCATGACTGTTTGTAATATGAGTATCGAAATGGGAGCTAGAGGAGGTATGATTGCACCCGATGAAACCACTTTTGAATACGTAAAAGGAAGAGAGTTTGCTCCCAAGGGGGATGAGTACGATGCTAAAGTTGCCTATTGGAAATCTTTAAAAACAGATGAAGATGCTGTTTTCGATAAAGAATATAATTTTGATGCAGAAGACATTGAGCCAATGCTTACTTATGGAACCAATCCGGGTATGGGGCTTAAAATTTCAGATGTAATTCCTGAAGAAAACGATGCTTCTTTTGATAAGGCTTTAGCTTATATGAATTTTACGAAAGGAAAGAGTTTGATAAATACTCCTGTAAATTATGTGTTTATTGGTAGTTGTACGAATTCTCGAATTGAAGATTTTAGAGTTGCTGCCGATTATATAAAAGGTAAACAAAGAGCGTCAAACGTAAATGCATGGTTAGTTCCAGGTTCTCAACAAGTAGCAAAACAAATAAGGGAAGAAGGACTTCAAGAAATTTTTGAAGATGCAGGTTTTAAATTACGTCAGCCAGGATGTTCTGCTTGTTTGGCAATGAATGATGATAAAATTCCTGAAGGAGAATATTGTGTGTCAACATCAAATAGAAACTTTGAAGGACGTCAGGGGCAAGGAGCAAGAACTATTTTGGCAAGCCCATTAATGGCGGCAGCCACGGCGGTGGAAGGAAAAATTGTAAATTTCACAAAACATTTAAATTAGATGGAAAAGTTTGTTAAATTAGTGGATACGGGAATTCCATTACCGATAGAAAATATTGATACGGATCAAATTATTCCAGCTCGTTTTTTAAAAGCCACCGATAAAAAAGGTTTTGGAGACAATGTTTTTAGAGATTGGAGATATCATAAAGATGGTGATTTAAATACCGATTTTGTATTAAATAATCCGATGTACAAAGGAAGTATTTTAATTGCTGGAGATAATTTTGGTTGTGGATCGAGTAGGGAGCACGCTGCTTGGGCTTTAAGTGGATATGGCTTTAAAGTGGTAGTTAGTAGCTTCTTTGCAGATATATTTAAAGGAAATGCCTTAAACAATGGAATTTTACCGATTCAGGTATCGAAAGAGTTTTTGGCTAAATTAATGGATATTGCCACAATAGATCCAACAACAAGAATTATCGTAGACTTAGAAGAGCAGACATTAAAAACTGCAGTAGGAAAAGCTCAATTTGAAATAGATCCTTACAAAAAGGTTTGCTTATTAAATGGATACGATGATATCGATTTTCTTGTAAGTAAAAGAGAAGCTATAGAGGCTTTTGAAAAGAAAAACTCGAAGGAAGTTATTCCGAGTTAATTATACACCTGCTAAAAAAAAATAAATGAAAGTAAATATTACTGTAATACCTGGAGATGGAATAGGTCCAGAAGTGACAGCACAGGCGAAAAAGGCATTAAATGCTATCGCTGACGTTTTTGATCACACATTTTTGTTCAAAGAAGCATTAATGGGGGCATGCGCGATTGATGAAACTGGTACCCCTTTGCCAGACGAAACGGTAAAGTTATGTAAAGAATCTGATGCTGTTTTGTTCGGAGCTATTGGTGATCCGAAATATGATAATGACCCTACAGCAAAAGTTCGCCCAGAACAAGGTTTATTAAAATTAAGAAAGGAATTAGGACTGTTTTGTAACGTAAGACCAGTAAAAGCTTATGATACATTAATTCATAATTCTCCCTTGAAGGAAGATCGTATCAAAGGAACTGATATTAGTATTTATAGAGAGTTAACTGGAGGAATTTATTTTGGAATTAAAGAATTAAGTGACGACGGTAAAGTAGCGTTTGATGGTTGTTCTTATTCAGTAGAAGAAATTGAAAGGATTGCTCATTTAGCTTTTCAATCGGCTCAAGCGAGACGTAAGAAATTAACATTAGTAGATAAGGCTAACGTACTTGAAACTTCAAGGTTATGGAGAAAAACTGTAGCTGCTTTAGCTTCACAATATCCTGATGTTACGTTAGATTATTTATTTGTGGATAATGCAGCAATGCAATTAATATTAAATCCAAAACAATTTGATGTAATACTAACAGAGAATTTATTTGGAGATATTATATCTGATGAAGCTAGTGTTATTGGAGGTTCAATTGGTTTATTGGCTTCTGCATCTGTAGGTAAAGAAAATGCTTTATTTGAACCAATTCATGGATCTTTCCCGCAGGCAAAAGGAAAAGATATCGCAAACCCATTAGCATCTATATTATCAGCAGCCATGTTGTTAGAACATCTTGGTTTACATGAAGAGGCCGGAGCTATCGATAGAGCTGTTCAGAAGTCTTTAGAATTGGGAATAACTACGGAAGATATAAACTCAGAAAAGCCATTCTCAACAAGTAAAGTAGGAGATTTTATCGCTGATTATATTAATAATCAAGAGGATAGTGATATGAATTTCCAAAATATTCACATGGGACAAAGTACTATTATATAGATAAGAAAATACTTGATAAATAAAAGGGTTACCTCAATAAAAGAGGTAGCTCTTTTTTTATTTTTATAAATGTTGTTTGATGTATTTTTAATGTTAAATTTGTAGGGCATTTCCAGTAAATCTATTTTTTTAATACTTTATTTGTGTTTTGTTAAGTAAAATTTAACAAATTGTGAATATTTTTAAATGGAAACATCTTTTTTGTTTAATTAAGGCTTTTTTGGTGGTTAAATTTGAGGAATATTCAATTTTTACTATTTAATTATGTAGATTTGGCACAATTAAAACCCATTCTAATAATTAAAGCTAATATTATGAGCAAAGCTAAACTAGCCCTATCCTTGGGCTTAATGGCAGGGATTCTCCTTGCCTCATGTTCTAGTGAGAACGAACAAGTTAATGAGTCGAATACTGTTGAACAAGCAGTTGAAGCGCCTTGGTCGAAGCCTGTACCACAGAAAATTGTGGATGCCGCGGCAAAACTAGAACTAAACGTAAATCATCTACGTTATGACACTTTCTATTTTCCTGATGGAACGTCTGAGGAGCGTTTATTCGTTGAGGAAGATATTGCAATGACTGAGCAAGAAATTTTAACACTTGCAGAGTCTCAAGATGGACGTCAGTATTCTACAAACAATCTAGTTTCTCAAGGAAGAAATATTTCTATCATTGGTTATACCGGTGGTGGTGGATATGGTCTTTCTAATAAAGAGCGTAGTGGATTACAAATGGCAGTAAATAACTACAACAGCTTAGGGTTAACTATTAGGTTTACTTTAACTTTTGGTACCAACTATCAATCAAAAGATATGGTAGTTTACCATAATCCAAATAATGGTGGTTCTGGTGGACAAGCTGGTTTCCCGAGTGGTGGTCGTCCTTACAAGTGGATTCAAATCTACGGTTTAGGTAATTATTCAACAAATGTTAATGAGCATGTAATTACTCATGAAATAGGTCATGCAATCGGATTTAGACACACAGACTGGTTTAGCCGTCAAAGTTGTGGGCAAAATTCAAATGAAGGATCTGCTGGTGTAGGAGCTAATCATGTTGCAGGTACACCTACTGGATATGATTCAACTTCAATTATGTTGGCATGTTTCCATTCAGGAGTAAATGGAGAGTTCAATAATAATGATAGAACCGCTCTTCGTAGATTATATTAATAACGAAATTTCGTAATTGTAAAAGCCATCGATAGTTTCGATGGCTTTTTTTATATGTATATAGAAGTTGTTTATAGATCGTTTTTTGAGTCATTAAAGAGAGTCTTTATATTTATCAGATAACCAAATATTTAAACTACTATTATGTTAAAGTCAATTTTAAAATTAAAAGATGTTCAAACATTAAGCAAAGAGGAACAAAAATCGATAGAAGGAGGAGTGTATTCTCAAACGTGGTCTCAGTGTAGGAAAACTTGCCCAAGAATTTCTAAATGTATTTTTGATAATGTATACAATTTATGGGTATGTCAGTGGTATGCTTAAAAATACATTTTAAAATCATACATGATATTAGCAACCTTTAAGGTTGCTTTTTTTGTATGTATTTGTTGAGGTGATTATTTAATAAAAATGCTGAGTTTTCTCATAAAAGAAGTTGTTCATAATATTCTACTAAATAATTGTTTTTCTGAAATTGATAATTTCCTTAATTCTTTCTAATTTTTCCTGAGTTCATCAACCTCCCATTTAATACCTTTTGGCTTCGCTATACTTTTGAACTATCAATAAAAACAAAGTAAAGATGAACACAACTAGAGAACTTATATTTTTAAGAACATTTGCAGTAAGTATTACAGCGGCAATAGGTATCGTAACAACAGTTGCTTTCAAAAGTAAGAGGAACACAAAATTTGACACTATCGATGTAAAAAGAATTAATGTGATTGAAGATGATGGAACAGTAAAAATGCTAATTACTAATGCGGAGAATTTTCCTGGTGAAGGAGATAAAATCAATCAAAAAGTATATCATAAAAGAAAGAAAAGAGCGGGTATGTTATTCTTTAATGAAGACGGTTTAGAATGTGGAGGATTTATTTTTGATGGTAAGAAAAAAGAAAATGGACACAGCTCAGGATTATCGTTAACTTTTGATCAATATGACGGTGATCAGGTAATGCAACTTCGTACTTCAGACCGCGAAATTGATGGGAAAAGGTATAAGTCTGGTATGCTGGTTTTTAATGATAGAGGCGATAATGAATCTCATTCAACAACCGACAAAATAATGAATGAGTTAGCTAGTATTAAAGATAAGAAGTCGTGGAGAGCTAAATACAAGGAGTATAAAGAAAAAGGAATGCTTGGAGGGGTTCCGAGAGTAATGTTAGGACAATCAATAGAGAAAAGTAATGGTTTATTTCTAATGGATAAAAATGGTAATATGAGGGCAAGGTTTATCGTGGATAAAGAGAATCGAGTAAAACTTGAAGCTTATGATGAAAAAGGAAATGTAACAGATACATGGCCAAAATCCCAAAAATAGGGGAGATAAATGGGATAATTTAAATAAAAGAGGAATTATAAACCTGTATTGAAGTTTTAATAGACTTCTTTGCAGGTTTTGTTATTTAAAACAAGTATTAAATCAAAGTTATCTGTAATGTTTTATACTTACTTGATTCTTATTTTAATCTTAGAAAAACATAAATTAAAAATTTCCTTAGTTCCTTCTAATTTTTCCTGAGTTTATCAAATTCTCATTTAATATCTTTTGGCTTCGCTATACTTTTGAATTATCAACAAAAACAAAGTAAAGATGAGCACAACTAGAGAACTTATATTTTTAAGAACATTTGCAGTAAGTATAACAGCGGCAATAGGTATCGTAACAACAGTTGCTTTTAAAAGTAAGAGGAATACACGATTTGACACAATTGATGTAAAAAGAATAAATGTGATTGAGGATGATGGAACAGTAAAAATGCTAATTACTAATGCGGCGAATTTTCCTAGCGAAGGAGACAAAATTAACCAAGAAGTATATCATAAAAGAAAGAAAAGAGCGGGTATGTTATTCTTTAATGAAGAAGGTTTAGAATGTGGAGGATTTATTTTTGATGGTAAGAAAAAAGAAAATGGACACAGCTCAGGACTATCGTTAACTTTTGATCAATATGACGGAGACCAAGTAATGCAATTGATTACTACAGATGAAAAGTATAAAGGAGAAAGATACAAAGCGGGAAGACTGGTTTTTAATGATAGAGGAGATAATGAGTCACATGCAACGACTACTTCTATTATGAAAGAATTGAATAGCATTAAAGACAAAAAAATAAGGAGAGCTAAATTCAATGAATACAGGGAAAAAGGGATGATTGGAGGAGCTCCTAGAGTTATGTTAGGACAAACAGCAGGAAAACAAAACGGATTGTTTCTTTTTGACAAAGATGGAAAGGTAAAAGCGAAATTTATTGTAGACGCAGATAATAAATTAAAACTTGAAGCATATGATGATAAAGGAAATGTTACAGATTCGTGGCCACAAAAAAAATAGTTGAATATATATCTAAAAGTAAAGTGAATTGTTGAAAATCTGCGATAGAGCTTTTATAGTGATATCGCAGGTTTTTATTTAATAGCAGAATAATACTTGAAAAGATACTTATTAAGTCTAGTCTCCAGAAATAAAAAGGACACTTTGTAATACCTCATTATTAAGGGTAAAAAAAAAACTAATCTATAAACTTAGAAACTATTTTATTTTCTGGTAAACACATAATGAAAGGTCTTAGCATATTTCATTACGGAATTGATATATTTGTTTTACATATGAAAACCAAGCCTAATTTTTTTAAGGATAATGTCCCGTTTTTTTTGTTTCTCTTCCTGTTTAGCTGGGTTGTAATTATTCATGGAGAATTAAGAAACTCTACATCATGGGAAGATTTCCGGTTTTTTCCTGATGCCCCATTTTGGTTTTTCTTGAGAGCTGTTTTCATTTTTTGGTTTGTGGGAGTTATCAAACGAAATATTAATAAGAGAATAACTTCTAAAAGTTCTTTATTAGTAAACTATGTTATTTTTTTGAGTGTTGGAACACTTTTGTATTTGGTAATTAGTAGTGCGTTTTCTTTGGCAATTTCGTTAACCTTTGGAACTTTCCACAGAAATTATTCCACCTTGTTCAGGGAGTTTTATCGCACAACCAATTCGTTAATAGATTTTATCATGTTCGGAGGACTTTCACTTGCTTATTTGTATTACAAAGAAAGTATCAAGTATCAAAAACAAGCATCTGGTTATAAAATAGAAAAGGTTAAGAGTGAGATAAGTCAACTTAAGTCACAACTGAACCCTCATTTCTTATTCAATAATTTAAATATTCTTGATCAATTAATAGAGGAAGATTCTGAAAGAGCATCAATTTTTCTAAATCGTTTTTCAGAACTTTATCGTTATAGTCTTCATAGTGCCGATAAAGAATTGGTAACCTTAGAAGAAGAATTACTGTTTGCAGAAGGGTATTTTAAACTAATGGAGGAAAAATATGAAGGATATTATTTTTTGGAAATAGACGAGAAATTAAATGAAAAGGAAAGTCGGGTACCACCTTTCTGTTTACAAGTTTTAATAGAAAACGCAATTACTCATAATAATGGAACTTCCAGAAAACCAATTTATATTAAAATACAAGATGATAAAGGAATTAAGGTTGTAAATAATAAAATTCCCTTTAAAAATGGTAAGAAAGGGAATGGAGTAGCATTAATTAATTTATCGAAACAATATGAATTGTTAGGAGTAAGTGGTATTCAAATAAACGATTTAGAAGAAAAGTTTGAGGTTGTGCTTCCTTACTTAAACGAAGAAAGACAACATTGAATTTCTTAAAAATAAGGTTGAAAAATGATAAAAGCGATAATAGTTGAAGACGAACTTCCTGCCAAAAGAAAGCTAAAGAAATACATTAGTAATTACCATGAGGAAATTCAGATTGTTAGTGAATTTGAATCGGTAGAGGAGGTGATAGAATATTTTGAAGAATACCAAGAAATAGATTTGGTGTTTTCGGATATTGAACTTAGAGATGGAAATGTTTTTGAAGCATACAAACATCTGAATATAAAAGCGCCAATTATATTTGTAACTGCCTATAATGATTTTTGGATGAATGCATTTGAAACCAGCGGTATAGAGTACTTATTAAAACCGTATTCTTTTGAACGTTTTGAAAAAGCAATGGGTAAATATGTTGGACTGAAAAATTCTTTTGGAAATGAAGAAGAAAAAAGTGTTTTGGAAAAGTTAGAAAAATACTTTACTAATAAAATAAGTACCGTAAAAACTACTTACCAAGATAAAATAGCAATTAAAGCTAGTCAGTATACATATTTTTTAAAAATAGAAGAAGTTGTATATTTCCAAGCAGATCATGGTATTGTTGTTGCTATTGATAATAAAAACAAAAGACATATACTTTCTCAATCTTCACTTAAATTAGTGGAAGAAATGCTTAATCCCAATATTTTCTTCAAAATCAACAGAAGTGAAATTTTAAATAGAAATTATATAGATAAATTAAGTAGATACAACAAAAATATACTTGCCATAAATGTGATCAATTCCGATGTCGTTTTAAAAACCAGTCAAAACAAAACAGCTGAATTTAATAGTTGGTTAGGGGTTTAATTGTAGGAATGTGAATAAGGATGAATTTCTTGAAGACTATTTTGAAACGTTAGGTTCTATTTTAACATATTTTATACTTCTGCTTCTTTAATAACTCCGTTTACCTGATGAAATAAGTCTTTGTTACATTAGATTAACATCTTGTTACATATCAGAAAACTTCATTTGGATAACTTACTTAATATTGTAAGCGTGTTTACAGCACTTATAAATTCTAGGTTGGGCTTCGCTATACTCTCAAATTGGAAATAAATATATTCATCAATGAAAACTATATATATTGTTTCTAGTTTCTTACTAGTTATTGCTATTTCATTTTTTTCTTCAAAAAAAGAAGGAAAGCATCTATTTATTCTTTCTGGGCAATCAAATATGCAACTTTTAAAACCAAAGGAATCATTTATTCCTGTACTTAAAAAGAAGTTTGGTGCTAAAAATATAATAACTGTAAAATATGCTAAAGGAGCACAACCTATTAGGAGATGGTATAGAGATTGGAAACCTGCTAAAGGGAATGATCCAAAAGCGGAGCCGTACTTGTATGATTCCTTAATGATACGTGTTAAAAAGGCCATTGACAAAAAGAAAATAGCATCAGTAACTTTTGTTTGGATGCAAGGAGAGAGAGATGCAAGAAAAAATCATGGAGAGGTTTATGAACAAAGCCTTCTAGGTCTATACAAACAGTTAAGCAAAGACTTAAATAGAGCAGACATCAATTTTGTTATTGGAAGAATAAGTGATTTTGGTCTCAAGAAAAAGAAATGGGCTCATTGGAAAATGATTAGAGAAGTTCAAGTGAAGGTGGCAGAATCTAATCCACGATTTGATTGGGTTAATACAGATGATCTTAACACAGGACGGAATAGAAAAGGAAATGAAATTAAAGACAATATTCATATGTCGGTCAATGGTTATGTAGTTATGGGAGAGCGATTTGCTGAAAAGGCAATTAAGTTAATTGAAAGCAACAAGTAACTTGATAAAACAAGGTAGATTTTGTAAAGAGAAGAATTATTTGGTACTAAATTCTTAAGATAAATTGCCTGACTAGAAAAGCCATATTAAAGGATTGCATACTAAGAATATTATTTTCTTATGGAATTAGTGAATGCCAGATTTCTATTGAAATACAACTACCTACTGGATGTTAAATACAAGGAATATAATGGGTTAAATAACTATAAAGGTTATAACCTATAAAATCAAAGGGCTATTTTAATAGCACTATGGTAAAGTATTCAAAAGTATTTGAGTGAATTATTATTGAAGCTTTTATAGTAAGAAATAATTCAACCGTAAGAGGGAAATAAATGCCCTGTCCTCTTAATTAAATCAAACAATATTTTAATAAGAATTTAATTTAATTATGAAAAAAATCACTAACCTTAGTTTAGTTGTTGTTTTCCTGTTTTTATCATGTTCTGATAGTCATGTGTCACAGTTGGATACACCAGAACTGTCAACACACGGAAAGGCTCAAACTAAAAATCAGAATTGTTTTACTATTAGAAATCATGGAGAACTAAAAAATGGAAGCACATGGTTTAGTGTTTCAGGAAATCACTTGGCTGATATTGAATGTTCAATTACGATATGGGACGTAAATGATAATAATCAAGGTGTATTCGAAATAAGGAAAACTTTTTTTAATGAAGACAGAAATATTACCGTTGTTCATACTGTAAACAGCGAATTACATGAGCGAGATAATATTAAAGGAGGAAGGTTATGTTCAAGTGGGTTAAAGCCAGTACCCTCTGGTATCGCCTTAAGAGGTGTTAGTCAATCTAGGGGCTATATAGATTCTAAAAGAACTTTTTATAATACACCTGTTGATAATTTGGATATTTCAATTCATCAAATTCGCTGGTCAGATCTAGAACCAACTAGAGGAAATTATGACTTTTCTATTATAGATGATGCACTAGAACATATACAACAGGTTAATCCTGATTATAAGTATATTATTCGAATGAATTGTGGGGTATGGAGCCCTGAATGGTTGAAAGAAGAAGTGGGATATGTATTATGGGATTTTAGAAGAGATACAGATAATTTTAAATTACCTAAGTTTTGGGAAGCTCCTTTTCTTAATAACTACAATCGTTTAATGAGAACTTTGGCTGAAAGATATGATGACAACCCAATGGTGGCAGGGGTTCAGGCCAACGGAATTATGACATTTCATGGAGAGGTAATGTGGAATAGGTTGGGTAGACCAGAGGTTTCTTCTAATAATAAAGATGTGATGTATGCAGCTGGTTTTACACCTGATAGAGATATTGAAGCCTATAAGAGAATGTTACGAATTCATAACAATAACTGGAAGAAAACTAGAACACTTGTTGCGCTGAATCCTTATAAAATTGATGGAAATAACAGTCCAACAGATGAGGAGAGAACTAGTGAGCTTTTCGCAGCAGCAAGACGAATACTAGGAGTAAAGGGAATTCTTGGGCAGCATAGTCTTTATGACAATGTAGAGAAAGAAATTTATCAAGAATGGTTATTACCTCATGCGGAAATGGGATTTCCTATTTATTATCAAACACAGGTTTTTAGCAGGTTTGTAGATTATGAATTAGAAGATCTTTATGAAGGGCTAAAAGTAGCGGGAAGAAACCATGGGGTTTATGTAGAGATTCCAAATAAATGGGACTGTACTGACATTAACAATGGTCCTGGAGGTAATGATTGTTTTGAACATCATAGAGCTAATAATATGCAAGAAGGGCGAAGACTTTTAAAAAGAAATGCTGATAATTTCTAAGATCCCCTCTAAGTTTATCCGAAGTAACACAGTGATTCTGGGGTTAGGGTTGCTGTGTTACTCGTTTTTTCTCAAGAAATAAACTTGTTTTAACCAATTAAGTTGACGTTTTAAGATTGGTAATATTCAAAAAAAACTCTGAGCTTTTCAAAAGAAAAACTCAGAGTTTAAATGAAAGAGAAAAGAGTATAATTATTGAATACTTCCCGCATATCGGATATTGGCCAGTTCAGCCATATCTTTTTTCCAAGTGGTTATGTCTTTTGCATTAAACTTGTTAAAATCATTATGCCCGCAGGCCCTTGCCATAACTTTCATCAGTTCGACAGAAGCGGTAAAAAAATTGAATAGCTGATTCGCTGATTTGTCAATATTTAACAATTTTCTCAACTCTGGTTTTTGAGTAGCAATACCAGCAGGGCAGTTATTTGTATTACACATACGTGCAGCAACACAACCAATAGATTGTAGTGCTGAATTTGATAGAGCTATTCCATCGGCACCTAAGGCCAATGCTTTTATAAAATCGTCAGGAATTCGTATACCTCCTGTAATAATTAAAGTAACATCTTTACGATTTACTTTATCAAGATAATGTCTTGCTCTTGCAAGGGCAGGAATTGTTGGAACTGAAATATTGTTTCTGAAAATCAAAGGAGCAGCTCCAGTTCCACCTCCACGACCATCGAGTATAATATAATCTGCACTTGCATCTAAAGCGAATTGGATATCTTCTTCAATATGATTTGCTGAAAGTTTAAATCCAATGGGAATTCCTCCAGTAATTTCTCTTACTTTATCTGCAAAGTTTTTATAATCTTCAGTAGTACTTAAATCGTCAAATGTTGGTGGTGAAACAGCTGGTGTTCCTTCCTTTAAATTTCGTACTTGAGCTATTTTACCAATAACTTTATTTCCAGATAAATGACCTCCAGTTCCTGTTTTGGCTCCTTGACCTCCTTTAAAATGAAAAGCTTGTACTTTTTTTAGTTTATCCCAGTCAAAACCAAACTTAGCTGAAGCCAATTCATAAAAATATTTTGAGTTAGCTTCTTGTTCTTCTCTAAGCATCCCTCCTTCACCAGAACAAATACCCGTTCCGGCAAGCTCAGCTCCTTTAGCTAACGATATTTTCGCTTCTTCAGAAAGCGCTCCATAGCTCATATCGGATACAAATAAAGGGATATCTAATTTTAGAGGCTTTTCAGCGTTTGGCCCAATGATTAATTCTGTTTTAACTTCAACATCTTCCATAAGAGGCTTGGTCGCCATTTGAGCTGCTAATATTTGAATATCTTTCCATTGGGGTAATTCAGGAATAGGAACTCCCATAGCACCCATTTCTCCATGATGACCAACTTTTGTCAAGCCATCTTTAGCTAGAGCTTTGATATAGGCAAGTGTAGGCTCTTCCTTAGTTGATCCTGGAGTAGGAGAGTTGTTAATGGTAGACTCTTCTTCTTTTAATGTGGCGTGAGTTCCATCACAATAAGGTGGGTTTTTACTATGTTTACACATGCATAGATAGGCATCTCCTGTTTCTTCAGCTATAATTTTTTTAGGAGTAATATCAGTTGTTCTATGCGAACCATCACAATAAGGCTGATTTTTACTCAACCCACATGCACACCAATATTGTTCTTCTCCTTTTTCTAGTGTAACCTTAATCGGTTTTCGATCTGCTATTTTTGGTTTGCTCATAATATCTTATTAGTTTCTGTATTCCTTTCAAAATTCAAAAACTCCGTAGTATTATGCATTCATCTATATGAAGAAAGTTTGAGCGAATTGTTTGATTAAAGATAAGTTAACGTTCTCGTTTAATCTTTTGAACGTATTATTTTTCCTTTTAAAGTACTCAATGTTTGCGGTGCGATTCCTAAAAATGAGGCAATCATATGTTGAGGTACTCTGTTTTGGAGTTCAGGGTAGGTTTTTAAAAAATATTTATACCTATCTATAGCGGGAGTGCCCATAAGCATTAAAACTCTACGTTGTAATCTGCCTATTCTACGATATAGAAGTTGGGCATTATTAATTATTTGCTCTTTTGATAACTGATATTCGAAAAAACAATCTTTATCAAAAATAATTACTTCAGTATCCTCCAAACAATCAATATATAATTCAATGGGTTGATTGTATTCCATGGCTTCTAGATCTCCAATAATCCATTCTTCAGGAGCAAACATGTATATATGCTCTTTTCCTTTGCTGTCAATGATATAGCTTCGTAATAACCCTTTGGAAACAAAATATGCATAAGGTTTTAATTTTCCTGGCTTTTGTAATATTGTTCCTTTTTTAAAAAGTTTGGCTTTTGCATTTTTACTAATTGCTAGTATATCTTGAAGTCTACTCATAGTTGTAAAAGTAATAAATACAATGTTTTAAAGAAATAAGGTTAAATATTTATGTGCAAAAAAAGGAGCTTATAAAAAGCTCCTCTTAATTTAACCTTAAATATAAAAGCCCCCCAGCTTTATTACTTAAATTACTTATATGACACACAAATTTTTGATAGGTCACATAAAAAATGAAAAAAAATAAAAAAAAGTGGAAAAAAAATAAGAAAGCTCCCGAAGGAGCCAACTTCTCCCCTTAAAAAAAGGGAAATAAAAAAAGGTTATCGTTGTGTGTAATATACTTTTTGGGGAAAGTTTGTAATGGGATGATTAATTTACGATAACCTTTTCGTAATTAAATTTGAGGGGAAACATTTATTAATTACACTGCAAAGATATGGCATTACTTCCTGTCAAAATATGATGAAGTACTTATGAAGTGATTATTTTTAGCTTCTGTATTTATATTCAAACCTACTACATTTTATTGGTTATAAATGTAGTAGAATAGCAGGTGAAGAGGGTATAGTTAAACTTATTATGATGAAAGAAAATTTTTAGACAATCTAAGAAATTCAGTTCTATTATCACCATCATGAGCATAGTGTCCTGTGTTTGGTACTACCCAAAGTTGAGAGTCTTTTAAGTTCTTATGAAGTGTTGTTACAGACTCAATTGATATTTGTTCGGCCTTATCACCAAGCACAAGGAGTGTTTTTGTTTTAATAGCTGTTATTTCGCTCTTTGTTAATTTAATTTTATAATTGGCAAGTTCATCCAAGATTTTTTTAATCTGTTCATCTCCACCATTATGGTAATCGTATATCCATTGAAATTTTTCGACATTTTCATAATTGAAAGTGTTCAACATGTTAGGGAAATCTTGACTGTTCCAATCACCATTAGCACCTATAATTACCATTGATTTAATTAGTTCAGGTTTTAGACAGCTTAACTGGAGAAGTACATCACCACCAAAGCTTAATCCAATTCCTTTTATTTTTTTAATATTAAGGTGTTCTAGTAATTTCAGAACATCTTCAGATGCAGATTTTACAGAGAATTTTTCTGTCAATGTACTTGATTTACCATGACCTCTTAAGTCTACTAAATAAACTTTGTACTTATCTAGGTATTCGTCAACATAACTATGCCATGCAATTGAAGATTGTGTATAACCATGCAATAACAGCAAAGGTTCACCTTTTCCATAAGTTTCGTAATAAATTTGATGATTACCAATTTTTAGGTAACCGGATTCTTTTGTAGTAGATGTTTTTATCATTTTGTAGTAGTTTTTTTAAGTTTCATATGAAGTATTGGGTATGGCTTTCCGGTAGCATCCAATTCCGAGCGATTTATAATCTCAAAACGTTGGTTTAAATAAAAATTCAAGGCTTGTTGATTTTGTTCATTAACATCTACCTTGTCAATATTTAATGTTGTTATAGTGTTTTGAAGTAAGGTTTTTCCAACTCCCTTTCCAATATAATCTGGTCGAACAAAAAGCATTTCTAAACTTTGTTCAGCTACTCCACTGAAACCAATTATTTTATTGCTGCTGTTTTTTATACAATTAAGTTCCACTGCATCGAAATAAGTGTTTAAAATTAACGGTTTAAAGTATTCGATATCTTCTTCTTTTAAGAAATCATGTGTCGCCCTTACTGAGGCTTCCCATACTTTTATGAGTTCTGCATAGTCCTTCTTCCGAACTATTTCTATTTTATACATTGTTTGCTAAGATTTTATTTTTTGAATGATATTATTTTAGACTTAGTTTTAAATACTGGGATTCTCTTTTACAGCTACCATGAAATTCAGGAATAAGTTTAAAGTAATAGTTTGAATTATGAATAGTATATTCAGTAATAAGCCATCCATTAATGGCTAACATGAATACAGGTAAACAGGGTAATTAGAATTAGTCTGAAACTTATAACACATTACTTTTTTTCTTCTTTATCGGAATCCAAATCTCTTCCTCAGAATCAGGATGATTATTTTTGTATTTTTCTCCTAGTACTTCAAAGTGAGGCCGATTATCAACAACGTAAGGAGAATTTGGAATCCATTCAGAAAAAATATATTGGAATATAGATGTATCTGAGCTCAAACCTTTATAATCAAATACCGCGTAGATTCCTTCTTTCAACACAAAAGTATTCATGTTTTGAGGTACGGTATTGAAATTATGAACCTCTACAGTAGCCCATTTTTCGAATTCATTTGATGGATTGAAATTTTGGTAGTATAAAGGTGGGTAAACTTGCATAGATATCATGTCTTCAGAAATACGATTTTGAATTTCTTTGATTTCGGGTGAAAATTGACTCCATAGTTGGTGAGTTTTATTATTAACCAAACTCATGTTAACTTTTTGTCCTACAAGTTTTTTTTCTGACAATTGTATTATTCTTGGCTCTATTTTATTGCTGCTCATTTTCTAATATCTTAATTTGTTGAGTCGTTCTATCCGGATGGGTATTAAATAAAGAGATACCGGTATTGGTAATTTTAACTTTAAAATTACGTTTTATCAGAAAATGATCTTGCATTTCTAGTGATAAATACATAAAAAATAATAGAAATACTCCGAAACCTATCCAAAAACTATTTGATATCTTCTTAGAAATTTCAATCCTATAAAATTTACGAATGAATAGACAGAAAACAAGGGTAATAAAAAAGTAGGCAAGGAAATTTAAAAGCATCTCCATTACAAAATATTGAGTAGATAGCGATGTATGAAAACCACGGCATTGTTGTATAAAAGGAAAACCAACGAAAAACTCATATGTTCCGTCAAGGACTAACCCATATCTCCATTGAGATATGGTTCCAAATAAAATGATACTTATTGGTAGTATAACGCGGAATACGAGTTTATTCATATGCTAATTATCTATTATTTCGAATGTTTTTCCTCTTTTTACAAAGCTTCTATTCTGTTGTTTTTTACCAATAAATGAAAGAACTTTTTCAATAGTTTTTGAGTTAATATCTTTTCTTTTATGTTTCTTTAACTTGTCATCAATCAAATAATCTTCTTTTACTTTAAATGCACTTTTTGCCATTTTTTTGGTCATTTGTGCATAATAATTATGTAGTATTTTTAATTCGTTTACATTTTTAGGTAATAGAAAAGAATTTGTGCTTTTTGAGGTATCAATAGAAATTTTGATTTCATTACTCACGGGTCTTTTAAAAGTAAGAGAAACCTCCCTTTTATTTGACGTAAACTCAGGAAATGGTAATGTTTCTTTATCCGATATTATTGATATTTTCTCAGCTTTACGATCGTAAGGTTTATAGTAAGATATTTTTATAGTATTATCTGGAGCAACGTCTTTTGAACCATAAATATAAAACTCCTTTAAAAGTTCCTTATCTGGATACAGAGTTAAATCTCCATTGTTGTTAATTTTATAACTTCCGTAAACTTTTAAATCAACAGCTCCAAAAGTAGCATAGTAGAAAAATTGTTTGTTTTTGATAAGATAAATTCCTGAAGCAATTTCAAAACCCGACAAACTATAATGTCCTTCAGCAGATTTATACTGATTTTGAGATTGTATTTTTACTGTAACAAATACAAGGACCAATAATAAATAACGAAACATAATTTTTAAATAAGGTTAAATAATAGCAATATTTGGACTTAGCTTTATAAGTCATGGGGAAGTATTGCAATATAAATTTTATTATTGAAAATACTATTGTTGTTCCTCAATTTGTTTTAACAAATTAATTTCCCAGAATTTAGGGATGGATAAATTAGCAGCAATAATGATTGTTAGTTTTTTTTCAGGGCAGCGAGTGAGTCTGGTATTATAGCCTGGTTGCTGTCCTGAATGAGTCTGCACTTTTCCTAATTTTTCTGAAGTGTATAAAGACCAACCGAATCCATAGTGTGAGCCCCAGCCATTGGCAAGCTCGCCATTATTTAACTTAACAGGAGTGGTTGCCTTTGTTAGGCTTTGTTCTGAAATAATGCTTTTTTCATAAAGAGCTTTATCCCATTTCAATAAATCATCAAGGGTACTAATTATTGATCCATCACCATAAAAGCCACCTAACCAGTACACAAAGCTGTTTTCGGGAGTTTCATAAGCTATACGTTTTTCGTTTGCTTTAGCGTCATATATATATCCCATGGCAAGTTCAGGAGTTTTGACCGTTCTATAATCTGTAGAATGCTCAGCCGTGGTGCTATGCATCTTCGCGGGATCGAAAATCTTTTCTTTCATAAAATTTTTATAGCTTTTACCACTAACTTTTTCAATTAAAGAAGCAAGTGTGCAATACCCGATATCGCAGTATTCCCATTTCTTTCCAGGTGCCCATTGTGATGGATATTTTTTAGACGCAAACATTTCAAACATTTCCTTGTTTCCGTTCACTTTTGTAGTATCAAGATCTTGCCACATGGAATTAACAAAATTAGGTAGCCCAGAAGTGTGTGACATTAGATGTTTAATTTGTACTTTTTTGTAAGGGAAATTGCTCAAATGGCTAGAAACATAGTCATTAACGGATAGTTTTTTTTCTTGTTCAAGAATAAGAATACCAAAAGATGTAAACTGTTTTGATAGTGATGCTAATTGGAACTTTGTTTTGTTATTGAAAGTTGTTTTTAGCTCGGTATTGGCGTATCCAAAACTTTTTCGATAAACCACTTTGTTTTTGTGAGCAACGAGTACTTCTCCGTTAAACCGATTATTGTTATGAAAATTTTGTAAATAGTTGGTAAGCTTTTCGGTGTTCAACTTGAGTTCTTGAGAATTCACAGAAATGCAAAATAAAGCGAAGGTTAGAAGTTTAATAAGTTTTATCATGGTAGTAGTTTGCTCTAAAAATAAAGAAATATACTATAGTAAAATTGTGTTTTTATGCCATTTTACTTACTTATAGATATTCAAAGACTGATAAGTTATTAAACTAGTTTCTTCCAAATATCTCATGATATTACTTTGAAATAGTTACTTTTCTTTTTGCAACAATAAATCCCATAACTGCAATAAACAGGCATAGAGGAGAGTAAAAGTAATTGTCAAAATAGGCAAAATTCGTGTTTCTAATATGTTTGAAAAAACCAACGATATGAAAATCACCTATAGCTCTTAGAAGAAAAATAGAAGGAATTAACCAAAGTAGAATGGCTCTAAGAAATATTAACACTTTTACTTTAAATAATTTTGCATAAAATAAATAGATAGTTGAAAAAAGTAGCAGCCCAAAACCTACAATAATACTATCCGTAAATGTTGGGTTTAGAATTTTTACTCCTTCTGACGTTTCTGGTAGAACGTTATTAAATCCCCATGTTCCACCGAATGCCCAGTAAACATGAATGATAGATAGTAACAGGAAGATAATTGATAAAACAATAGATAAAGTATTGTTTTTATATTTTCTGTTGCTAACCTCTTTTTTCGATACTTCGGACATTTGTTTCGTTTTTTAATGTTTTTAAATACTTTACTAAAAGTAGTAGCTCATTGTCATCTTTTTCACCTCATTTAGGAATTCAAGTAAATAAGGTCGTTCATAAACATAATAGTCGAAAATTTTGAAGTTTTCCTTTCTATCTAGCTTATTTCGAGTGGCATGAATTAAAGTCTCGTCAATATCAAGAATGAGTAAAAGTTTTTCTTTTTCAGGCATGTTTATATTATACATTCACACTAGGGTAGGGTATATAGCTATTATCATTGCTAATTTTGGGGAATTGTTTGTTGTTCCATGCTAATTTAGCTTTTTCAATTTTAGTTTTGTCATGCGATACAAAATTCCAATCGATATAGCGAGGCTCTTCAAAAGGTTGACCTCCAAAAACAAATAGTCTTGAATTGGCTTTGACCTTAAACTGGCAATAATCATTTTCTTTAGAAACCAGTAAATGTCCTTTTTTAATTACTTCATCACAAGCTGTTATCTCTCCAAAATGAACCAAAATTCCGATTTCACCTTTTAAATTACCAGTTAAGTTTACAGAGGTGTCTTTTTGTGCAATTATTTCCAACATAAATAGGTTAGACCATAAAGTTAAATTAGACTGTTTTCCGAAAGCAGTACCAACAATCAACTTCATTACTAAGTCGTTTTCTTCCCAAGAAGGAACTTCATGAGATTTCAAATGATGAAACTCTGGTTGATTGTCTTCCATATTTTTGGGTAAAGCTAGCCATATTTGATAGCCTTCTATTTGATATGTTTTTCCCTTTAATTCTTCAGGAGTTCTTTCAGTATGAGTAACGCCTTTACCCGCAACCATAAGATTTACTTCACCAGGAATAATTTTTTGTGAAGTACCAATGCTATCAACATGCATCACGGCACCACTTAATAGATAGGTTAATGTAGCCAAACCAATATGAGGGTGTTGATCTACGCTCATAGTTTTTTCTTTTCCTAAGGTTGTCGGTCCCATATGATCAATAAAAATAAACGGACCAATCATTCGCTTTCTTCTAAATGGAAGTAATCGTCCTACTAGAAAATCTCCAATATCTCTGCTTCTTTCTTCAATAATTAATTTTGTGTTTGACATGAGGTTAGTGGTTTGTTAGTTGTCCAATAATTTCTGAATGACGAGCTGTCAAATTTTTCCAGTTCATATTGGATGTTGGATTATGAAAGTTTTTATAAGCAGTATACATTTGTCTTGACGCTTCTTTGGTACTCATTTTTCCAGTTGCAGTTCCCATTCCAGGGCAAAGAACTTTATGAATTCGGACTTTGTTGTTTTTATTATAATTAGCAATAGCTGTGAGCATAGCAAAAAATGCATTGTACACATTGTCAGTTATAGAAATATCTGAAGGTACTCTCATTGTGGGTGTATGTGCTAAAAAAGGGTGGTCTTCATTTTCCGTAAAAACAATGATTGAAGTTCCTACAGGTTGTTCTCCATAAAAATCTTTTTGAATTCTCTTTTGGACGTTGTATTGAATTTTCATCCCGAAATAATTTCTAATAGCCAAATCTATTCCTCCATCCATAAGACCGAATGAGTTTGCTGGGCTGACTAAACAGTCATATTCCTTTATTGACTCAAATTGTCCATGAATAATTTTTACCTCAGGATTATTTTTGAATGACTTTTGCCATTCTTCGCATAGGTCTTTCTGAAGGTCAATTAAAGTTATTTGAAATAGTTTAGGAGATATAGACATTAAGATTTAGGTTATTGATGTTTTCTTTACAACTAATTTAATAAAAGAGAAGTTAATTTAATAGTGTTATACTGCGTTTTAATTGAAAACTCTAACTTATTTTAATTCTTTTTTGCCGTTTCAACTTTCTTTATTTTCATAAGGTTTATTTTTTCAAGTTTAGTGAGAAGATGATTTACGTCTTTATTAAATCCATAATACCAATCCTGCTTATTAAAATAGATGTCCATTTCACCTCCTTTTTTGAATATATAATGATATCGCGCAAATATTTCATTTCTCATTATTTGTAATTCTTTCAGAGAGAGAGCTTTTAGTTCGTTTTCATTTACAATCTTATAAAAAGTGTAATTGTATTTACCTCTTTGTTCATCAGATAATTTATTTATGGACTTTTCACCTAATTCATATTCGCCTTCCTCCCCCATTTGTATATGAGGATTTTCAAGTTTCAAGCATTTTCTCCCTTCGTAAAAGACAAATTCTCCATTACTTTCTTTTGAAAAGAATTTGTTGTCTTTTATTCTTACGTTAGTGTAGTTCTTGTATTTAGGTAACCATCCGTTTTTTGTATTGGAGCTCCATTCATGATATGATAATTGAGCACAAATAATACCTCCTTGAATAACGAAGGTTACTTTAGATTCGCCCTCAGAAAATCCGAAGTTATAGCTCCCTTCATAATTGTTTATGTTTTCTGTTTTCCATTGAATTAGTTTAGATTCATCAATTCTGATATCACTAAGAACTTGAGCGAAGCCAATGGTTGAGAAAAGTATTAAAAGAGGAATTAATTTATTCATTTTGCTTTTAGTTTATTAATCTACTCCTTGAAACCATTTATTAATAAAATTGATAAGTCTTAATTGTTTATCCCTGGAATAACTCTTAAAAAATGTGATGAAATACGGCCAATCCAATATATGAGTTTCGCTATAAGGAATAGCAAGAGTTCTTGAATGTAGTAAACCTATTAATTTCTTTTTTTCAAAGAGTAAAACAATTCGGAAGCCAGGAGAAGGATCTTCTATTGAATTTTCATAGTTGTAAAAACTTTCAATTCCTTCATAATTGAAAGCGTCTCTCTCCATATCAAAGTTTCTAATAAATTTATCCCAATTATGGAGATTGTAGTTTTTTTCGTGTAGTTTCTTTTCGACTACGTTCTCAATTATAGATTCTGGCTTTATGTTATTTTTATGTGTATAACCCAATAGAATAGCGTAATAGTTTTTTCCGTCATACCCAGTATCAACAACTAAAGTGTTTTTTATAATTCCTATTGTCTCGTTATTAGTAATAATAGAACGACCTTTTTTTAAAGAATCTGTTCCATATTCTTTTGGATTAATATCGGTATAAACTAATATTTGGTGCCAGTTTTTATTCAAAGGAGTACATTCCACCAAAGTATTGTCTTTAAGCTCAAATAGTATTTTGCCATTGGGTTTATCTCTAACATTGGCAGGTCCATCTATTCTTTCTCCGATTAAATGCTGGTTTTTCTCGGTCGTTTTAGGAATTGTTTCATTTTCTATTTCAGAATCTTTCTTGTTCTCATTTTTACATGAGAATAGAATTAGGATAGAAAAAATAACATAGAATTTATATTTCATTTCTGCTTTAATTACACTTATAGAATTTGGAATAATACTTTATGGGATTATGCAGTCTATATTCTTTATTTTTAATTGTTTTACAAAACTTATTGATGTTAAGATTTATTATTTTCTCAAGATTTTCGATAAATCCCTCAGCAAATTCGCCATCCGCGAAGCTAGCAAGTTGGAGACTAGCATCATAAAACTTCATGTTTTTGTATAATAAGACTTCATTAAAAATATATTGAGTGATATCGTAAAAGAAATCAGTTCTTCCGATTTCCGTTTCTGGATGTGTTGTATTGTATAATAAACTAAAATTATCTTGTGTTTTAGGAGTAAGCCTTAATAGCACATTTTTAGGGATCTCCTTTTTTGTGAGATATAATGTGCAAGCTAGCTCCATATTTTTATTGTAGTTTTCTTGTGATTGTGCTACTGTTTTTGAGATAATCAAAAAGTAAAGGAAGAAAAGAATACATATTTTTTTGATTGAATTATTTAACATTAGCTAACGTTTTTAATCCTATTTCGATACTTCCAGTTGAAATATAATTTATACCAAAACAAATTCCATTCATGCCTAAAACCTCCGTGCTCCCAGTTAATATCAAACTTTTTGTTCCTCTCTTTAGCATATACAGGGAGGCTAATTTTACAATGAAACATAGGGGGGGTTGTTTCAAGATTTCTGAAAGTGTTTTTTGTTATGGAAGATTTTGGAAAATACTTTATTTGAATAATAGTTTTATCATAGAAACTTTGGTATACGTAAAAATTTACATCATAAAGGTTCGGATACAAAACAAATAAATCATCCGCAATTTCATCTAAAGATTTTAATGTAACAGATTTGAGAGGGGTAGGTTTAGTATCAATATTTTTTTGTTCTTCATCAAATGGTATTATTTCTGAAATAAAATAGAACATATTTTTTGATAACTTATTCCAGCATGTCTCTTCAACTAACTCAAATAATGCTTGAGTTAATTCTTCAATCTTTGTTTTTAAGGAATATATTTCTTTTGAACTCAAAATAGCAAGTGATTTATTAAACTTTCCTTTCAATAGCATAGTAAAAGTAATAATAAATGTGAAGAAAATACAGTAATATTACAAAGTTTAACCCAAAAAACAGCACGAAATCGTGATTCGTGCTGCTCTATAAGTTGTTTGATGTGCTTGTTTTCTAATTGGCCTTTAATTCAAACTTTGTAACTTTTCCATGGTCCCAATCGATTACCTTGTAAAATAGTTTAGTAGGATTTATAGCATGGTCAAACTCAATAATTAGATCGCCTTCTCTCGTATATCCTTTTTCAGCATAGAAGATGGTATTGGAAAAAGGAATAAGCCGTTTTTTACCAAAGTATAAATTATCATTCTTAAAACTCACTTGATATTTACTATATGATTTGGCTAATGTTTTTGAGAATTTAGCAGAATTTTCGGTGGTTTTTGCATTAAAATAATTTAGTTTCCATGTTAGGAGTTCTTCTTTTTCTTTAGGGAGGTTACCTTTTTTCATTTCTTTCATTAAAGAGTCGCTCTTTTTAACGAGAATTTCTTTTTTAATAAAATCCAAAGCTAAATCAGTTGATATCTTTATATCTGGAGTAACTCCAACATCTTCCCAGTTCGATTTTGTAATAGGAGAAGTAACTCTTCCCGAAGGAATAAATGCAATAAAGTCTTTTTCAATTGGTATGAATGCTCCAGAGTGAGCACCTCCCCATGAATTTTCCCCAACAATAGTAGCTCTTTTATTTGCTTGCATAAAGTATGGGAATGCCTCAGCGGCAGACCCTGTATTTTTTCCTATAATAATGTAAAGTGTGGCATTAGGTCTTCTTTTTCCAGGAACATTAACTAATGTCCATTCCTGAACAAGTTCATCTTTTTCTCTATTGTAATTTTCTAGTAATAACCGATGATCACCTTCTTTGAAAAAATAGCTACCCAAAAAACGTCCCATTTTACCACTTCCACCACCATTGTCTTTTAGGTCAATGATGTAACTGTCGGCATGTTGTAGAAACTCCATACTTGCTTTCGCTATTTGAAAGGCTTCATCGTATTCATGAAATTGATTAATTTTTAAATAACCAATATTATCTGGTAGAAGAGCTACTTTTTCAAAGCCATAATTTTTTTGCCTTATTTGTTTTCTATGATCAACTTCAGGTTTTTTATCGGTATTGGTTATGTTTTTATAACTCTGCGGGCTAAAAAAGAACCTAAAATGAACGTCTTTACTAATGCTTCTTATAGTATCGTTTAACGCTTTTGCGAAGTCTTTTTTATTTCTTGGAAACTGATACTGTTTTATTTTACTGCTAACTTCCTTGGCGGTTTTTTCGAAAACGTATGACTTTAACAACTTATCAGATAGTTTCTCTATGATTTTATTTTGTTGTTTTTGAGTCAGTAATGTTTCTTCTTGTGCAATACAGGTAATTGAAATGAAAAGTAGTATTAAGATTGTGGTTTTTTTCATAATTTATTATTTGTAAACTTAGTTGTGCTATATGTTTTTGATTTGAATGTCAATTGTAATTTTTTCGTTATCAGAGTTATGAGAAATATTCATGGTTGTTTTGTTACTAGCAGACTTTCCTCTTAAATCATAACCTATTTTATCAATATTAACTTTGATGGCATTGTTTTCTAGGTATATGCAATTTTCTAGATCAATACCCAATTCTTTAAACTTATTTGTGTTTCTCAGGTCTTTATAAGAATGGAACAATTCCGATATTGTTTTATCGTTTTTTGTAAGGATTATTTCAATGGCTTTTTGATGGTAGTTACTGAATGATATTTCAATATTATTTTTATGCTTGTTGCTATTTTGAGCAGTACCGATATAAAAAGTACCAAGTAAGCAAACAAAAGAAATTAACTTTTTGATATTCATGTTTTAAGTGATTTGATGGGACAAAATTATTATGTATGTTTATGGTAATTAGGTAATTGAATATTAAAAAAGCTTAATAGAAAATTAAAAGAAAGGTAAGTATGGGCATAGGCTAAAGGAAAACCTTAAAAAACCTTAAAAAGCCTTAAATAAAATTAAGAAATAGTGAATGCCTTGAAGAAATATGTTTCTTTGAAAATTAAAACACTTAATAAATGATGGGAAGAAACTTTAAATATGTGATTCTTTTAATAGGCTTGTCTTCCTTAGGAATAATTTTTTCTCAAATAAATTGGTTAAATAATAGTTTTACGCTTACCCAAAAGAATTTTAATGAGTCGGTAGTGAAATCTCTTACAGAAGTGAAAGAGGTTATTAAAACTCAAAATAAAAAGAATAGTATTGTAATTGACGAAAACTTTAAAGCGGACTATGATTACCTTAGTGAGGACGAAAAATATAGATTTAAATTATATTCAATTTCAAGGTTCGGTTCTAGACCAAAATTTGATCAAGACTTTTATAATTCATTAGAAGAATTTCAAGAGGCTTTTTTAAGACGAAGAAATACTGATGGTAGTTTTAAAGAATCAGTCTCAATTATTTATGGTCAAGAAAATATACAAGGCTTTAATTATTATAAGGAAATAGACTTTGATAGTTTAATAAAAAAAGTTTTTACCTCTAACGGGGTAAAATTGACCTATAGTTTTGGAATCAAGAATACTAAATCTAATAAATGGGAATGCATTTGGGGGAAAGAATTGAAGGATACCAGTTTATTAGAAAAAAGTGATTATGTCTTAGAAGTTTTTGATAATAAAAGTATTTATGTAGTTTTTTATGATAAAGA
Source organism: Tenacibaculum xiamenense (assembly GCF_964513065.1). Lineage (NCBI taxonomy): Bacteria > Pseudomonadati > Bacteroidota > Flavobacteriia > Flavobacteriales > Flavobacteriaceae > Tenacibaculum > Tenacibaculum xiamenense. The sequence continues at coordinate 120,893 of NZ_CAZEQU010000034.1, forward strand.
ATCGTATTTGTATAAATCATTGTTTTTTAATGTGTTGTTGTCTACTATAATGGTTTTAATCATTCTATTTAGTTTATGGTTTTCGTTACGAATAATTTTAAAACAAAAGAAATTGTCTCAGATAAAAACAGATTTTATCAACAATATGACACATGAGTTTAAAACTCCTATCGCATCTATTGGTACGGCCGCAGTAGCTATTGAGGAACCTGAAATAATTGGAGATGAATCGGTGGTAAGACAGTTTACAAAAGTTATTAAGGAGGAGAATGAGCGTATGAATAAGCAAGTAGAAATGATCTTAAAGTTGGCACAAAATAATCACTTCATTACCGAATTAGAGATGCAAAGTGTTGATGTATTAAAGCTTGCGAAACAAGTTGTTTCTCAGAATAGAATTCGAGTTGATAAAAAGAATGGCACCATAGAATGTATAGTAAAAGTAGATAATACTGTGGTTATTGGAGATGAAATGTATTTGCATCAGGCAATTAGTAATTTGGTAGACAATGCTATTAAATATTCACCGAATGAAATTCATATAAAAATTGAAATTGAAAAGAAAAACGAATACTTAGTTATCCATGTTTTAGATAAAGGTATGGGAATTCAAAAGGATGATGCAAAGCGGGTTTTTGAAAAGTTTTATAGAGTATCAACAAATAATATTCATAATGTGAAAGGATTTGGATTGGGGTTGAGCTATGTTAAACAAATTGCAGATGCCCATAATGGACATGTTACTCTTAAAAGTAGCAAGAAAGGAAGTGTCTTTTCATTGTTTTTACCTCAAAAAAAAGAATAGTATTGATATGCAACTTCGAAAAAAAATATTATTAGTTGAAGACGATCCTAATTTCGGAATGGTTTTAAAGGCTTTTTTAGAAATAAAGAAGTTTAATGTAACATTATGTAATGATGGAGGAGAGGCTTTTCAAATAGCAAAAAATCAAGTTTTCGATTTCTTGATACTCGATGTAATGTTACCTAATAAAGATGGATTTTCAATAGCACAGGAGTTGAAAGAAAATGGAATTAAAACCCCTTTTGTTTTTTTAACGGCTCGGATATTAAAAGAAGACAAGGTGAAAGGTTTTGAGTTAGGGGCTTTGGATTATTTGGAAAAACCTTTTGATCCTGATATTCTGTATTTAAAAATCCAAGCGCTTTTAAGTAAAGAAACTGAGATTATTTTAGATGATGATATCATCAATTATGAAATTGGAAATTTTAAATTAGATGTGGTAAAGAGAGTTCTTGTCTTAAATGATATTGAAACAAAGTTAACATATAAAGAGAGCGAGTTGTTAAAAATGTTAATTGTATTTAGAGACAACATTTTACTTCGTTCACAGGCACTTTCTGAAATATGGGGCGATGACAACTATTTTACAACCAAAAGTATGGACGTTTATATTACAAAACTCCGAAAATATTTAAAGAAGGATACAGAAAATAATATTGAAATTCAAAATGTTCATGGTAAAGGATTTAGGTTAGTAATAGCATAAGCCATTTTTTTTGTTGAAACATTGAAGAGCAATACCAAACTTATAGTAGCAATATTTTTAATAGAATTAAAACAAATAGTATGACAGCCAAAACAATACGAAAAGCTGGTTTTGAAAGAATGCCATACTCTTTATAAATATCCTTATATTCAAGTTCGCGAAAACTCTGATTGTTCTGTTGAGTAACATCGATGATTTTATGAATGGTATTGTCAAGTACTTCGGCTTCCTTTCCAGTAGTAGCTCCTGTTATCATTAAAGTTTTATCGTTTGTTAGTTTTAGGCAAAATGCCTTTTGCAAACCTCCGCGATCATCAATAAAATATCCAATTATGTCTTTATAAGAAATAGTTTGACCGTTAATCTTAATATAATCATCATTTCTTAAATCTATTCTCGTAGTTTTTTTAGATACTTTAATAGCAAAATAAATACTTAAACCTAATACAGGAATGAATAAAAGAAAAAGACTAGTGTTATTTGTATAAATTAATAAGATAATACTTAAACCAATAATAAAGGTGAAGCTTGTAAAAATTGTCGTAAGAAGTATTTTGGTTGAAACTGTTTTTAATTCAATGTCCATGTAACTAAAGTTTTAGCTAAAAATACATGGAATGATATGTGTATTTGTTTTGAGTTAATATTCGTAGTATCGAGGCTGTTATTCGTTGTTTTTAGAGACAAACTAAAAATAATAAAAGGTAAAAACGGTATTAAAAGCCCATAAATCTAACTTCAAATAATAAGGTATTTATTATATATACACTATAGATTCTAAAGAGAAAGACTTTACATGCCTCATTTGTGGTTTTATTTGATAATAGAATGAGTTACCTGTTTTAATAGATTAATACTTTTTTAGTATGTCATTCTTATTTACTAAGATATTCTGATGTTGTGTAGGTTTGTTTTACAATTATTTCACTTTTAGTTTTAATGACAAATTCACTTAATCCAACATGTGTTTTATTTTGAGGATTCCAATCATAAGTATATCCTAATTGAGTCCAAGGGTAATTATCATACAAATTACATTGATAATAGCTATTAATTCTATAGTTGTTGAACCACTCTTTGTATTTACTTTCTGTTTTTTTAGGAAAACAAATTCCACACTTATTAGTAGTAATATTGTTGTCTGGACATGGTCTAATAAGATCTTTTGGACGAACCCAAAACTCTATAAAATACTTATAAGTAGAGTTCGGAGGGAGACCAATTAATTGTTTTAGTCTTAGATTTACATTTTTAGATTTGATTTTTTTCATTTTTAGCAATAGTTCTGGAGAGGTTGTAACCCATATCTTTTCTTTTGTTTCATACTTCTTATTTACATAGGGTACATAAGGGGTCCGCTTTTCTTTCCAGGATACTACTAAAATATAATCTTCTCCATTAATTTTTTTCCATTCTAGTTTTTTATTTTGTTTAGTAATAGAGATTAGGTTTGGATAAACTTTACTAGGAGCGGGTGACATCGCATTTTCAATAGATTTACGATATATTTTTTTTGTGTGCTTACTTTCAGGTGCGAACTCCATAAGTTTACAGCCAGATGTGAGTACAGCAATTAATAGTAGAAAAAGTATAAATTTTTTCATGTGGTTAGTTTTAAAATGTTACTATTTGATACTTGTTTTTTTAGTTAGATGTCTAAATTAAAGAGTTAATGGTTTGGGAATAAAATGAATGCTATAAGGGGAATGATTTTTTACTTAAAAGCTCCATTTCATGGAATGAACGAGAAAATATGACAAAGTTTTTTTTATTGTAGAGAGTAAAACGTTTTCTAAAATTTTATTTTAGTGCGTTAATCAATATTTTTTGTTGATTTTTCTTTGTTAAATAATTTTATCAATTATAGTTGATTTCTTATAAGAAATTATATGAAGGATATATTACATTATAAAATTATTAAGTTTTGAATCTTATAAAAATTGGTTTAATAAATATAAATATCAAGACCAAGACTTTCTTAAGTTTATTAGCTTTATATACCAATACAGGATTGAAATTAATTGAAGCTTTTTATTTTGTCTAACTTCAGTACTTAAAGAATGTATAATTCTTTTTGAATAACTTGTTTAGATTTTTTAAATATTAATGTAAGGTGCTAGCAATAATTTTTTAGTTGTAGTTTTGAAATTAAGGTGTATTGTTTATTTTTTTTGATTTTCTGTACCATAAAAAAAGCAAGACCTACTTACTTAGAATCTTGCTTTTCTGCTAATAATATATTGTCTAAAATCTAAAGTTGAGTATTAGATGATAATGTAGCTATTTCTCTTTATTATGAGTCCAATTGAGTCATTTCGACCGCAGGGAGAAATCTTAAGTTTGTCAAATCTCATTATGAGTTTGAAATCCTCAAGATTATACACTCAACACTCAAAATTAAAAATTCATAACTTATAATTGATTCATCTTTTCTTGAATTTTATCTAAGCCCAAATTATGAATACTTCCTGAATGACTATGTTTTTTAGAGGTGTCTGGAACATACGATCCATCAGAAACTTCACCACCTATTTTTTTATAAGCATCTCTAAAACTCATACCTTGTTCAACCAAAGTATTAATATTATCAACCGTAAATAAGTACTTGTACTTATCGTCATTCAAGTCAATCTCTTTAACAATAATCTGTTGAATGGCATAATCAAAAATGTCAAGTACATCTTTTAAATCTTCAAAAGCATACAAAACATTCTCTTTTAATAATTGATAATCTCTATGATATCCACTCGGTAAATTATTCGTTAATAATAAAGTTTCCGTATATAAAGCCTGAATTTTATTGCACTTACCTCTAATCAATTCAAAAACATCAGGATTCTTTTTATGAGGCATAATACTACTACCTGTGGTTAGTTCGTCAGGAAAAGAAATAAACCCAAAATTCTGACTCATATACAAACAAACGTCCATAGCAAATCGAGATAAAGTATTGGCTAATCCACCTAAAGCCATGGCAACAGTGCGTTCACTTTTTCCTCTACTTAACTGAGCGGCTACTACGTTGTATTTTAGTGTGTTGAAGTTAAGTTCTTTTGTTGTGAATTCTCTGTCAATAGGAAAGGAACTCCCATAACCTGCCGCTGAACCTAAAGGATTCTGATCTACCGTTTTTAAAGCAGCCTCTACCAAATGTAAATCGTCAATTAATAGCTCGGCATACGCTGAAAACCAAAGTCCGAATGATGATGGCATAGCAACTTGTAGGTGCGTATATCCAGGTAATAAATTGTCTTTATATTGTTCCGAAAGTTGTAATAAGGTACTAAAAAGCGTTTTCGTTTTTTCAGTCAGTATTTCAAGATTCTCTTTATAATACAATTGTAGGGCAACCAAAACTTGATCGTTTCTTGAACGAGCTGTATGTATTTTTTTACCTACTTCACCGTACTGTTTGGTAAGTTCATATTCAATTTTCGAATGCACATCTTCAAACTCAGCATCAATAATAAAGGTACCTTCATTTATCTGTTGTTTTAACGCTTCAAGGCCTTCAATGAGCTGAGAAAGCTCTTCTTTTGATAAAATACCAATACTGTTAAGCATTTTAGCGTGCGCTGATGAGGCTTGTACATCATAAGGAGCAATAAAAAGATCAATTTCTCTATCGTTTCCAATGGTAAAGTTCTCTATTTTTTTGTCGATGCTAATGCCTTTATCCCAAAGTTTCATTTTATTGTTTTTTTGTGTCACCTCGAACCTATGTGAGAGGTCTCAAAGTAGCTAGTTACTTTTTGTTTTAACTTAACTCTCTTCGTTCGAATAACATTATGTAGTTACAAATACTCTAATTTTCTGATTTAAAAAAGAGCATTAAGCCTCGAAATAGTTGTACTAATTGTGTTGTACCCTTCTAAAACAAACAAAATTCTATCTATTCTCAGCCTAATGCTTACACTAATTCAAGCATTAATACAATATGAGTGTTTTCGCAATCGAACAAAGTTTTAACCATTTTTTACCCATTGTTGTATTAATATTTTTAATTCTTGTATTACCTTTCTGCTGTCTTTAAAGTAACAGCTTTTTCTTTCAGTACTTTGCTCAATAATTGTATATACAAATCAATACCTTCTTCAATTTCATTTACATAAATAAATTCATCAGCGGTATGTGAACGTGTACTATCTCCAGGTCCTAACTTTAAAGAAGGACAGCTCAATACTGATTGATCAGATAAGGTAGGAGAACCATAGGTTTTCCGCCCAAGAGCTATTCCTGCTTCTACCAATTCATGTTCTTTAGGAATCGAAGAAGAGTTTAAATTAAGACCTCTTGGTGTTATTGAAGTACAAGGTGAATTTTCTTGCAAGTAATCACTAATTTCTTGATTGCTATATTGATCATTTACCCTTACATCAATCACTAAAGAAACATTTGCAGGTACTGCATTATGTTGTTTTCCAGCATTAATTTGGGTTACTGTTAGCTTTACATCTCCCAATGTATCTGAGGTTTTATCAAAACGCACATTTTTGAACCATTCCAAAACTTTAATGGTGTTATATATGGCGTTATCATTGTTTGGGTGAGCCGCATGACTTGGTGTTCCTTTTACTTCAGCATCAAAAACGACTAAGCCCTTTTCGGCAATGGCCAATTGCATCAAGGTAGGTTCACCCACAATGGCAACATCAATTTTTGGCAATGTTTTTAATAAACCATTTAATCCGTTCGGACCGCTGCTTTCTTCTTCAGCAGTTCCAGCGAAGACTAAATTATATGACAGGTCATTTTGCTGATAAAAATAAGTGTATGTTGCTAATAAGGAAACTAAACAACCACCGGCGTCATTGCTGCCTAAACCATAGAGTTTACCATCTTCAATAGTCGCTTTAAATGGATCTTTTGTATATCCGTTATTTGGTTTTACCGTGTCGTGATGTGAGTTCAATAATAAGGTTGGTTTTGAAGGATCAAAATCCTTGTGAACAGACCAAATATTGTTTTGAGTTCTTGTATATGGAATATCATGGTTTTTGAACCATGCTTCCAATAACAAAGCAGTGTTGTCTTCTTCAGAAGAAAAAGACGGTGTTTCTATCAAATTTTTTAATAGTTCAATTGCTTTTATGGTGAGTTCTTGTATCATTATAATTGCAATAATGTATGTTTTGTTTGTTGATTAAATAGCATATCGGTTTTTCCAATATGTACTTGATAAACCTTGTTTTTAAGTGCGTGAAAACAGTTGTCTAACTTCGGAATCATTCCTTCAAAAATCACTTGTTCATTTTTTAATTCTTGATAGGTGTTTAAGTCGATTTCCTCAATAACAGAATCAGGGTTATCAACATTTCTTAAAACGCCATCCTTCTCAAAACAATAATACAATTCTGTACTATAGTTTTGTCCGAAAGCAATGGCTAATTCTGAAGCGATGGTATCAGCATTTGTATTCAGTAAATTTCCTTCAGTATCGTGAGTTATTGCACAAAACACAGGGGTGATGCCATTGTTTAACAATAATTCTAAAGTTGAGGTGTTTACTTTTACAATGTCACCGGCATAACCGAAATCAATAGGTTTTGAAGGTCTTTTCACCGAAACAATAGTTTGGGCATCAGCACCTGTAAAACCTAAAGCATTTACCTTATTGGCTTGTAATTGAGCTACAATATTTTTATTGATTTTTCCGGCATAAACCATTGTAATAATATCAAGTGTAGCTTCGTCTGTAACTCTTCTACCATCAATCATTTTTACAGGAACCTCCATTTTTTTTGCAAGTTCAGAAGCTAGTTTTCCACCGCCATGAACTAGTATTTTAGGACCAGTAATTTTAGAGAAGTTCGCTATAAAGCTATCGAGTGCTTCTTTATTATTAATGATGTTTCCACCTATTTTTACAATCTTTATTGTTTCCACTCTTTATTTTTTAAGTTTTTAATTTAAAATTTTGAATTTTAAGTTGAGGGCTTAACCATACAACACTCAAAATTTACAATTTACTTCAACTGAGTTAATAATTCTTTTAATACTACCTGGGCCGCATAAGTTCTGTTGTTGGCCTGTTCAATGACTAATGAATTGTTTCCATCTAAAACAGCATCTTCAGCAACAACATTTCTACGGATAGGTAGGCAGTGCATAAATTTGGCTTTTCCCAATTTTTTTTGAGTAATCATCCAGTCAGCGTCGCTTTGTAGAACTTTACCGTAATCAGAAAAAGAGCTCCAGTTTTTCGTGTATACAAAGTCGGCATCTTTAAAGGCTTCTTCTTGATTGTATACAACCTGAGCATTTTTGGTAATGTTAGGATCTAGTTCATACCCCGAGGGATGTGTAATTACAAAGTTGACATCCATTTTATTCATTAAGTGAACAAAACCGTTGGCTACTGAATGTGGCAGTGCTTTTGGGTGCGGTGCCCATGACAATACTACTTTTGGCTTTTTCTCGGATTTTTGCTCTTCTAAGGTAATTCCATCAGCCAGAGCTTGTAAAGGATGGTCTGTAGCACTTTCCATATTAACAATAGGAACAGTTGCATATTTTTTAAAACTATTGATAATTAGCTCAGAAGTATCTTTGGCTTTATCTGTTAATGTTGGAAAAGCTCTTACTGCAATAATATCACCATATTGCGATACTACTTCTGCCGCTTCTTTAATATGTTCTGAAGTGTTTAAGTTCATAACGGTACCATCTTCGAATTCCATATTCCACGCATTTGAAATATTTAGAACACTTACTTCCATCCCCAAGTTTTTTGCGGCTCTTTCGGTACTTAATCTGGTACGCAAACTGGCATTAAAAAAGAGCATGATTAAGGTTTTATTTTTTCCTATATCATTGTATTGAAAGGGGTTCTTTTTTAACTGAATAGCTTTTTCAATTATTGCGCTAAGGTCTTGAATGTCGTTTAAGCTAGTATAATGTTGCATAATTGTTCAATTTTTGTCATTACAAAACGGTTAGTTCGCTGTTGCAATTTTTTGATTCATACTCAAAACTTCTTTCAGGGCACTAATAAAGGTATCCACATGTTCTTTCTTTAGCGTTAAAGAAGGAAGTAATCTTAATAAATTCGGGTTTTTAGCGCTTCCTGTAAAAATATGCTGATCAAATAGCATTGATTTTCTTAATGATGCTATTGGTTGTGAAAATTCTATCCCCAACATTAAACCTCTTCCTTTTATTGTAATCACCTCAGGAATTTCCTTAAGCTTTTGTGTAAAATAGGTTGAAATCTCTTTTACATTCTTCATTAAGTCTTCTTCTTGTAAAACTTTGATAACGGCTAAAGAGGCCGCACAGGCTAAGTGGTTTCCTCCGAAAGTAGTACCTAAAAGACCAAATGAAGCCTTAATTTTTGGGTGGATTAAAATACCTCCAATAGGAAACCCGTTCCCCATTCCTTTTGCCATAGAAATAATGTCAGGAGTAATACCGTGCTTTTGGAAAGCAAAGAAATCTCCAGTTCTTCCAAAACCTGATTGAATTTCATCTGCAATTAACAAAGTATTGTATTCGTTACACAATCTCTCTAATCCTTGATAAAAGTTAGTGGAAGCCTCGTCCAAACCACCAACTCCCTGAATAGTTTCAATAATTACCGCACAAACATCGTTGTTTTGTAAAGCTTTTTCTACTCCCACTAAATCTTCAAACTCTAAAAAGATTACTTCTTGTTGCGCATTGATTGGAGCTACAATTTTAGGATTATCTGTTGCCGCCACAGCAGCTGAAGTTCTACCGTGAAATGAATTTTTAAACGCGATTACTTTCTTTTTATTTGTGTGAAAAGAAGCTAATTTCAAAGCATTTTCATTAGCTTCAGCTCCAGAGTTACACAAGAATAAATGGTAATCTTCGCAATTAGAGATCGAAGTAATTTGCTTGGCAAGTTCTACTTGTAATGGATTTTGAATAGAGTTACTATAAAATCCAAGGGTATTTACCTGATCCGTGATGGCTTTTGTATAAGTAGGATGGGCATGACCAATTGAAATAACGGCATGACCTCCGTATAAATCTAAATATTTAGTATTGTTCGTATCGTAAACAAATACATCTTTCCCTTTTACAGGAGTTACATCGAAAAGAGGGTATACATTAAACAAACTCATATTTGTTCTTTTTTTATCGTGTTAATTTTGTTGAATGATGCTACCATTCCTTGAATTAAAGCAGCGCTTAATCCTTTGTGTTCCATTTCATTTAAGCCTTCAATAGTGCAACCTTTAGGAGTGGTAACTTTGTCTATTTCTTCTTCTGGATGATTTCCAGAAGTAATTAAAAGATTGGCTGCACCTTCGCTAGTAAACATGGCTAATTCTTGAGCTTCTTTCGCGTCAAAACCAAGTTGTATTGCGGCTTGTGTGGTGGCCCGTATCAAACGCATCCAAAAAGCGATTCCACTAGCGCAAACTACAGTTGCTGCTTGCATTTGGTTTTCAGGGATAACCAAAGTATTCCCCAAAACATTAAAAATTGAAGTAGCTATTTTTACATGTCCATTGGCATGTGAATTACTACAAATACAAGTCATAGATTTACCTACAGCAATTGCTGTGTTCGGCATGGCTCTAAGGATGTTGTTCTTCTCACCAATAGTGTCCTCTATTTTCTGGATTGAAAATCCTGTGATAGTAGAAATAATTACATGTTTTTTTGTTAGTATTGGTTGAATATCTTGTAATATTTTTTCAAAATGTCTTGGTTGAACAGCAAAGATTAATACTTCTGAATTTTTTACTGCTTCCAAGTTATCTGTACCCAAGAAAACATTCTTAATGTCACTAAATTCTTGGAGTTCTTCTAAATTTCTTTTTGTTAAATAAAGACTCTCAAACGCATTATTCGTAATCAATCCTTTTGCTATTGATTTTCCTAAATTTCCCGTTCCTATAATGGCTATTTTCACTTGAGTGTATTTTTAGTTTATTTAATGTTTTGTTTTAAAATCCTTGAATAGATTTAAAAATAATTGGCTTTTAATTGCAGTCCAGTTTCCTCAGGAAGATCAAATAATAGATTCATATTTTGAACCGCTTGACCAGACGCTCCTTTTAATAGATTGTCAATAATACTTGTAATTAAAAGCTTGTTATTGTGCTTATGCACATGGATTAAACACTTGTTGGTATTTACTACTTGCTTTAAATGAATTGGAGCATTTGAAACATGCGTAAATGGATCATCCTGATAAAAAGAAGTGTAAAGTTCTTTCGCTTCTTCAATTGTTCCATCAAAGTTTGTGTACAACGAAGCGAATATTCCTCTCGAAAAATTCCCTCTGTTAGGTAAAAACAGAATATCCGAGTCAAAATCTGATTGTAATTCTTTTACCGTTTGGTTAATTTCTCCCAAATGCTGATGCGTAAAAGGCTTGTAATATGAGAAATTATTATCTCTCCATGTGAAATGAGTGGTTGCCGATAAAGACGTTCCCGCTCCCGTAGCCCCAGTAACTGCATTAATATGGATGTCATTACCTAATTTTTCACTATTGGCTAAAGGCAAAAGAGCCAATTGAATTGCGGTAGCAAAACACCCTGGATTTGCAATATAATTACTCTTTTGAATAGTTTCTTTCTGGAATTCTGGCAAACCGTAAACAAACTTTTTACCTTCATATACATGGTCTTGTGTTAACCTGAAATCATTTCCTAAATCAATAATTTTAGTTTTTGCTGAAAAACTGTTGTTGTCTAAAAACTTTTTAGAGTTTCCATGTCCGAGACATAAAAACAATACATCGATATTCTCATTCACTTCTTGAGTGAACTTTAGTTCAGTACTTCCTTCTAAATCTTGATGTATATGCGAAACTTTATTACCTGCATTTGACGTACTGTATACGAAATTGATAGCTGCATTTGGATGTTGTAATAACAATCTAATTAATTCCCCTGCTGTGTAACCAGCGCCTCCTATGATTCCTACTTGTATCATGTTGTTTTGTTAATTCTGATTTCGAATTATTAACTGATCATTGATAATTGATCACTGATAATTGCTATCTATTGATTTACCTGTTGGTATATTTTGTTTTGATTTCCTAATAGTTTGATAAAACCTTTGGCTTCCTCTGCGGTCCAACCTTTATTCATTTCACCATAACTTCCGAATTTAGCATTCATTAAGTCATGAGGAGATTGAATACCATCTAGGGTAAAATGGTATGGTTTTAAAGTAATGAACACGTCTCCCGTTACTTTTGATTGACTACTTTCTAGGAAAGACTCTATATCTCTCATTACGGGATCTAAATACAAGCCTTCATGCAAATGCATTCCATAGAAACTTGCTAAATATTCCTTGTGTTGCATTTGCCATTTGGTTAAGGTGTGTTTTTCAAGTAGATGATGTGCTTTGATCGTTATTAAGGCCGCAGCCGCTTCAAAACCAACTCTACCTTTTATACCAACAATAGTATCACCCACATGAATGTCTCTTCCGATACCATATGCTGAAGCAAGAGAATTCAGTGTTTCAATATTAGTTACAGGATCATTTTTAAAACCGTTGATTGCCGTAATTTCACCTTTGCTAAAACTTAACTTTATCGTTTCAGGTTCCGTTTTTTTGAGTTGAGAAGGGTAAGCGTGTTCAGGTAAAGGTTTTTCAGAAGTTAATGTTTCTTCACCACCAACACTTGTTCCCCAAAGCCCTTTATTAACAGAGTATTTGGCTTTTTCCCATGAAAGATCAACACCATTAGCCTTTAAATAATCAATTTCTTCTTGTCTTGAAAGTTTTAAATCTCTAATTGGAGTTATAATTTCAATTTCTGGAGCAATTGTCTGAAAAATCATATCGAATCTTACTTGATCGTTCCCAGCACCTGTACTTCCATGAGCAATATATTTTGCGCCAATGCTTTTTGCATAGGTAATAATTTCAATAGCTTGAATAATTCTTTCAGCACTTACTGAAAGTGGGTAGGTGTTGTTTTTTAATACATTTCCAAAAACTAAATACTTAACTACTTTTTCATAAAAGTCGTTAACTGCGTCAATGTTTTTGTAAGTTGTAACTCCCATTGTATAGGCATTTTCTTCGATATTTTTGATTTCTTCTGAAGAAAACCCTCCTGTATTCACGCTCACGGCATGAACTTCATATCCTTGTTTTGCAAGACTAACGGCACAATATGATGTGTCTAAACCTCCGCTATATGCAATAACTAATTTTTCCATTTTTTTAATATTTTAATATTGTAGAATGCATTTAAACTTTGTGTTTATAGCAAGCTGATTGCTTATGAGAAAATGCTTCTATAGGTCTGTTTTGAGTTTTTTTGATTATTCTTTTTGTTGGAACCTTTCGATTTTTTCTCTTTTTTTAAGTACATCCCCTCTTTAATTCTCTTCAGTCTTTGAAAAACTTTCTCTTTAATCTTTCTCTTCTTTGATACCTCACTCTTTGGATCATATAACATACCAGTGCACAAACACATTTTTCTATCGGTTCTTTGTAAAACATCGTAGTTTATGCAAGTTTGGCAACCCTTCCAAAAAGATTCATCTTCTGTAAGTTCGCTAAAGGTTACAGGTTTGTATCCTAGGTCGCTGTTCATTTTAATTACAGGTAAGCCTGTTGTAATACTGAAAATTTTAGCCTCTGGAAACTTAGTTCTAGATAAATCGAAAATGTGTTTTTTAATCTTTTTTGCTAGCCCAATTCCTCTGTAATCAGGATGAACGATCAGACCAGAATTCGCAACAAACTTTCCATGTTCCCATGATTCGATATAGCAAAATCCAGCAAATTTGTCTCCATCCAAAGCAATTACGGCATTACTTTGTTCTATCTTAGAAATAACATAATTCGGATCTCGCTTGGCAATACCAGTTCCTCTTTTTTCGGCGGCCTGCTCAATAGTGCTACAAATAATGGAAGCGTATGAGCTATGTGATGCATTTGTAATAACAATTTTCATTGTACAATATTTAGTGAAAACTATTTGTTCTTACGTATTGGTTAAATTGATTCTGAGTTTTAAGAGAAGAGCCGGACTCACCTGAGCTCCAGAAAATAAGTATCACCCTTACGGGCGAGGTCGGATAGGAAAAGAAGCACGAGCTATTAAGTTATCTAATATGATAACTTGCTTAACGTCAGTAAAAAAATAAATGGTTGATTCCAAAACTTGAAAATAAAATGATACAAAAACTCAGTTCACAAAAGCGAAGTAACTAGTGTCGGTATTAACACCGCACTAACAAACTGGGTATGATATTGTATATTCTATTTGTTTGCATAACGGGACAAATCTATAAATTAATTTTAAAAAACAAATATAAATTGTGTTTTTTTTAAGTTAAACATTTATAGTAGGTTATAAGAGTGTTTAAAAAGAAGGGGTAAACAATAAAAAATGAAAATAATTTGTGAGAATGAGAAAAAAATTAAATATTTGCCAACAGAATGAGTAAACAAGTATTAAATATTATTTCTATTATTATTGTCGTTGTGATTATTTCGCAAGGGTAAAGGAAGTAATATTTATAATTAAAATAAAAAATAAAGGCTTCCAATTTGGAAGCCTTTTTTAGTTAGAATTCAAATGAATCAATTTTTAAACATCTTAGTTATTGTCATTATCGTCATTATTAACTCACCACCGAGTTGATGCAGATAGCTATTATGTTGTAAAAGAGGCCTGTATCAATGAACTGATGCAGGCTTTTTTTTGACATATGACTGTCATGGATGGTTGAATTGTAAAATGCTGAAAAACAATCATTTATGTTAAAAATATAAGAATTGAGAATCATTTATTTCGAATCTATAGAAGAAAAACAATAAAACATTAAAATAATTTCGAAAAATAAAAAAGGTAAAAGATGTATTACAACGAGGAATCTGTAATTTTTTACAATGGGGAATTTGTTAAAGCGAAAGAAGCTTCAACAAGTGCTTATGGACAAACATTACACTACGGTAATGGGGTGTTTGAAGGTATCCGCTCTTATGGTACTCCGGAAGGAACAAAAATTTTTAAATCTAAGGAGCATTATGAGCGTTTAAAGTTTGGGGTAGAAGTCATGGATATTGATTTCGAGTACACTGTAAATGAATTAACTGAAATTACTTACGAATTACTTAAAAGAAATAATTTTTCAGATGCTTACATAAGACCTATTGTTCTAACAGGAGAAAATATGGGAGTTTTTTCTGCAAAGGGTTCCGATTTAATAATACAGTGCTGGGAATGGGGAAAGTTGATGGGAGATAAGCTTTTGAGAGTTAAAACTTCTAGATTTCAGCGTCCAAATCCTAAATCATGTTTTGTAGAAGCCAAGGTTACTGGACATTATATCAATTCGATATTGGCTAGTAACGAGGTGAAAAAAGCTGGTTTTGATGAAGCATTACTTTTAGATATGAATAACAATGTAGCCGAGTGTTCAGGCGCGAATATATTCATGGAAAGAACAGGGGTTTTGTACACACCACCTAGAGGTCATATCATGGCAGGTATAACAAGATCAACGATTATCGAATTATGTAAAGAGGAAGGAATTCCTGTGCACGAAAAGCATTTTACATTAGACGAACTTAAACAAGCTGATAGCGCATTTTTTACCGGGACAGCTGCAGAAGTAGTTGGCTTACAATCAATAGATGAATACGAATTCCCTTTAGAATGGGAACAATCTCACGGACATAAATTAATGAAACTATACAAACAGGAAGTGTTAGGGCTTCGTGAAAAATGCTTAACAAACTAACAAATGGAGCTAAATAAATTTAGTAAAAGAGTAACTCAAGATGATACCCAGCCAGCAGCACAGGCCATGTTGCATGCAATTGGGTTAACTAATGAAGATTTACAAAAGCCGTTTATCGGAATTGCAAGTACAGGGTATGAAGGAAATCCTTGTAATATGCACTTAAACGACTTGGCAAAATTGGTAAAAGAAGGAACACAAAATGAAGATTTAGTAGGGTTGATATTCAATACTATTGGAGTTTCGGATGGGATATCAATGGGAACGCCAGGAATGCGTTTTTCTTTACCTTCAAGAGATGTGATTGCCGATTCAATGGAAACAGTAGTGCAAGCGATGTCATATGATGGTTTGGTTACTGTTGTTGGATGTGATAAGAATATGCCAGGAGCATTAATGGCAATGCTACGTTTAAACCGACCTTCAGTTTTAGTATATGGAGGAACGATTGAATCTGGTTGTCATGACGGAAAAAAGTTAGATGTTGTATCGGCTTTTGAAGCATGGGGAGAAAAAGTAGCTGGTAAAATCGATAATAAACAATATCAAAGTGTTATAGAAAAAGCTTGTCCTGGAGCTGGAGCTTGTGGAGGTATGTACACTGCCAATACCATGGCATCGGCTATTGAAGCTTTAGGAATGAGTTTACCATATAACTCTTCGAATCCAGCAATTAGTGATGAGAAAAAACAAGAAAGCGTAAGAGCAGGTGAAGCTTTACGTGTTTTATTAGAAAAAGATATAAAGCCTTCTGATATCGTAACTAAAAAATCGCTTGAAAATGCGGTTCGATTGGTTACAGTTATGGGAGGTTCTACCAATGCCGTATTGCACTTTTTAGCCATAGCGAAAGCGGCAAACGTGAAGTTTACCTTGGAAGATTTCCAGAGAATTTCAGATAACACACCATTCTTGGCGGATTTAAAGCCTAGTGGTAAGTTCTTAATGGAAGATGTACATCGTGTTGGAGGAATTCCAGCGGTATTAAAATATCTTTTAGAAAAAGGCTTATTACACGGTGATTGTTTAACGGTAACAGGAAAGACATTAGCAGAAAACTTGATTGAAGTACCAAGTTTAATGGATGGTCAGGAAGTTATAAAAGCAGTGGAATCTCCTATCAAAAAGACAGGACATTTACGAATGTTATATGGAAACTTAGCTGAAGAAGGATCAGTTGCCAAAATTACTGGTAAAGAAGGTTTGTTCTTTAAAGGGAAAGCAAAGGTGTTTGAAGGAGAATATGAGGCTAATGACGGAATTAGAGATGGTAAGGTAGAAAAAGGAGATGTAGTTGTAATTCGTTATGAAGGACCAAAAGGAGGACCAGGTATGCCAGAAATGTTGAAACCGACGGCTGCTATTATGGGAGCTGGATTAGGGAAAGATGTTGCATTAATTACAGATGGACGTTTTTCAGGAGGAACGCATGGTTTCGTTGTAGGACATATTACACCAGAAGCTCAAGAAGGAGGAACTATTGCCTTAGTTAAGGATGGAGATATAATTTCTTTAAATGCAGAAACCAATACAATCAATGTAGAAGTTTCGGAAGAGGAATTGGAAGAAAGAAGGAAGAACTGGCAAGCGCCTCCATTGAAAGTAAATAGAGGGGTTCTGTATAAGTATGCGAAAACAGTATCGTCAGCATCAAAGGGATGTGTTACTGATGAATTCTAAATAAATAATAAACGAAAGCTATCAAAAATTAAAATTAAAATGGCAACAAAAACACAAGAAAAAATGCAAGATACTGTAAAGGTAAAAGAAACCATTACCGGTGCTGAGGCAGTAATAAAATGTTTGTTGGCAGAAGGAGTGGATGTTCTTTATGGGTATCCAGGAGGAGCGATCATGCCTGTATATGATGAGTTTTATAAGTATCAAGACAAAATTCATCATGTTTTAACCCGTCACGAGCAAGGAGCTACACATGCAGCTCAAGGATATGCTAGAGTCTCTGGAAAAGTAGGAGTAGCAATTGCCACTTCTGGACCTGGAGCAACAAATTTAATTACTGGAATTGCAGATGCTCAAATCGATTCAACTCCTATGGTTTGTATCACAGGACAAGTAGCAGAGCATTTATTAGGAACGGATGCGTTTCAAGAAACTGATATTGTTGGTATTTCAACACCAGTAACAAAATGGAATTATCAAATTACAAAAGCTAGCGAGATTCCTGAAGTTATGGCAAAAGCTTTCTATATAGCGAAGTCAGGACGACCAGGACCTGTTTTAATAGATATTACAAAAAATGCTCAATTTGAAGAATTTGATTTTGAGTATGAAAAATGTACTTCAATAAGAAGTTATACTCCAAAAACAAAAGTACTTGACGAGCAATTAAAAGCTGCGGCCGAGTTAATCAATGCGGCTAAAAAGCCAATGGTAGTTTTTGGACAGGGAGTTATTTTAGGAGAAGCAGAAGCTGAGTTTAAGGCTTTTATTGAAAAAGCTGGTTTACCTTCTGCGTGGACAATACTAGGATTATCTGCGTTACCAACATCGCATGAGTTAAATGTAGGTATGGTTGGAATGCACGGTAACTATGGTCCGAATGTATTAACCAATGAATGTGATGTGTTGATTGCTGTAGGAATGCGTTTCGATGATCGTGTAACGGGTGATTTGAGCAGGTATGCAAAGCAAGCAAAGGTTGTTCATTTTGAAATAGACCCTGCTGAGGTTGATAAGAATGTAAAAACTGATGTGGCGGTTTTAGGGGATGCTAAGGAGAGTTTAGCTCAAATACTACCTTTTATTAATGAAAACTCTCATGAAGAGTGGTTGAAGGAGTTTAGAGATCGTGATGCCATAGAATTTGACAAGGTAATCAAAGATGTGTTATATCCAGAAAAAGATGGATTAACCATGGGAGAGGTAATGAAAGAAATAAATAATGCTTCTGGAGGAGATGCTGTTATTGTTTCTGATGTAGGGCAGCATCAAATGTTTGCCTGTCGTTATGCAGAGTTCAACCAATCAAAAAGTAATATTACTTCAGGAGGATTAGGTACTATGGGATTTGCTTTACCAGCGGCTATTGGAGCAAAAATGGGAGCACCAGAAAGAGAGGTTGTGGCTGTTATTGGTGATGGAGGATATCAAATGACTATCCAAGAATTAGGAACTATTTTACAAACGAAAGCAGCGGTGAAAATCGTGGTTTTGAATAATGAGTTTTTAGGAATGGTACGTCAATGGCAGCAGTTGTTTTTTGACAAGCGTTATGCCTCTACCGAAATGGTAAATCCTGATTTTATCACCATAGCAAAAGGATATCACATACCGGCTACACGAGTAACCAAAAGAGAAGATTTAGCGTCAGCGGTTCAAGAAATGATGCAGTCAGAGGAGGCATACTTTTTAGAAGTATGTGTTGAAAAGGAAGACAATGTATTTCCTATGATACCAACAGGTTCGTCAGTTTCAGATATAAGATTAGAATAATTATGGAAAATAAGCAAACATATACCATATCAATCTATACAGAAAATAATGTAGGATTGTTAAACAGAATTTCTTCAATATTTCAAAGAAGACATATCAATATTGAAAGTGTTAATGTTTCGAAATCGGAAATAAAAAGTGTTTCAAGATTTACTTTATTGGTGAAGCTTACCGAAGATCAAGTAAAAAAGATATTAGGTCAAATTGAAAGACAAGTCGAAGTAATCAAGGCTTATTACCATAAAGATGAAGAAACGATTTACCAGGAGTCTTGCCTTTTTAAATTAAGCACAGATTTGTTAACTGATAATGATGAAATTCAAAAAGTGATTAACGATAGTAAATCGAGAGTCATTAATATTAATAAAGATTTTTTCGTTTTGGAGAAATCTGGATCAAAAGAAGAGCTTGAGGAACTGTATCATACATTAGATAAACATGGAATCATGCAGTTTGTCAGATCAGGAAGAATAGCAATTACTAAAACAGCAATGCCAGTTTCGCAAATGCTAAAAACTTGGCAATAAAAAATAAACAACATAAACTTTATAATTAAAAATGGAAAATTATTTTAACCAATTATCACTGAGAGAACAATTGGCTCAATTAGGAAAATGTAGATTCATGGAGTCTGCTGAATTTGAGGATGGAATAAAAGCATTAGAAGGAGCTAAAGTGGTAATCGTTGGGTGTGGAGCTCAAGGGTTGAATCAAGGATTAAACATGCGTGATTCTGGTTTAGATATTTCATACGCTTTGCGTGAATCAGCAATTACAGAAAAACGTCAATCATATAAAAACGCCACTGAAAATGGATTCAAAGTTGGAACGTACGATGAGTTAATCCCAACAGCGGATTTAGTGTGTAATTTAACTCCAGATAAGCAACATACTCAAGTAGTAGGTGCCGTAATGCCTTTAATGAAGGAAGGAGCAACTTTAGCATATTCTCACGGATTTAACATCGTTGAAGAAGGAATGCAGGTGCGTAAAGACTTAACAGTTATTATGGTGGCGCCTAAGTGTCCCGGTTCTGAAGTTAGAGAAGAATATAAAAGAGGATTTGGAGTACCAACATTAATTGCTGTGCATCCTGAAAATGATCCTCAAGGAAAAGGGTTGGCTGAGGCGAAAGCTTATGCTTATGCAACAGGAGGTCACAGAGCTGGAGTTTTAGAATCTTCTTTTGTAGCAGAGGTGAAGTCTGATTTAATGGGTGAGCAAACTATTCTTTGTGGAGTATTGCAAACAGGATCTATTTTATCATTCAACAAAATGGTTGAAGAAGGAATTGAACCTGCTTATGCTTCAAAATTAATTCAATATGGTTGGGAAACTGTAACGGAAGCATTAAAGCATGGAGGAATCACCAATATGATGGATCGATTATCAAATCCTGCAAAAATCAAAGCTTTTGAATTATCTGAAGAGTTAAAAGATATTATGCGTCCATTATTCCATAAACATATGGATGATATTATGTCTGGTCATTTCTCAAAAACCATGATGGAAGATTGGGCAAATGATGATAAAAATCTATTAACATGGAGAGCAGCAACAGGTGAAACTGCTTTTGAAAAGACTGCTGCAACAAGTCAAGAAATTTCTGAGCAAGAATATTTTGATCATGGTACCTTAATGGTTGCTTTTGTAAGAGCTGGTGTTGAGTTAGCATTCGAAACTATGACTGAGGCGGGAATCATTGAAGCTTCGGCTTACTATGAGTCTTTACATGAAACTCCATTAATTGCAAATACTATCGCAAGAAAGAAGTTATTCGAAATGAATCGAATTATTTCTGACACTGCTGAGTATGGATGTTATTTATTTGATCATGCATGTAGACCTTTGTTAACTGACTTTATGAAAACTGTTTCAACAGATGTAATAGGAAAGTCTTTTAGTACTTCAAATGAAGTTGATAATCAAAAATTAATCGCTGTTAATGATGCACTAAGAAATCATTCTGTTGAACAAACAGGAAAGGTTTTACGTACTGCAATGACGGCAATGAAAATAGTAAAAACAGAGGCTAGTGAGCCTGTTTTAGCATAATAATGGAGATAGAAACAAAAACATATTATCCAAAATTAATAGATATACAAAATGCAGCAACCACCTTGAAAAAGGTGGTAGCTGTTACACCTTTGTTATCAAATTATACCTATTCTAATCAGTATGATGCCAATGTTTTTTTAAAACGTGAGGATTTACAGCAAGTTCGATCGTATAAAATAAGAGGGGCCTATAATAAGATTAGTTCTCTTTCTAAAGAAGAGTTGTCAAATGGTATTGTTTGTGCCAGTGCGGGAAATCATGCACAGGGTGTTGCTTTGGCTTGTAGCAAAATGAAAATTTTTGGTACGATATTCATGCCAACACCTACACCAAAACAAAAAGTAGAACAAGTCAGAATGTTCGGTGGTGAATATGTAGATATTCAGTTATCAGGCGATACTTTTGACGATGCCTACAATGCGGCAAGGTATGTAAGTGATAGTTTAGGTAAAACTTTTGTTCATCCTTTTAATGATGAAAAAATTATTGAAGGGCAAGGAACAGTTGGTTTGGAAATTATAGAACAATCTGAAAAACCTATTGATTATGTTTTTGTTCCTGTTGGAGGCGGAGGTTTAGCTTCTGGTCTTTCTTCAGTATTTAAAATACTTTCACCAGAAACGAAGGTTATCGGAGTAGAACCTGAGGGGGCTCCATCAATGAAAACGGCCTTTGAAAAAGGTGAAAATCTAAAATTAAATAATATTGACAAGTTTGTTGATGGAGCGGCAGTTCAACAAGTTGGAGATATTACGTATAAAATTTGTAAAGAAAATCTAGCAGAGATGATAACTGTTCCTGAAGGGAAGGTATGTCAAACGATTTTAGATATGTATAATAAAGATGCGATTGTAGTGGAACCTGCAGGAGCATTGACGCTAGCAGCATTAGAACTTTATCGAGATAAGATAAAAGGTAAAAATGTTGTGTGCGTGGTAAGTGGAAGTAATAATGATATTACTCGAACTGCCGAAATAAAGGAAAGAGCCTTGTTGTTTAACGGCTTAAAGCATTATTTTATCATTCGCTTTCCTCAGAGAGCCGGAGCATTAAAAGAATTTGTAATGGATGTTCTAGGGAAGAATGATGATATCACATTTTTTGAATATTCTAAAAAAACGAGTAGAGAAAACGGACCTGCTGTAGTTGGAGTTGAAATCGAAAAAGTTGAAGATTTACAACCATTAATTGATAGAATGAAGGAACGTAATTTCTATGGAGAGTATTTAAATAACAAACCGAATTTATTTGAATTTTTAGTATAAATTCCAAAGAAGCTATATATAATAGCTATTGTTTTCTTTAAAATTAGAAACCCGAACGAGTCATTGTTCGGGTTTTTTAGTGTTGTTAGATTTCTCAGTCTTTTCACTCCTTCGAAATGACAGTGTTTCTTGATCAAATAAAAAACGTACTATTCATTCAAATCTGATTGATTGATACCTAAAGCAATGGCTATATCTGTTAAATTTCCTTGAGATATACTATTTAATGGTACAGCATTTCTTACGGTGTCTTTTCCAGTATTCCAGTATAAATCAATCCAACCTTCAGGCAATGCATTTTCAAAAATTTCTTTAAAGTCGTCTTTTGTTTGTGAACGATAGCCTGTAAAATAATCGGCATATGCTAATGGGAGTAAATACTTTTTAATGGTAACTCCAGATTGTGATTGCGATAGACTACCTAAAGTTTCACCTGCAGGAATTCCTTCATTACACATGTTTTCAAATAACACGGCGATACCACTAGCACATACTCTAAATAATTGATTGTTTGACCTTTTTAAAGCCGTAATAAATCGACCTAAAGAAATATGTCTGGCATATTCTGAGAAGATAAGTGCTAAAATATACTCGTTGTGGATGATGAACTTGGGTTCAACATCTCTAATTCTGAATATTGCATATTGATTTGTACTACCTCTAGGAACGTTAACGGTTCTAACTTCTCTATGCCCAGCAGCTCTCATTTGCGTATATAACCAGGCGTCAGGGCTCGGATGTGTAACATCTAAACAACGATGCACATTTCCAGGTCCTGTATTCGTTGGATTTGGATTAATTTCAACTAAAAGAGCTTCATTGTCTTTAAACCACGTAAACATTTCAGTTGCTTTAGCATTATCGTAAAGTAGGGTAATGGTATTGGCAATTCCTTCCTTGTAGGTCATAGCTAAGTTAGGAACTGCTTCGATACCGTAATGAGTTCCGTCTAAACCATACCTGAAATTACTTCCATTAACCCAAAACATATGCATTCTATTATCAGAAATATCTTGGGTATGCACTAATTCGTGGATAAAAGTTCCTTTGGTCCATGCCACTTGATTTGCATTCATATGGTGCGCACCCATATGCATATAGCCACCCCAATTGTTGTCGGTTCTTCCGGGGTCAGGATTACCTAAACATCTGGCAATATTTTGTGCAAAATCATCAGCCAGAGATTGATTATTTGCACAAGGCCATGCTTTTGCATTTGGTGAACCTGGGTTGTCAGGGCACATACCCCATTGATTTCTTGCGGCTGTTGTAATTGAATTGGTTACATCGTCATACAAATAAACTAATATTGGTTTGTCAATGATCTTTACAATTTTTGCTGCAAAATATTGTAGAGTTCTATCCCCTCCGTTAGCATTATCTCTAAGCAATGCTCTTACCAAAGCTTGACCACGTCTCATATTGTTGTTTCTCCAAAAACTACCTGTTTCTGTTCCGCCGTGAATGGCTGTGTTATCCAAGGTAACTGAAGTTGAATTATTTGGATTGGCAACATATACAAATCGAAGTTTATCTTTTAAGGTAGATCTGTTATTCTGTGATTGCATACTAATATTGAACAGACCAACTAATATTAGTAGCACTTGTAATTTTATATATTTAGTTTTCATTTTTCTATCTTTTATATTTTAATAAATAACCTTAAAATTTAGTGTCAACCAGAACTTGTTTCAGGTTCTCATCGTTATTAGTTTTCTCATTTTGGATGAGATTTCGAAATAAATTCGGAATGACGCTCTATTTCAATGGCAACCTTATAGCAATATTTATATACTTTATTAATTTTCAGGAAGCTCATCTACAAATAATACACTCGAAGATGTTTTTTGTTTACCGGAATTCAGTGTTTTATTCCCTCTTAAATTCCATGTAATTTCATAACTATAATCCGTACTGTTTTTTGGAAGAATAATGGTTTCTTGCTTAGAAAATTCTTCTTTTCTAGGAATGAGAGTAATGTTTTTCGTTTGCTCTTTATCACCGATATTGTAAAATAGTTTTACATCAATAGCTCTTACTTTATTCTCTTTTATAATTTCTGGATCGGCTTCAATATCAATGGTTTTTTTCAATAGAGGTGGAGCAACTGCAAGGGCACCATTGTCGTTTTTTAACCATTCACTTTCAATTGAATGACCACCAAAGAAGCTCCATGAGGTTTTGTATTCATAATCTAGCCATTTGCTTCGATCATTATCTCCTTTCCACCCATACAGTAGTTTGAAATTATTTCCTTCCTTATTAAAGTTATTGCGGTCTATTCTTACTTCATCGTTGGTAACGGTTCCGCTTTGATGTTTCTTCTTCATAGAAATGGTAACAAAATTGATATAGCTTCCAAAGTCTGTTGCATTCGCTCCGTCAACAAAAGCAACCAGTTCTCTTTGTTTAAATAATGCGTCATCAAGATTTACTTGATGAAAGCAATCGTCACACTTAATATCTCCAAAGTTTTTATCGAAACGTAAGGTGATATTGTCAGAGGTATATTTATTTAAATCAATTTTAAAAATTCCCTTTTGTCTTATTTCCTTCATTTGGAATGACAGGGCCACGGCAAAAGAAGGAACAGTTTCCTCCTGTTGTCTATTGGTTTCTCTTGTTGGAGGATCTGACGGTCTGGTTGTTCTTGAATGATTAGAAGGTGAAGATGGTGTTCTTGCCGCTCTTGCCGTTACAGGTCGTGTTGTACTTGCAGTACTGCTTGAAGATGAGGCAGTAGATGAGGTTCCAGAGGTAGAGCTACCCGAGGTTCCAGAGCCACTTCGACTAGTACCATTGTTACGATCCATTGCCTGTTGATTTTCTCTACGGATTCGTGCATTCTCAGTTCTCGCTTCTGTTCTTGCAGCATTTAACATGGTAGTTGCTCTGGTTAGTAAACTATTTGATCCATTTGAACCTGTTGCACCCGATACCAATGAACCTAAGTTAGGAGTTCCAGTACCGCCAGCAGGATTAAACATCATGTTTAAAATCTTGTTATAAGCGGTTTCCATGATCTTTTCTAGCTTTTCATCAGTTCCTACTTGAGTAACCTTAATATCTCCTTTTTTAACTAAGTCGTCATAGGCCATTTTAATTTCAGCAGCTAAAATCGGTGCAGCAACACCAGCTTCGAAGGTTTTATGCTTATAAATTTGTTCGAAATTAGCTTCGATTACTGCTTTTTTAGGAGAACGATATCCATCTAAAGTCATTTCAAAAGAAACACTTAAATCAGGAGTTGGAGTTTTAAAAGATTCCCACAGTATTTTTGCTCCTTGTTTTGTTAATTGTATTGAAATAGCGGCACGTTGACCATCTAAAATGGGAGCTTTTCCGATACCTAACACTTTTTTTGTGAGTTCACCATCTGCTTGGGCAAAAGAAGAAATCAAAGTAATCGTTCCTCCTTTATAAATTACAGGACCTTTAATAATTCCACCAGGAACAATAGTTTTTAATTGGTTTTGAGCTTCTTTGATTTGCTCTTGAGTTACCCCAAGTTCTACTAGTGCATGTACAATTCCACCTCCGTTTCCTTCACGAGCTTCTGAATCATTTGCTCCTGAACGAACATTATCAACATATCTTAAAAAAGATAATTTAGGTTTTCCATTAGCATCTTTGGCAATAGAAGGTTTGTCAATCACATAATACCAAGTACTTGGGTTTTTTAATTCTTGAAACAAGGTAAGTTCTCCTGCTTTAACTACTTTGTCTAAGTTTACTTGTTGCGCATTCAGAGGTATTATTCCTAAGAAAACGAGTGCAATAATCTGTAATATGTTTTTAATTGTTTTCATCATTTCCCTTTATTAAATCTTTAAATTTGTCTAAAACACTATCTTTTACGGTGTTAATTACTTCTTTTCCGGCTTTTTTAGCTTCTTTAACCAATTCAGATTCAGTGTCCTGGAATTCCTCAGGTACAGAGGCATAGATATAGTTGTCATTAATTTTTGTTTCCCAAGGCAAGGCTAGTTTACCTTCTTTTTTATGCGTGTAAATCAAACGATATGCATAGCCTTTTGTATCTCTATCTGTAAAAATGGTTAATGGAATTAAAGCTTGTTCTTTTGAAACGGTTAATGGAATGTTTGTTTCTACTTCTTGACCAAATTTGTAATAGCGAATGGCAGCAGTTACTCTGACAATATCATTACTTGACAATTCATCTAAATCCGCTTCAAGTTCAATAAGTCTAGGGGTAATAGGAGTGGCTAACGTAACACCTTCCCAGTCGCCAACTATCCATTCCGGATTTTCAGGAAACAATTTACCTCCTCTTAAGCTCCATTGCATTTTATAGTGATAGGTTTCTGGGTTTTTGTCTTCACCACGAGCATAGGTCAACGCAGCTCTAATCCCTTTTTCTTTTAAATAATTTCTGTCAATGGTAACCTGATCTTCGAAATCATTCCCTTGATTCCTTTTTTTACGAATATTAATCGTAACATAGTTTACCTCTTGTCCAAACATGTTTTCTGCTTCAATATCAAGTATTAAGTTAATGTCTCTATGCTCGAAGAAAGGGTCGTTGAGGTTGATATTTCCAATACATTTCGGATTGTCCTTTACGGCGTCATACCAAGATCCAAGGTTTCCGGTAAGTGGCATGTACTTAGGAACAGCTGTTCTGTATTTTAAGTGATATACTTCTCTAACTCGTTGAAAACGTTTTTCAGCTTTTGTACGGTTGTAAATGTATCTTGATCCATAACGAGCATTTGGGTTTTGCGCTTTCTCCTCTTCAGAGGGTGGGGTAGGACGTGAATCAGTATCTCTATCAGTTAAGGCTTCTGTAAAAACATTCATAAAGCTTTCTACGATTTTATCAGCGGTTTCATCGTCGGTGGTGTTTTTATCTATCTGAAAGTCTACCGCTTTACTTTCTACTACTGCATTGTAAATGCTATCTACTTCTGAATAAGAATATCTATCGTCTGAACCGCTTTTGGTATCTCTATCATTATGAGAATACCTAGACTCGAACTTTTCGAAGGTTTTTTCAATTTTCTTCCAATCGATAACGATTTTACCGTCTACTGCAGGGAAAAGTACGTTGTATTTAAAACTTAGTTCAATGGATACATCGGTTATAGAACGATTTTCTTCGAAAGTAGCAGCTAATAGTTGTGCTGCTGTTTTATCAAGTTTAGCTGCTACTGCAATTTTATTTCCTTCGATTGGCGAAGCGTTTCCTGAAGCTACAACCTTAGCAATACCTTCATCGGTAAGCACAGATGAAATAATTCGGAAAGATTTTCCATCTTCAACAGTCACATCAGCAGCACCTACAATAACTGGATTTCTAACACCTCTGTATTTACTTCCTCTGTTTTTATTGAGTTCTTTAATCTTCTCTTTCAATTTTTCTTGAGCTTCGGCTTTTTGCTCGGAGCTCAATCCCCATTCCATTAAGAAATGCATTAAAGCACCTTGCGCACCTCCGGCATCAACTCTATTTTCTGAAGTATATTTTAGAAATAGAAATTCAGGAGTTCCATCTTCTCTTTTTGATAAATGAAGGTTGGTAGGTAAGTAGTAATATTCACTTGAAAAACGATTGTTTCGAGTTTTAGCTTTTCCAAAGAGTGTAATCTCTACACCATCATCAAGAGAAATATTTACTTTGTTTTGTGAGTCTAATATCACTTGCGCTTCTAATCCTTGTATCAGGAAAAAAGAGCATACAATCCAGGTAAAAATACGTTTGGATGTAGTTGTTTTTACATGTGTTATAATTGTTTTCATCTGTTTTTGTTTTTGGGTTAGATGTATTATGGTTTGGTGTTATTTCTTTTTAACAAGCGCTCTTTTGTAAAGGAGCCTTTTGCTTTTTCACTACCATCTTTTAGGATGGTTACATTTTCCATTTTAGATACTTCCTGATACAATCTATTCGGGGTGGTTGATTTTCTCAGTACTATTGATTCTTCTGCTTCAATACTGCAATTGCAATGCATTTCAATGATTGCTTCTACAAAATCGGCACAGTTGTTAGTTCTTACATTAAAGGGAATATTTTTGTTGATTAGTTTTTCAATGGCTTTCTTTAGTTGCTGATCTTTTTGAGGGGGTGATGAGATCCGAATTAGTCCATCGATGGGATAATGTTCTTCATGCGGAATTCCTTTTTGGAGAAGACTTTGTACGGTTATAGAATTTTCCCAAGAAGCAGCTGGAAGTTTGTAGTATATTCCTGTTGTGTTTTTATCTACGTTTAAGGCATTAAAATCGTCTTTTTCGGGCCATAAGTCATAGTAGGTTAGCGTATTGTTTTGAATAGAAATATATTTTGAAGTAGTATGCCCTTCAACAATGCTATCCCGAATAACTATTTTATAATTATCAATAGCTATTCCAACATGGCCACTTTTACCATTAATGGTTGCGTAGTATACTAGGTATATGTCTTTAGCTTTTACAGAAATGCTAAAGGAAACCAAAAGAATAGCAAGTATTATATGTCTTGAAATACGCATCATTAAAACCAGTTTTGAAGTTTTCCTTTTAATACAGTTGAGGTATTTTGAGCAACACTCAATCCTTGTTTACAAGTATTTGTTTTGTATGTATAGTTAATGCTCATATTCGTGCCTTTCAATTTCGAAGGTGTTTTTAAAGCTTGCTTAACAATATTTACTTGGTGCTTTTTGAAACGAAAGGAAAGTGCCATTTTTCCACTGGCATGTGTTGGAGGAGCGCCTTTGCTCTTTAAAGATTGTGATAGAATTTTTCCTACATTCGTGTGAGTACTAAAGCTTATTCTAGATCGCATATTGTCTAGATAAACTGCACCTGCTAATGAAGCTTTGTCTCCATATTTACTTTTGATTTTTAGCTTTAACTCTTGCAACTCTTTCTTATTAAGCCCCCAAGTAACAAGCATGTGAAAAATTGCACCGTCAGTTGTACTATTGTTTGCATTTTTATAATCGAGAAAAGAATACCCGGGTTTTCCGTTTTTCTTTACTAGTTTTAATTGGTTAGGAACATAGTAGTATATAGGACTATTCTTTGAATTCCTCTCTTTGTAAATATGAACGGTATTTCCATTTCTCAGTTGAATAAGAGTCTTCGTCTCTTTACATATTACTTGTGCATTTATTTGAAATGCTAAGGAGAAGCATAGTATGTAGAATATTGGTTTCATCTGTTTATTTTTATTGTTTGGTTAAGGTGATTCTGGTGATTCATCTTTAGGTATCTCATCAATGAAGATGAGCCCGTATTTATCCTTGGATGCCTTACTTAATGGTGCTTCATTTTCTCTAAACCATGTAATGGTGTAGTTAACTTCTTCTTCAGTATTTGGAAGTGTGATGTTGAAGAATTTTTCTTCTAAATTATCATTAGGACGAATGGTAATTCTGTGTTTTTTTTCTTTGTTGAAGAAGGGATAATCCACTTTTATAGAAACAGCCCGTACAGATTCACTTTTTAATTTTTCTAAATCTCCTTCTAGATAGATATTTCGCCTTTTAAAAGGAATATAAAGGTTGACCATAGCGCCGCTTTCGGGAGTCCAATCAGATTCGTAACTACCTCCACCTTTAAACTTCCATATGGTTTTGTACTCGTATTGCAACCAATCGGTTCGAATAGAATCTCCTTGGTTTAAATAGCGCATTGATAAGTTTCCTTCGTAGTTTTTGAAGCGTTCTTTATTTATAAAAACTTCTTCCAAGGTAACGTTACCATTGGCGTGTTGCTTTTTTAATGAAAGCGTAACACTGTTCAACATATTTTCGAACTCTTTTTCTAAATCTCCATCAACTCCCACAAAGACTTCTCGTTGTTGAAAGGCTGGGTCCCAAATAGGAACATCTCTAAAAAAACGTTCATCATTACCATAACGTTGGTGTAAATCGCCAATATTAAAGGTGATAAAATGATGGCGGTCAACAGTAGAGCGACCTTTAAAAAGTAATCTTGATTTTCCTTCGGTACGTAATTCTTTTAATTGAAAAGAAGCATTTAAGCCAAAACCAGTAGTGTTCCCACTTGATAATGGTCCGTTTTGACCAACAAGTGCCGTTACTGCATCCATAAGTCCACCTTGCTGTGCCTCAGGAACAACTTCAGGTTCAACAGGTTTAAACATTAAATCGAGAAGCTTGTTGTAAACAGTATTCAATAATCCTTCTAATCGAGCATCAGAACCGTTGGTAGTTAGTTTTATACGATTGTCTTTGAATAATTCATCCAATCCTAATTCAACTTGAGCTCCAACGAAATACACATTTCCTCCAGCGCCAAAGCTTTTACTTTTTTTAATTTCTGACCAATCGATTTCAAGAGTGGCATCATAAGCTTCCGTGAGTCCAGAAAAAGATAGATCAAAAACAATAGAGATATCAGGAGTGTCCATTTTGAAGCTCTCCAAAAGTATTTTTGATTGTAAGGGATCAACATCAAAGGATAAGGCAATTCTACTGTTTTCCATAACAGGAGCTTGTCCCATAGAGATTACGTTTTGTGTAGTTTCGTTGTTTTCATTTAGAATAGAAGAAACCAAAGCGTATTTTCCTGATTCGAAAATAATTGGACCTTTAATCTTTACAGTGTCATCTTCCAAGCGTTCTTTCAAAAGTGAATCAGCTTCTTCAATTTGTTCTTTTGGAGTGTCGTATAGTATTAAAAAATGTAGAATACCACCTCCACCAGCTTCTGTAATGCTATTAGCAGAGGCTTCTGTTTGAGGGCGTTCTGTGATATATCTCATAAATGAGAATTTGGGGTGTTTTTCCTCATCGAGTGCCAAGCGTGATCGTGTAGGTAAATACAAATAATGTTTTGGGTTATTATGAGTTGGAAAACACCATAAGCCATTTACCTGTATGCCTTGATCAATGTACACCTGTTGTGCCGCTGCCTTCACAAAAAGAAAACAGCACAAGATTTGAAATAGGACAATTTTTCTCATAAGATTATTCGTTTAAATCTTCTGTTGTAGGTGTCATTAAGAACAAGTAATCAGTGTCTAGTACTTTGATATCTTCAGAGTATTTCCCTTTTTTATGATACCAAACAACTTGGTAGGCAATAGGTTCCTTTTCATCATAAAATAGATTTACTTTTGAAGTGTTCTCAGTATCACTTTCTCTAATAACCTTTGTTTTATGAGGGATGGCTTTGCCATTTAGAACAGTGAAAAACTGGATCACTGCTGATCGAATACCGCTCTCTTTGAATGAAGGTCTATCCGCATCAATGTCAACAGATCTCTTTTTAAAAGGAGGAGATAAAGTGGTTAAAGAAGAATTTCCTTTTTTCCATAACTCGGCGTTTCTTGGAATGAGAATAGGTTTGTCTTCTCCTTTTAGATTCCAGCTAATTTTGTATTCATAATCTAGCCAATCGCTACTTTCGATACCGAGTCTTGGATAAAACAATTGTTTAAAGTCCTTTCCAGCTTTAAGATCTTTGGCGGTAAATAATAAGTCTCCTGTAGCATCATCGGCACTTGTACCATATACTTTTCTAAAAGAAACAGATACAGAATTTAGAATGTCATTGAAAGCATCGCTGAATTCACCATCTATTTGAAAATGAACTGTTCGTTTTTGGAAATCGGTGTCAGCGAGGTTTATCACTCTAAAGTAACGGTCATCATCTTGCATGGCTCCGTACAACCCTCCAATATTTCCAGAGGTGTGAATAGGAACTTTTATGGTAGTGGTCTTACTCAGGTTTAAATAGAATTTGTTCATGCGAACGTCTTTTCTACGTTTAATCACATATTGATTGTCTGAGTAGTATTCTGTGTTGTCTTTTCCTCCGAAGACATTGCTAAACCAGCCGCGCTTCTGTCTTCCTTTAATTTGATTTAATTCGACAGCCACTTCTGTTTTTGGTTTTTGAGCCCAGCCCATTTTGGTATCAAACATTAGTTCAATAATTTTTTCATTAATAATGTTCAACATCCCTTCCATGGCTTTGTTATCAATACCTAAACCTTCTGAACGATCAAATACTTCAACTTTAATAATTTGGTCTTGAATTAGCCCGTCGTTAATTTTACGCATTTGTTCTCTGGTGAATTTTTCTTGAAAATTGCTCAACTTGCTGTAATGTTCATAAATAGTGCTTGCTTCTGCAGTGATAATGGCATTGTATCCTTTTACCACCGCTTCGTAATATCCATGAACAGATACTGAGATGTCGGAAGTGTTTCCAGATAATGATTCCCATAATAGTGTTGCACCTGCTGGGTTTAGTTTTGCAGCGATTGCCGCTTTTGAATTGGGAAGTAATGGAGCAAATCCCGAAGTAACTACATTGCTCGTAAAGGCGTTATCTCCTTCCGTATCTGTTAATATTGATGATACTACATCAAATTTTCCAATACCTTTATCACCATCTTTGGTGTATTGTTGCATAGGAACAGGACCGACGATACGAGCGTTTTCACCAACTCTGGTTTTTAGTTTAGCAGCAACTTCATCGATGACATCTTGAGGTAAAGAAAATTCAACTAATGCATGGAAAAGTCCACCACTTGAGGCTTCGTTTTCACCAACATATTTTACACATAGTAATTCGTAAGAACCATCTTCCTTTTGAGAAAGCCGAACGAATCTGGTTAAATAATAATAGGCATTTTCATCTTCGCTATCTTGTAGTAGTTGAATTCCATCGATTTCAACTCTTCCTTCGTCGTATTTAACGGTAGCAGATAATTGGAAGGACAAAAACAGAATGAAAAAGTGAAGTATTTTAGTTCGTTTTAAAGTTTTCATGATGTTTGATTTTTATTCGTTTTTGGGTTTTGTGGTGATGTCAAGAATTTCATTCCAAGTGGTACGTTCTTTCCATTCGGATTTGTTATAATTCCCGTCATGTAGTATCTCGGTAATGCGGTACCGGTAAGGTTCATTGAGTTTAATCGCATTGATAAATTGTAGAGTTTGCGCATAGATTTCAGGTTCGTTGTATTTAAAAGTTTTTCTGAGCTTTACATCTCTACCACCTACACCAGTAGCAATAATCTCAATTCTCTTAGCATATAAATCAGGACGTATTTCATTATTAAAATCGAAGCAATAAATATCTAAGGCAGCATAATCTGGAGGTACTTGTTCATTGATGTCAATTTGTTGGATCAGCTCAGGCCATTCATCTGTATCAATATTGATGGAAAGTGCATCCGCGTTAATGATAGACTCTTTTAATTGAACTTTGGAAGAATCATTTTCCTCAAGATGAGCTTCCATAGTTTCTTTGAATTCGTCACTTCCAGAAACGGTTAAATCATCTACTTTTTTGGTGTTTAATTTGGCAAAGAATGAATAGTTAACGCTAATGGTTGGTTGGTTTCCATGAAAGTTGTCCCAGAAAATTTGAGCATCTTCATTATTAAGTCTTAAGGTAAAGTCAAGCTCTTTCCAAGTAGTGTTTTTAACGTTGTTGTTTTCAAAAAAGCCATGTTGGTAATTCTTTGTTGAATCGGTTATAACAGCAGTATGCACCAATATTGCTTTGATATTACTCAGGGCAATCGGCGATAACTTAGAAACCTTATAGCCTCGATTGTTCAGTGAATCTATAATTGCTTCTTTCCTCTTTTTATCAGGGAGTAATTGCGCTACTTTAAATTGCAGTAAACTTCTAAAACGATGTTTTCCTTGATCTCCTCTTGCTTTTGTTCCTGTATAGCGCATCTGAATAAATTTAAAGGAAGGTTTGCCGTTTTTATCTTTTACCAAATGGAGTCCTTCAGGAGCATAGTAGAAAACTTGTTTGTTGTTACTATCTTGATAAATAACTAGTTTTTCAATTACTTGTTTGCTTTCTGATCGTGGTTGTGCTACCAGAATATTGGGTACAAGGAATGCTAAAAACAATATGTTTTTTAAAAATGACATGATGTATTGAAATGCTTTAGTTTTTTGTTAGTCTTCTGTAGAATTTTGTTCTAATTCAGGTATGGCAGATTTTATCTGTTGCATATTGATAAAAACTTCGATGTCATTACCAGGAATCCATTGTGTAGATTTATAAATGGTTCCATCATCGTCGTTAATGGCTAAGGTAAACTGATATTCAAAATTCGGTGTTTCTTCATCAGATAAATAGAGGGGACCTGTTGAGTATACGGTCATATCTTCAGTAACTCTTACTGAAGGAAGCTCTAACAAGCGTTCCTTTTTAGGATCAGCTTGAATCGATCGGATTTTTACTTTTAAGAAAGCGGCATTTGTAGCTTCAATAACTTTCAAAGTTTCAAAAGTGATGGTTTTTTCCTTGTTAATGGTTCCATCGATAAGATTGTCAATAATGGTATTTACACAGGTGGTGCATTCATTAATGCTGTAATCTATCCAAATACGTTCAGTTTTGTTTTTAGTCTCAATCCATTTAGGCATTTTAGAAGCGTTAAAGGTTACACTGGCTTTCGAAGGAACATCAGTATCATTTAAATCCCATGAATAAATTAAAGGAATGGATTTACTTCCTTGTTTTTCGATGATGAGTGCGTGAATTTTCTTCATTTTAATTGGAAACTCGGTTTGATTTACCCAGTTTTCACCACGCCATTGATTGGGTTGTAATGTAAAGCGTCCTATGGTTCTGGGATCTGCAATGGTAACACGAACTGGAATTATTTGCTCGGGTACTGTTTCGCTATCGGGTACTAATCTCATTTCTCCATTAATACCAATTCCTTGTGTTAGGGCCACCTGCATCGCGTCTTTGGTGTTGTTGTCCGTAACCCAAGAAACATCGATAGGGTTGTTGATAGAAGAGGATACAGTTACATTTATTTTTTCTGAAGGAATATCATATTGTCCTGCCAGCCCTGCCGATAATGATATGGCGGGGGG
>NZ_CAZEQU010000034.1:155723-465666 GCF_964513065.1 Tenacibaculum xiamenense
ATTTCAATAAAGATTTCATTAAAGATATTTCCTTTGAACTAATTCCAGGAGTCAGTGTTCCTGTCATTCGAACATCTCCTGTGGAATCAACACTTCCTGAAGTTCCATAAATGATTCTGAACTTATAACCTTCATCGGTATTCCATCTTAAATGATAAGCGCTGGGTAAATAATAGAAGATGCCCGAAGCTTTATTTTTATCTGGATAGATATCCATTCTAATATTGGTAATTTCATAAGGAAACTCGAAGTCATTGTCTGCGACTAGATTTTCCCATAAAGAAATAGGTTCGTTGTCAGGTCCGTGAGCACTTAGGTCTTCTTCCTTTTCTTCAGTTGTTGATGAAGATGAGGTTGTTCCAGTTGATAGAATAGGAGTGTAAACTCCTGTTATAAATAGACTTTTCTTTTTGGTGAATTTTTCGGTACTTCTGAGTGTAGCCCTATTTCGAGCTTTGTAATCTTTCACTCGATATACTTCTAATTGATTGTTTTTGAATTGAATGCGAAATGAGGTTTTTGCAAGGCTAGTGTCATAGGTGCTTCTGTATATAGTTTTATTTCTATTTGAGCTTAGTGTTTTCGTTCCCCAATCACAATCATTTGGGTGACATTTACCATACACTCTGATCTTCGTAGCATTATTAGAAATAATAATTTTGGTGATACTTCTAGTGTTTTTATTGGTGTTTTCCCAAGTTCCGTCTAAGTTATTGGTTGAGCTAGAAGTAGAACTTGTACTTGGAGTAGTGCGAATTAAAGAAGTGGCAGGAGTAGTATAAAGTCTGGCACTTACAAGTTTGGTTTTATCGAATTTTAAGACAGGTTTTTTTGTAGGAAGAATAATTTTTTGTTGGGTTTCCTTTAAAATTGTTGCACTACCTATTGGTTCTAAAACGACTGGAATAATAAGGTTTTCTGGACTAATTTCCTTTTTCCAGTTTTTGTTTAAACTGTACAAAAAAGTCTTTTTGATAAAAGCGTTTTTGCTTTCAGAGATTTTAATTTCGAGGAAACTTGATGATAGTTCTGTGTTCTCTGGGGCCGAATCTGACATTAGAAACTCCAATTCTTGAGGACTTGTTTTTCCATCAAGTTTTAAATCTATTTTCGGTATTAAACTTTGTGATTTTTTATTTCTATTAAGAACTCTGGCGAATAAATATCCTTTATCAGTACCTGAATAGGCTACTTTTATTTTTAAAGAACGTTCACTATCATACAACACTGTAACGCCATCTATTTTACCTTTAAAATCAGAAACAATGTCGGATAGTAATCCTGCAACATCATCAATTTTTACAAGATCTTTGTTTTGTAAACCACTATAATTTTGAGACTGGACTAAAAGTGAGGTCAATATAAAGAGAATACTTATATACTTTTTAAGGTGAAAGTGCTTAAAATGTGCAATAGTAGTTTTCATGATGTCAGGTTTAAAGTTATGGTTCAAAATTATACCTGTTTATCATGAAAAATTCGAGGCAATACACTTTTTCTGTTTACAATGAATAGTCTGAAAATCAACAAGTTAATCTCTTTTTGCTTTTAGGGGTAAACCGCTGTTTTCAAGATGGTTAAAATGTCTTAAGTTGAAAAAGGGATTTTACTGTGTGTATAGGGGGAAGTAACTTTAGGAAAAAAAGGAGATGTGGTTAGTTCAATTTGCTTTTAATCAGTTAATTGGTTTCTAGGTTCTTTAGGTTTTTAATAACTTCTTCAAGTCGGTCTAATGATCCAGTGAAGTTTTTTATAAGTAGTTTTTTAGCGAAAAAAGCTATCATTATTTTTTTAACAAACGACTTGGGTTCCCAATAGAACTCTACTTCTAGCTTTGATTCTGTATCAGAAATAGTCGTAATATTAAAGAATTGATAAAGCTCTTTGAATAATGGTGAGTCTATACTTTGTTCTCCGTAAATAAGTTCGTTATGCTTGTTTTTCTTTGTTACTACTTTAAAGTTCAGGTGTTTTCCTCCTATAACGCAAGCGTGTTCAGTTCCAAGTCGGGTAACTTCATTGATGTTAAATTCGATGTCATCAACACCTTCGCTCCAGAGATTTCGATACTTATAGTTGGTAATAACTTCCAGAAGTTGATTCGAGGTTGTTTTAAAAACCCTTTCAAATACCATATTCGGAGCCTTGTTCAACACGATATGGCTTTCCTCTAAAAATGGTTTTAGCTTGAGTTTGTTGGCATCAATTTCTGAGAAAATATAATCGATATTTTTGGTATCATAGGTGTCATTTCCTTGTTCAAAATGAAATAAAGAACTTTTATAAGAAAGTGACAGGTCTATTTCTTCGGCTAATTCTTTACTGATTAAGGCATAGTTATCACTATCAATAGTGTTTTTTAGTAAACGATGTACTTGAATTACTGGTTCACCAAAAGGTTTTCTATTGTTCTGAACTTTTAAAAATTGTAAATCGCCAATGTGAGCAACGATTTTGAGTTGAAGATTAATGGCACTAGAACAAGCCATGCATGGGCAAATCCTATTTTTTTCCATTATTTTTAAATGCCCGTAAAACGCCGTGTACATAGTTTCGATTTGAGCCAACAATTTTTCTTGAGATAGAACTTCGTTTTCTTTATAAAAGAAGAGAGCATCACCTTCAATTTCGGCTAAGGAAAGTTGTTGTGTATTGGCTGCTATTAATACTTCTAGTAATTCAGCAATTACATGTTGACTATGTTCGACTTCTGTATTTTGAACAAAATTGGTAAAACCAGAAATGTCTGGAATAAAAAGTAAAGATTTTGCCATATGCAAATATAGGTATGAAACCTCTTGTTTAAAAATTTAGAAAAACAGAAAAGTGGAGGAATAGTATTACAAATAAAAAAGCCTAAACAAATTTGTTTAGGCTTTCTAGGTGGTGCCTCCAGGAATCGAACCAGGGACACAAGGATTTTCAGTCCTTTGCTCTACCAACTGAGCTAAGGCACCAGTTGCAAATCGAAGTAGCTTAAGGTAAAATAAAACTCGCAAGACTTATGCGAGCTTTATTTTTTGTGGTGCCTCCAGGAATCGAACCAGGGACACAAGGATTTTCAGTCCTTTGCTCTACCAACTGAGCTAAGGCACCAGTTAGCTACTTTCGCTAAGCGGATGCAAATATACAATCGTTTTTTAATTTACCAAAAGAAAAGAAATAAAAAAAGAGTAGTAATTTTGAAGTTTTCTAAAAATATAGGGATGAATTTAATCATTGATGTAGGTAATACGAGAGTTAAAGTAGCTGTTTTTGAGAGCGGTAAAATCGTGGAGGT
The DNA here is from genome assembly GCF_964513065.1 of Tenacibaculum xiamenense. Classification (NCBI taxonomy): domain Bacteria; kingdom Pseudomonadati; phylum Bacteroidota; class Flavobacteriia; order Flavobacteriales; family Flavobacteriaceae; genus Tenacibaculum; species Tenacibaculum xiamenense. The sequence goes on from NZ_CAZEQU010000034.1 coordinate 159,004, forward strand.
TTTCATTTTTCAAAAGGAAAAAATAATTGAAAATTTAAAGAAAATTTTTCAAGATTTTTTCATTGAGCATAGTATTATCTCTTCTGTGGCCAGTTTTACAGATAAAGAAATAGTCGAAATCGATAAATTATTAACCCCATTATTTTTAAATTCGGAAACAAAAGTACCTTTCAAGAATAAATACGATACACCAAAAACTTTAGGAGTTGATAGAATTGCTTTAGCTGCGGCAGCAGTGAATCAATACCCAAATGAAAATGTGTTAGTCATTGATGCGGGTACTTGCATAACCTATGAGTTTATTAGCAAAAACAAAGAATATTTGGGTGGAGCAATTTCTCCGGGAATAAAAATGCGATACAAAGCTCTTAACGCATACACATCGAAGTTACCTTTGCTAGAAAGAAGTAAAATTGATGGATTTATTGGTTCGAATACCAACGATTCAATTCATTCTGGTGTAATAAATGGGGTATGTAATGAAATAAAAGGACTTATTAATCAATATACAAGCGAATATAAAGATTTAACAGTTGTTTTAACAGGAGGCGATACAAAATTCTTGGAAGAACAATTAAAAAGTGTCATATTTGCCCAACCGAATTTTATTTTGGAAGGATTACACACTATTTTGATTTATAATTTAGCGGATGATTAAGAGGTTTATATTAGGAATATTAACATTAGGAACAACAACAATAGTAGCACAGCGTAATAGCGCATCACCATATTCTTACTTCGGAATTGGAGAAAATTTTGACCAGTTAACAGTAGAGCAATCTTCTATGGGAGGGATAGGAGTTGCAATGAAAGATACTTATCATTTAAACTTTACAAACCCAGCGGCAAATGCTGATTTAAGAGTAACAACATATGCTATCGGGGGAAGTTTGAGTTTTTTAACCTTAAAAGAATCTAATGGTTCTTCTTCAGGGAAATCGACAAATCTAAGATATATCGCTTTAGGTTTACCTTTAGGAAAAAAGATGGGACTTACGGTTGGATTACAACCTTTTTCATCGGTTGGATATGGACTTTTAAACAGTACTTACTCTGGAGATGATTTGTTAGAGATTTCGAGGTTTACAGGAAGTGGAGGAACGAATAGACTATATGCTGGTTTTGGAGCCTACCTTTTTAAAGGGTTTTCTGTTGGAGCAGAGGCTAGTTTTATTTTCGGAAATATTGAAAATAACATTTTTAACCAAAAAAATAACGTCTCTCTTGGAACAAAATACGAAGAAGAGTTGAATATTAGAGGAGGACAGTTTAAATTTGGAGCACAATACGAAACAGAGCTAAAAAACAAATTAAAATTCAATACAGGAGCTACCGTTGTTTTAGAAAGTGATTTATCAGCCACAGGTTCTGAAAGATTATATTCTTTAACATTGAGTAATACAGGAATTGAACAAGGTAGAGATACATTGTATACAAGAAATATATCAGGAAATATTACCATGCCTTATAAAGCAGCTTTTGGAGTTGGTTTAGGAAAAACGGATAAGTGGTACGTTGGAATTAATCAAGAATTTAGAAAAGCAATAACAACATCTAACGGAATTAATACAGCAACTAACGGTTATCAATACGAAAGTGGAAGAAAACTTTCTATGGGAGGGTATTATATTCCTAAAATTAACTCTATATCTAGTTACTGGGATAGGGTAACTTATAGAGCGGGGGTTCGTTTTGAAAAGTTAGGAGTGTTGGTTGATGGACTGGGAACAGGACAAAATTTAACATCGATTGACGACTTTGGCATAAATATTGGAATCGGATTACCATTGCCAAAATTATTATCAAATGTAAATCTTGGGTTTGAGTACGGACAAAGAGGAACTATTAATAATAATTTAGTCAAAGAGAACTATTTTAATATGAAGTTGAGTTTATCTCTAAACAGTTTAAATTGGTTCATTAAAAGAAAGATAGATTAATATAAAACTGATAAATGATGAAAAAAATTACGTATTTACTGACAGGAGTCTTTTTGTTTGTAGCCGTAAATGGGGTGAAAGCGCAAGCAAGTCAAGAGTGCAATATAAAGTATAACCTATTTAAAGGAGACGTTACTAACAAAAAATATGACGCGGCTAAACCAAATCTCGAATATTTATTAACGAACTGTCCCTCATTATCAGTTAATATTTATAAGTTAGGAGAAAGGATCGCCGAAAATACTGGAGATCACGGATTGGCTAAAAGAATATATGAGGGAAGATTAACACATTTTCCAAAGAAAAGCCCTGCTAGAGTACATGGAGATTATGCAAACTATATGTACAAAAATAAGTTAGGTACAAATGATGAAATATTCGGTATTCTTGATAAAGCTTTTAAATTAGGAGCAAAAAACATGGGAGTAAAGAATATCTTAAGATATTTTGAGCTTGTAGTGGAAAAATATAAAGATTCTGATCCGCAAAAAGTATTTGACACTTATGATGAAGCAGTTGAATCAGTGCAGGAAAAGTTAGATGATTACAGTAAAAGATTGGCTGTATTAGTACCAAAAGAAGAGGCTGGAACTTTGGATTCAAAAGAGAAGAAAAAGTTAAATGCGGCAAGGGTAAACTCTAGTTCTTTAGGTCAAGTAGAAGGAGGTTTAGATAGTAAGATTTCTGAAATCGCTACTTGTGAAAGATTAATACCAATTTATACTAGAGACTTTGAAGCTAATAAAACGAATGGAATTTGGTTAAGAAGAGCTGTATCTCGTATGTATAACAAAGGTTGTCAAGAAGATCCTTTATTTGAAAAATTGGCTTCAGCTTATGCAGATGCAACACAATCAGCAGATGCATTTAACTTTGTTGCTGGTGTTTTAGAAAAGAATGGAGATAAAAAGGGAGCTGCTGATATGAGAAAGAAGGCTTTCGATTTAGAAACAGATCCTATCAAAAAAGCACAACTTAAGTTAAGAGAGGCACAAGGAGCAAGAGGAAGTAGAGGTAGAGCTTTGGCATTGGAGGCATTAAAGTATAATCCTAACTATGGTAAAGCATACTTATATATTGCAAGTTTATATCAAAAGAGTGCAAACTCTTGTGGTAGCGATGTATTTGAAAAAAGAATGGTTTATGTGGCGGCTTTAAACAAAGCTTTAAAAGCACAAAGAGTTGATCCAGGTTGTGGAGCTGGTAGATATATTAAAAGCTATAGAGCGAATATCCCTTCTAAGAAATTAATTTTCCAAAAAGGAGTTGCTTCAGGTTCATCTCATAGAATTGGATGTTGGATTGGAGAAACAGTACGTGTTCCATAACATATGATAAATAGAAAAAAAATATTGATAAAAGACATTGCTATCATTGGTTTGGTAGCAATGTTTTTTTCATGTACGAATACAAAGAAAGAGGTGCAGGATTTTCTTGCAGACAAAAACTTACCAATTGCTGTTGGGAAAAATATTTACCATGTTTATAAAGATTCAGGTAAAGTAACATCAAAGTTAATTACACCTGTATTGCATGATTTTACAAATAGAAAAGAACATCCATATAATGAGTTTCCAGACGGAATTAAAATCGTTTCTTACGAAAACAACGGTAAAGATTCGGTAACCATTACAGGAAATTATGCATTAACGTATAACAAAACGAGTATTTCAGAGATTAGAGATAATGTGGTGATTATAAACCATAATGAAAAGTCGAAACTTGAGACAAATCAATTGTTTTGGGATCAAAAAGAAAAATACTTTTTTACAGAGGATGGTTTTCGCTTAACCAATCCTACAGATACCATTAATGGCTATGGGTTTGAATCTAAACAGGATTTAACAAAGTGGATAGCTAAAGATATTACTGGTCAAATAGAAACAAAAGAAGAAGAGTTATAATGAATACACTTTGGAAATATTTACAATATGGTTACTTAGTTGTAGCGGTTATTTTTTTGGTAGAAGGAATATTAAAAATAAATTCTGACCTACCACAGGCATTAATAATGTTTGGTTTTGCTATATTTATCACGCTAATTTTTTTATTTAAAAGACGCTTTAGAAAAAAAGTTATCGATAGAAACAAGCAAAATTAACCCTACAAATGCAATTTGAAATTATTATTATTTTCGTTTCTGTGCTATTTTCCGCATTTTTTTCAGGAATGGAAATAGCGTTTGTGTCTGCAAACAAACTTCATATTGAATTAGAAAAAAAACGAGAAGGTTTTTTAGCAAAGGTTCTTAGAACAATAACAGAGAAATCATCAAGATTTATAACCACCATGCTTGTAGGTAACAATGTAGCCTTGGTGATTTATAGTTATTTTATGGGTGAACTTTTGATTGATTGGTTTCAAATGTTTTTACCTTCTGAATATACAATAATCAATTATTTGTTAGTAGAGGCAAAATTGCTATCACAAACATTAATTTCGACCATAATAATTCTAATAACGGCTGAGTTTTTACCAAAGGCAATTTTTAGAATTTATGCAAACGAAACACTTAAGTTATTTGCCATTCCGGCATATTTCTTTTATTATATTTTCTTTATCCCAACTTGGATTACTAGTAAGATTTCAGACTTTTTTCTTCGTGTATTGTTTAAAACAAAAGAAGATACTGAGCAAAAAGAATTCAGTAAAGAGGAATTAGGAAATTATATTTCTGAGCAACTAGATGGAGGTAGTAATGAAGAAGAAGTGGATTCAGAGATTCATATTTTCCAAAATGCTCTAGAGTTTCATAAAGTGAAAGCAAGAGAAATCATGGTGCCTAGAACTGAGATAATTGCAGTTGATATTCATCGTACTGTAGCGGATTTGCGAGAACTTTTTATTGAAACTGGACTTTCTAAGATTATCGTATATAAAAATTCTTTGGATGAGATTTTAGGGTATGTAAGTGCCTTTGAGTTATTTAAAAAACCTAGAAGTATTAAATCTATTTTATTACCCGTTGAATTTGTTCCTGAGTCAATGATTAGTAATGATATTTTAAATTCACTTATCAAAAAACGACGAAGCATTGCTGTGGTAGTTGATGAATATGGAGGTACTTCAGGAATAATAACAGTGGAAGATATTGTGGAAGAGTTATTTGGAGAAATTGAAGATGAACATGATAGTATTGAATTACTAGAGGAGCAAATTAATGAAAAAGAATACCATTTTTCAGCAAGACTTGATGTTGACTATTTAAATGAGGAATATGATTTGAATATTCCAGAAGAAGATGCTTACGAAACTTTAGGAGGATTCATTATTAACCATACAGAGAATATTCCTGAAAAAGACGAGGTTTTAATAATAGGACATTTCCAAATTAAAATATTGAAGGTCAGTGCTTCTAAAATTGATACAATCAGTTTTGAAGTATTAACTGAGGAATAAGCTCTTTTTAAGCAAACTCTACTCTAAAACAGCCAAAAAAACGTTGCATTATTAAATGTGAAATTGTATTTTCGCCCCTGTTAATTAAATAAAATGACGTATGGCAATTTTATCGAAGATTAGAGAACGCTCAATGTTCTTGATACTTGTTGTTGGTTTGGCGCTATTTGCATTTGTGTTAGACCCATCTACTATTTCAGATTTTTTCAACTCAACCAAAGTAAATGATATTGGATCCGTGAACGGTGAAACGATATCTCGTCAGGAGTTTGCTGATGCTTTAGAAGCATATAAGCAAAGTTCAGGAGGAAGAGTTTCTGAAATGCAAGCTGCAAAGAATGTTTGGAATAGCTTGTTACGTCAAAAAATTTATGAAACTCAATTAGAAAATGCTGGTATTACTGTTGGTGAAGCGGATATCATGAAAGCTTTAATTGAGTCTTCGGGTGTTCAAAATCAACCAAGATTCCAAACAGAAGGACTTTTTGACAAGTCTAAATTCACAGAGTTTTTGGCAACAATTAAAGAAGCTAATGGAGATGAGTGGAGAGCATGGCAACAATATATGACATCTCTAAAAAGTAATCTTCAGAAAACTACATATGATAATTTAGTAACATCTGGTTTAGGAGCTTCTCTAAAAGAAGGTGAAAACAAGTATCTTACTGAAAATACTAAAATTTCAGGTAAGTATGTTTACGCTCCTTATACATTAATTGCTGATAGTTTAGTTACAGTAACGAAAGGAGATGTAAAAAAATATATTGAATCTCATGCTTCAAATTATGAAGTGGAAGCTTCAAGAGACGTAAAATTTGTAAAGTTTGATATTAAACCAACTTCAGAAGATGAGGAAGTAATCAAGCAAGCAGTTGCTGGGTTAATTGAAGATTCTGAAAAAAATGGAATTAAATTAACAGGGTTAAAGAATGCAACAGACTATGTTGAGTTTTTTAATGAAAATGATTCAGATGTTTCTTTTGATGATAAGTTTCAATTTAAAGTTCAAGTACCTCAAGTAATTGCTGATAAATTATTTGAAGGGAAAGAAGGAGACGTATTTGGACCATATAAAGATGCTAACTTCTTCAAATTATCAAAAATTACAGAAGTTACTCAATTACCTGATTCTGCTCAAGCAAGACATATTTTAGTTCCTTTTGTTGGAGCTTCAAGTGCCGACCCATCTATTACAAGAACAGAAGAAGAAGCTAAGGTTTTAGCGGATAGTTTGATTGCTGCTGTAAAGAAAACTCCTTCTAAGTTTGCTGATTTAGCAAAAGATTTTTCTTCAGACAAAGGTTCTGCTTCTAAAGGAGGTTTTTACGATTGGTTCGGGTATAACAGAATGGTGCCTGAATTTAGAGATTTCGTTTTCAAGGGAAATAAGAATGATTTAGGTGTTGTAAAAACGGTTTTCGGTTTTCATGTAATTAGAATTGAGGATCAAAAGAATTTTCAACCTGTATTAAGGTTAGCTACTTTTGGAAAAGAAATTGTAGCTTCTGATGCAACTGAAAATACTATTTACCAAGATGCTGAGTTATTTGCTCAGGATATAGCAAACGGAAAGAGTTATGATGAAACGTTAAAAGAAAAGAATTTAAAATCTTTACCAGCGGTTGGTTTAAAGGCTTTAGATGAAAATGTTCCTGGTTTAGGTAGCGAAAGAGAAATTATAACTTGGGCATTTGAAAAGGATGTAAATGTTGGTGATTACAAGCGTTTTGATATTGAAGGAGGATATGCGGTTGTTGTTTTAACAAACAAAACAGCTAAAGGTTTGATGTCTGTAGATAAAGCTACGGCTACAGTTAGACCTATTTTAGTGAAAGAGAAGAAAGCTGAAATGTTAGAAGCTAAAATGGCAGGATCTACATTGGAAGAAATTGCGAAGAGCGCTGGACAAACAGTTAGAAATATTAATAAAGTAAACTTACAATCGCCTACATTAGCAGGAGTTGGATACGAGCCAAAAGTTATCGGAGCTATGCTAAGTGCTAAAGAAAATGAAGTTTTCAATAATGTAGTTGGAGATAGAGGAGTATTTGCTTTTGCTGTTGAATCTAAAGAGTTACCAACGGCTTTACCTAATTATGATACTTACAGAAAGAGATTGGCGAATGAGCGTAGAAATAAATCATTCCAAATTTTTGAAGCTATTAAGAAAGCTTCTGATATTGAGGATAACGTAGGTAATTTTTACGGTATTCAACAATAAAATATAAGAGTTAAAGACCATATAAATTAAAAGCCCGAGAGTAATCTCGGGCTTTTTTTACACTAATTGTGATTCTAAACACTCTACTATTTATATCTTAAGTTCATTTAAACCTTAGTTTTTTTAATAGTCAATCTCTTTAAAATAACTTGAACCTAGTTTTTAATTATTTTAAAGCTTTTTAGTTTTCCATTTAAATTTACTTGTACGATATATAGTCCTGAATGTAATTCCTCAACATTAATCTTAAAATTTCCAGAACGAATTTTCTTTGTTCTTTCCATTACTTTCTGGCCATTTAAATTAAATACATTAAGACGATAATTAGTAGCTGTATTAAACTTATTATAACCAGTAAGATTAAAGTTCAAATAGTGGTCAACCAAAGTGTTCTGTAGTCGTAAAGTTAATTCATTGGTTGATGTTGTGTTTGTTTTTATTGCTAGTTTAGAAATATCCAATTTACCAATAGTAAATCCTGATATAATATTTCTTTTAAAGTTTTTATGATTTGCGGAAACATATATACTATAGGATCCTTCATCAAAACTTGAAATATCTAAAACGAAACTTTCGTCGTTTTCATTAAAGCTAAATGTTTTTATAAAAGTGCTGTTTGACGCTTTATTACCTAAAAGATCTGTGTCTTTTGATATTACAGCAGTAATTTTTGTTGAATTAACATCAGTACTTGTATTTGTAAAGTTTATACTGACAAGTTTTGATAGCTTGTCATATTGATAAATCATTTTTGCACCATTCGGTTGATGTAAGTAAGCAACATATTTTGAATTTGAAGAGAGAGAAATGTTTCTTTTTAGAGAAGAAATTTCATATGAGCTTACATGATTATTAAAACCATTTCTTTTTTCTGCGCAAAATTCATTTTCAGAAATATGGTAAACATCAGATTTTAAGTCAAAAACTTCTTTTTTACTGGGATGAAAAACAACCAATCGCCCTTTTGAGCTATCGTTATCGAAGGTCAATTGGTCATAACTGTTTTCTGAATGAATTATTTGATAGTCGCTTGATGCCTCAAATATGTTTGTATTGGTACTATTACTTGTTAAGGTATTTCTAGATGAATTTCCAGCAAGGATTGGTTCAATATAGTTCCATACATATTGACCTAAAGCAACGTCGATATGATCAAGTCTAAGCTCATTTTTATTAAATAAAAAGTTACCATTAGGTCTCAAAGTACTATTATAGGAAGCAACACCATCATTAGTTCCTTCTCTAGTATATAAGATAGCGCCGCTGGTAAACATTAAAGGAGCTAAAATAGTATGTCCACTGGCAAAACCAGAGCCACCAATAACATAAAACTTATTGGGTTCGTTATTTGGATGATTATCAAAATATGGACGAACAACATCTCTACAATAATACGTTGTGGATGTAGCACTTCCCTCATTAAGACCTGTATGACGCCATATCCAGTTGAACCACCATTGTTGTGAAATATCGGCTAAATAAGTGCCCCAATATGGAGTACCCAAAGCAAATACTCTTTTTACCTTGTCACTTTTATTGTGCGTATACATGGCAACTTCACTAGCTTTTCCACCGTTACTGTGAGCAATAATGTTAAGATCATTTACATTGTATTTGTCACATATCATATCAATTGATTCAGCTAATAACTCACCATTTTTCCACATACCTTCTCCTCGAGTGGTAGCCACAAAAACAACTTGATAACCAGCATTAAAGGCATCTTCATAAAATGTGTTATTAGTAAAGAAAAGTTGATTTAGATCGATATAGCCATGGTTAAAAAGAATAACGTCACCATTGAAGTTATTGGGAACTGCTCCGTAATGAATTGTAGACCGAATTAGTGGACCTATAAATATAGAGCTTAAATTATCAGGAGTAGGAAGTTGCTTTTCAATAAAGCTTTGAGAAAATAAAATATTTGAATAGAGAACTATAGTAAATAGTTTCAATAATTTGAATTTCATTGTAAGGAGGGTTTTTAATTTGAAATTAAATTATCGAAAAAAAATAGTACTAACCTTGTGAATTTTAAAGTTTTATACTTTTTGTTTTGATAAAAATACAAAATAAAAAAGCGACTTCGATTTTCGAAGCCGCTCTAAATATCTTGTAAAGTCTTATTTACTTTAAGCGTTCAAAGGTTTTCCATCCCAAGCAGCTTTTGCAGCTTCTTTAATCGCTTCAGAATACGTTGGGTGTCCATGACATATTCTAGCAATATCTTCAGCAGAAGCTCTAAATTCCATTGCCACGGCCATTTCCATAATTAAATCAGCAGCACGTGCTCCAACAATATGTACTCCTAATACTTCATCGGTAGCTTTATCAGCCAAAACTTTAACAAAACCGTCTAAATCTCCACTTGCACGAGATCTACCTAAAGCACGCATTGAAAATTTACCAGCTTTATAATCAATACCAGCATCTTTTAATTCTTGCTCAGTTTTACCTACGGCAGCAACTTCTGGCCAAGTGTAAACAATACCAGGAATTAGGTTGTAATCAATATGAGGTTTTTGTCCAGCTAAGTATTCAGCAACAACAACACCTTCTTCTTCAGCTTTATGTGCTAACATAGCACCTCTTACTACATCACCAATAGCATAAATATTGCTTACATTAGTTTGTAAGTGGTCGTTAACTTCTACTTGACCTCTTTCAGATACTTTTACTCCTGCTTTTTCAAGAGCTAAACCATCAGTATAAGCACGACGTCCAACAGCTACTAAACAGTAATCTCCGTTGAACTCAACTTCTTCACCTTTTTTGTTGGTAGCTTTAACAACTACTTCATCACCTTTTCTTTCAACAGAAGTAACTCCATGACTTACGTTGAATTTTACTCCTTGCTTCTTTAATACTTTGGTTAATTCTTTAGAAACATCCTTATCCATAGTAGGAGTAATCGTAGGTGCATATTCAATAACGGTTACATCAGCACCTAATCTTTTATATACAGAACCTAATTCAAGTCCAATAACACCACCACCAATTACTAATAAATGTTTAGGAACTTCTTTTAATTTTAAAGCCTCAGTAGAAGTAATGATACGCTCTTTATCAATTGAAATAAATGGTAAAGAAGATGGTTTTGATCCAGTAGCAATAATAATATTAGTACCTTCAATAACTTCTGAAGAACCGTCGTTTTTAGTAATTTTAACGTGAGTAGCGTCTTCAAATGAACCAAGACCTTCGAATACTTCAATATTGTTCTTGTCCATTAAATATTTTATACCTCCAGTAGTTTGCTCAACTACAGAAGCTTTACGAGCAACCATTTTTGAAAAGTCAAAAGTAGGTTTTTCAACAGAAATACCGTGCTCCTCAAAATGATGAACTGCATCATAATAATGATGAGAGGAATCTAATAAAGCTTTTGAAGGGATACATCCAACATTTAAACAAGTTCCACCTAAAGTTGAATACTTTTCTATAATAGCAACTTTAGATCCTAATTGAGCAGCTCTGATAGCAGAAATATATCCACCAGGACCAGAACCAATAACGATTACATCGTATTTCATTTTTATGCGTTTTTTAAAAGCGTGCAGCTTAAATTATTTAGTTCTTTTTTAAGAAGTACAAATGTACGATTATTTGTGATATTATACCTTTATACTAAAGAATTACTATTTTTAGACAGCAAAAACAAACAGAATAAAACCGACATGTTTAAAATCGTTATTAATACTGTAAAATAAACGTTATTTTTTTAAGCCTGACGGTTCAAGATTTAATACGTAACCACAAAAAACAAACAAATGAGTATACTGAAAAAAGTAGGCATTGTAGCCTTAGGAGGATTATTGGTCGCACAGTTTTTTCAACCTGAACAAAATTTAGGTGATTATGAAAGCGTAAAGGGATTCTTGGCCGAAACAAGAGCTAATGATGAAGTTGAAACGATTCTTAAAAAGGCATGTTTTGATTGTCATAGTGCAAAAACTAGGTATCCTTGGTATAGTAAAATTACTCCAGTTAACTACTGGATGGCACACCATGTTGAAGAAGGAAGGGAGCATCTTGATTTTTCGAACTGGGCAAATTATAGCTTGAAAAAGAAAGAGCATAAAATGGACGAGGTTTATGAAGAGGTTGAAGAGAAGCATATGCCTCTAAAATCATATACAATTACCCATGGAGATGCTAAATTAACTGATGAAGAAATTAAAACTTTAGTAGATTGGGGAAAAGCTGCTCAAGCTGAATACAAAGTGATTCTAGAGAAAGAGTAAAACTATAAATACATTGTTTTTCTTAAGGAGGTAATTGCCTATTTTACAGTTTTCTAATTTTTGAGAATTCCAAAGAATTTTTATTTTTAAAACTCAATAGAAAACATTAAATGAGGGGATTTAAAGTAATCGCAGGAATTGTACTGTCCATATTTTTGATAGCACAATTATTTCGTCCTGAAAAAAACTTAGGAGAATATAAAACCTTAAAGGTCTTTTTGAAAGAAACTAAAGTAACACCTAATGTGGAAGTTATAATTAAAAAGGCATGCTTGGATTGTCATAGTGCTGTAACAAAATATCCATGGTATAGTAATATTACTCCAATTAATTTTTGGATGGCGGAGCATATAAAAGAGGGTAAAAGTTATTTTGATTTTTCAATATGGGAACAATACTCTTCGAAAGAAAAGAAACATCACATGAAAGAAATTTATTTTGGTGTTAAAGAAAACAAAGTACCTTTAAAGTCGTATTTAGTAACCCATAAAGAAGCGAGGTTGTCTGATTCGGAAAAACAGACCTTGATGGAGTGGGCTAAATTAGCACAAGAAGATTACGAACTAATTCAAGAGAATAGTTATTGAAAAAACATGTTGTTATAATTGGTTATGTTTGGGTTGAACCGAACTCATCGGCCGCTGGGAGCAGAATGCTTCAACTTATTAATATATTTTTAAAAAAAGGATACACCGTTACCTTTGCATGTCCTGCTCAGAAAACAGAACGATCAATAGACTTAAAAAAGATAGGAGTAAAAGAAGAAACAATCGTATTGAATTCCTCTTCTTTTGACCTTTTTATTAAAGAGGAGAGTCCTACCATTGTAATGTTTGATAGGTTTATGATGGAAGAGCAATTTGGATGGCGGGTAACAGAGAATTGCCCAGATGCTTTAAAGGTTCTTGATACAGAAGATTTGCATAGTTTAAGAAAAGTACGTCATGATTCTTTTAAAAAGAAGAAAGAATTTAAACTATCGCAATTGCTAAGTTCGGATTTAGCAAAAAGAGAAATTGCAGCTATACTTAGATGTGATGTATCGCTAATCATTTCGGAATATGAAGTCCAGTTACTGAGAGATTTTTTTAAAATAAATAAAAAACTCTATATCCATTTACCTTTCCTATTAAATAGAATAGAGGAGAGTCACAGAAAAGAATGGCCTGCTTACGATGAAAGAAATCATTTTGTTTTTATTGGAAACTTTTTACATGCTCCAAATGTTAATGCAGTTGTACAGTTAAAGAAGTTTATTTGGCCATTGATTAGAAAGAAATTACCCAAAGCTGAATTACATATATATGGAGCCTATGCACCTGAACATATTTTACAAATGACTAATAATAAAGAAGGATTCATTGTAAAGGGAGCCGCCGTTTGTGCTTTAGAAACCATAGCAAAAGCCAGAGTAATGCTTGCCCCTTTAATGTTTGGAGCAGGTATTAAAGGTAAACTAACGGACGCAATGTTAGCAGGAACTCCAAGTGTGACAACTGAAATAGGATCAGAGGGAATGAAAGGAGATTTATCTTGGAATGGATTTATAGAAAATGATATTGCCGATTTTGCAAAAAAAGCTACTATGCTTTATACTAATGAAGAGTTATGGAAGGAGAAGCAAGAGAAGGGGATTGACATTATAAATTTAAAATATAATAAAGAAAAGCTAGAGAGTGAATTCAATAAAGAAATTGAAAATAGGTTGCTAAATCTTAATAATGATCGAGAAGACAATTTTATTGGAAGTATCTTGAATTATAAAATCGTACAGGCAACAAAATTTATGAGTAAATGGATTGAAGAGAAGAACAGATAGATAGTGTTTCTTTTTTAAAATAGTAATATATTTGCAACTTGGTTGCTTTAATATATTATCATGATTAGGAAACTTACTATTGACTCTAATAACATCGGGATAATTAGTTCATCCCTATGTTTTGTACATTGTCTTGCTACACCATTTATTTTTATAGCTAAAACATGTACGGTAACATGTTGCGAGTCCAGCCCAATATGGTGGAGGTTAATCGACTTATTGTTTTTATTAATTTCATTTTATGCTGTATACTCGGCATCAAAAATTACCAATAAAATTTGGATTAAAATTGCTCTTTATTTGACTTGGATTGTACTACTAGCAATTATTTTAAACGAATATTTGCATTTTATACCATTGTTTGAAGAAGCTATTTATTTTCCATCAATTTTATTAATTGGGCTACACTTTCATAACAAGAAACATTGTAAAGATGATAACTGCAATGTTTAATAAATTATACAAAAACAAAAAACACCTGCTATGTGATTGGCAGGTGTTTTCTTTTTTAAGTTTTTTAAAGAGGATTACATATTGATAATTGTACCTTTTTTCAATTTCTTTTTAAATATTGATACACCAATCATTATAATTCCAATAGAAAAAATAAATAATGGAATTAAAGCTTTCGGTACAGATGCTGATTCAGGGCTGTTAAAGTTGAATAAAGGAAGGTTTTCATATTTTTCAGTAGAAAACTTTTCATTTTTATAAAGCATTGGAACGAAATAATTTCTCCATTCTTTTGCATAAACACTTACCTGTTGTCTGTAGCTTTGATAATCTAATGTCGAGGTTCCCGCAATAGAGTTAAAAGCCTGTTGAACAATAATTGCAGGGGAGAAGTATTGCCATTTTTTTACCCAATTTTGCTGCTCTTTCAGTTGTTCTTCATAGGTTTTAACCAATGGAGCCAGTTCATCTTCAATAATGTCTTGCGAAGCCAAATATTTATGCCAGAAAGAATAATTAGTTCCCTTTCCATTATCGGCATACTCAGGATGGTCTCTTAAAAAGTTATCTAGAATTTTATCCTGTTTTTTTGAAACTTCTTCTTTAAACTCACGTACTTCCGTTATTAATTTCGTTCTGGAAGGAACAGGATATAATGAATTTCCAAATTGACTTATGGTAGCAGGAATGATAAGGATAATTACTACCCATATTGCTAATAATGAAACTGCATTCTTTGCTGAATTATTAACGAAAATATTGACTAAAAATACAATTGAAAACCAAAAAGTAATATAGGCTAATATTAATAGAAACATTGAAATGAAACCAGAAGTATGTTGGGCAAAATCAAAACTATTAAAAGCAAATGTGATCACTAAGATGAGAAGTGTAATGATAACCATCCATAGATAACGGATTCCTATTTTTTGAAATGTCCATTTAATTACTGAAATGGGTTGAGAAGCAATTAATTTTAGAGAACCGTATTCTTTTTCTGCCGAAAATATGTTAAAGCTAAAGGCTATTACAATTAAAGGAATAATGTAAATTATAACAAATGCCAAATCAAAGCTTCCAAATAAAAGTTGAACAGGATTTGATAATTCAGAATAATTAAATAGGAAGCTATCTCCATAAGCTCTCGGTTGTACATAATGTGAAAACAAATCACTTTGTCCTTGAGAAATAAAACTTAATGGTTTAGGAGGCATTGCAGCAACTCGTGGATATGAGTATCCAATGGTCATTGGTCTTTGAGGACTTCTCCATGAGCTTATGTTCATTTCGTATCCTTTTTCTAAGGAATCTAAAACTTGCAACATTTTTTGATCCTTTTCGTTCACAGTTTTATTAATTTTCTCAATATCGGCGGCACGTCTTGATACTTTTTGTTGACCGTTATATCCAGAAAAGAAAATAATTACAAATGTTGTTATAAAAAGTAGTACTAACCATTTACTTCTTAGCAATGTTTTTAATTCATATTTAAAATTGTGTACAAACATTCTTTAGTATTTTTTATTGGTTAATAATAATGCTAAACTTGAAACTCCAAACCAAAGAAAAAGAATTACAAATAATGCTGAGTTATTTGGAATTACCGATGAAAAAGAGGCTTTTTCGTATTCAAATTCTGGTAGTTTAGACCAAATGTCATTAGAAGCTACATAACGCTCACCATACTTGGAATTTTTTTCTTCGGTACCATTTAAAAAACGCTGTGCTTCGATTCTATAATTCTCAGCGGCTTCCGCGAACTCACTATGACTAGTGTAATCGGTTTGAGCAATTGCCATTGAAAGGAATCGAGCAGGTAAAAATGGAGAAATAACCGAAGCGGTTTTGTAAACTTTGTGTTGATTTTCAGCTTGTTCTTTCAAATAATCGTAATGCTTTGCAAATACAGCAGCTTGGTATTCTTCTCCTTTTTGCATTCTGTAGGCGCTAAAATTAAAAGGTAGTTTATGCAAGCTGTCCACTCCATACTTTTCTAGAACTTCTTTTTCTAGTTTTTTAGCTTCTTTACTCCAAGGATTATGACCATCAAGCCCTTTTTTGTTTTCCTCTTCAATTCTTTTGGAAAATTCTTGATGTGTAGGGAATGGATATTGATTTTCCGCTAGATTGCTCGCTATTTTTGGGGCCACAAAACAGGCCAACACCCAAAAGAATAAATTGACAACTAAAGAAATACCTGACTTTTTAACTAATGATGAAATTAGTAAAACAATATTGGTAAAAATGATATAATAGAAGCAATAAGTAAAGTATAAAGTAGCTAAAGCAGACCAATTTAAAGTACAAAAATCATCAATATTGGTTAATAACAAACCACTAATCAAAAACAAAACAGTAGTAATAACAATCGGTGGAATTAAAGTAGCGAGCCATTTTCCTATTAGTAATTTCCATCCAACAATTCCTTGACTTTTTAAAATTTGAAACGTATTCCCTTCAATTTCTTTGGTAAAACTATTATATCCAATTAGGATTATAATTAGTGGGAGTATATAGAGAAGAATAAAATCTATGGTTAGCTCTCCAAAGCGAGATAATGCTGTTTGATCAGAAGCGTTGCTAAATTGAGCTTCGTTTCTTTTATGAGCCTCTAAAAATATTGAAATTCCGGTGTATTTATCTACACCTTGATCGATTAGTGATAGTGGTGATTTGGGCTTAAAAACGTAGTTTCCATAGTGAGCAGCGGAATGTGGAGTTTTTTCTCCTTGTGATTCCCATGATTCTCGTTCTTTTTGCTCGGCTTCTTTGTGTTGATCATTAACGGTTTTATATTGATTAGATGTAATAAATAACGCTGAAACCGCCAAAATTAAAATAATAACAGAGGCTATTTTGAATCGACCGTCCCGAAAAGTTTCTTTGAATTCTTTCTTAATTATATGACGTATCATAAGGCGGTTTCTTTTAAGATCATAGTATCTAAATACAATTCTTCCAATTCGCGAAGTGATATATCTTCCGTAGGAAAATGATGTCTTAAAGTTCCTTGCTTCATAATTCCAATGTGAGTACCTATTTCTTTCGCTCTAAAAATATCATGAGTTGCCATTAGAATAGCAACGCCTTCTGCTCTCATCTTTTTTAATAATTCACCGAATTCGTTGCTTGATTTTGGGTCTAATCCGGAAGTTGGTTCATCAAGTAATAATACTTTTGCTTCTTTAGCTATAGCTAGGGCAATACCTACTTTTTGACGCATACCTTTGGAAAAAAACTGAACTCTTTTATGAAAAGCCTCATGCTGAAGCCCTGCTTCTTCCAAGTATAACTCCAAGTCTGTTTTAGAAAACTTTTTACCGCTGATACCTAAAAAATAATCGAGGTTTTCAACTGCTGTTAAAGTAGGATATAGCATTAAGTTTTCTGGAATATAAGTTAGAAAAGACTTTGTTTTGGTGGCGTTTTCTGTAACATCTAAACCATTTATATAAGCTTTACCAGAGGTTGGAGTAATAAAGTTTAATAAAAGATTAATCGTAGTAGATTTTCCTGCACCATTGGCACCAAGTAAGCAAAGAATTTCTCCTTGCTTTACAGTCAAGTTTAAATTTTGCAAGGCTGCAAAATCGCCATAATTTTTTGATAGGTCTTTAGTTAAAATCATAAGGCTTATACGGGTTAAGTTATTATTGAATTTTTATATCAATAGATGTTCTGCTTTGCCATCCTGTACCATCAATAACTGATATTGAACAATGATAGTCTCCAGAGTCTACGTCATTTGGAATATTGATTTTTTGATTAATTTCATATTCTTTAGGCGAATTGGAAATTGTAAAACTTTCTCTATACAAAAAAGCATTTATAGGTGTTTTTATAGGGTCTAATTCGCATTGAGCACCTTGGTCATCATGAGTGTGGTGATCAAAGTTATGATGAATATCAACAGCGTATTTTTCCACCGATATATTATCTGCAACTTTAAGTTTTAGTATATATTCATTCCCTTTTTCTAGAACATCACAAGATTGTGGGAAACCTCCTTGGTATTGAACAGTAATTGTTGGTTTCGTTGTGTCGGGTTCTTCATCATTGCTACTACAAGCAGTGGTTATTATTGTTATTAGAAGTAGTAGTCCTAATTTTTTCATTGTTTTCATTGATTGTAATAAGTTTCAAATTTAAATATAATTTAGATTAAATAAAAAAAAGAACTTGATATCATCAAGTTCTTTTTTACTGTTTTATTGTATTTTAAATGGTACGGACAGCTTCACGGCTTCACTTTCTCCACTTTCTTTAACATAAATGTTTAGCCAGTATCCACCAACTGGCGATCCTTGAATCAGATCATAGTGATAGTGAATTTCAGGGTTTCTTACGGTTTCATATAAATTAGCAGGTAAAATAGTTTCTATTTTATCCCATTTTCCAACTTCTACGTTTTGCCCTTCTCTCCACTCTTTAAACCATAATTGATATTTAATTTCAGTTACTGTGTTATTTCCAGAGATGTATTGGTACTCTGTATGCAGTTCATCTGTACCTAAGGCTACGACATTGTTTTCACCGATTTCCATATTCTTGAACTTTTTGATAATGTGAAGCTCTTTCGTAATAGCGCTTTTTGACCCATCTTCATGTTCAACTGTAATTTTGAATTTGTAAACTCCCTCTGCAGGTCTGATAGAAGGCTCGTATCTGTTTTCTTCATCAAAATATACGTGATAGTGAATATGAGGGTTAAGTTGCCCTTCATAATTATCAACAGGTACTAAATGGTCTTTTAATTCCCAAGCAACTTCTCCTGTTTGAGGTGTTGAAACATTATGAGGCTGTACATTAAAGTAAATTTTAGTAACCTTACTTGTACCTTGATAATCGAATTCAGTGTGGACATCAATATTCGATTGAGGAAGAACGAAGTCTGAATTACCAAGCTCAAGACCTGTAAACCTTTCAACATTAATGTTCTCATCGAATGTTGGAGGTGTTTCATCATCGCTACATGAAACCAAGACAGTGCTTAAGAATAGTAGAATTAGTGTTTTAAAATTGTTTTTCATGATAAAAATTTAAAATGTTTGTATTAGTGTAATTGAAAAGTTTCTTCCAGGTTGTGGTACCTCTATCAACCTGTAAAAACTTGTATGATCAAATGCTTTTCTATTAAAAAGATTGTTTATTTTTCCTTGAATTTTAAGTGGATTAGTTTTTGAAAAAGCGAGCACATTGGTGCGTAAACCTAAACTGAATAAAGAGTAGCCTTTTGTAGGTTTTTCTGGCGGAACAATTTCATTTTGATCAGAAGCAAATCTACCGCTAGCAAAGAGATTCATTTCTTTAAAATACGACCAAGGTTTTAAGTTATATTCAACAGATACAACTCCAGTAAGAGGTGGTGAAAACGGCAATGTAAAGTTCTTTTTTCGTCCGCTTAATTGCTTCGCCTTAACATATTCTATAGAACCTGACAAAGTAATCGAATTTATGGGTCTATAATGAGCCAGAATTTCACCACCATATCTGAATACTTTACTCTGTTGATACTGATATTTTTGTAATGTTTGATAATATTCTGAAGAAGGACTTAAATAAATGTAATTGTCAAAATAATTGACAAATGGAGTTATTTGAAAGTCCATGTTGTTAAACGTAGTTTTAAATTCAGCATCTATTTGATAAGAACTTTCCGGATCTAAGTCTAAAGAACCTTCTTCATAACGATACATATGGTAGTTTACACCATCAGATGCTAACTCGTTTGCCAATGGCATTCTAAAACTTTTACCAAAGTTTATTTTATAAGAAGTGCTTTCTTTCGTATAACTTATTCCTGCAGAAGCGCTGAAACTACTAAAGGATAAATTTCTTTTTTCGGCACGTTGTAATTTCTGCTGAGTAGTATTTCCATTTTGATCAGTTACAGGAGTATAAAACCACTCGTAATAAGGTTGTGTTTTTATTGATCCATAGTCATACCGTATTCCGCCATCGACATAAAGATTGTCGTTTAATTTTACTTGATCGTAAACAAAGCCTCCAATAGTAAAACGGTCATAAGCCGGAATTAAAAAGCCCCACCCCGAAATATTATTATCCTGATATTCAAGATTAATACCTGTAGTTATTTTATGGTTTTCAAAGCAGGAGATCCGATCTTTAATGTTTAACGTATATGTAGATTTTTCAAATAGACGTTCCATAGAATTATTAGGAGCTGGCATGTAACCATGTGCAACTGGTTCAGAGTGTTCTTCTCTATGATTTTTTTGATAGCCTAGCTCTAGATCTAGTATATTATTCTCAAAAGAAAAACTCGTGTTATTTGTAATTTTAAAATGGTTAACTTTATGGAAGGGTAAATCAATGTCTCTATTATCATGGTCATAGTCAATTTTTGAACTTCGTACCTCCAAACCATGTGCATTCGCGAAAAAACCATTTTTAGCATTAATATTACTGAAGGTGGTAATAGAAGTAATATTCTCATTTACATAACCTAAAGAAAACCCTAAATTATGATTGTACCCAGCTGTATTTCTCAGGTAGTTTTTGTGAAGATTAAAAATGTAATTATCATAATTTATTCTATCGGTAGGAACTTTAAAATCTCCATAATCTTCAAGAGTTACCCTTGCCTTATAAAACCATTGATTATAACGTTGTTTAATTCCAACAGAAATACCATAAAAATCATTATTGCTTCTATTGGTTACATTTATTTCCCCAGAAAAACTATTGATATCAGGAATTGTATTATTCTTTAGATTGATAACTCCAGATATTGCATCTGAACCATAGAGTAGAGAAGAAGCTCCTTTCGTTACCTCAATATCTTCAATATTATACTGATCTATTTCTAATCCATGATCAGCTCCCCATTGTTGTGCTTCATGCTTTATTCCATTTTCTACAACCACAATTCTGTTAAAGCCCAAACCTCTAATAGTGGGTTTAGATTGTCCAGAACCAATTGTAATAGCATTAACTCCAGGAATGTCTCTAAGCGTTTGCATTAAACTATTATCTCTATTTTTTTCAAGGAAATTATTATCGATCTCAGAGGTAATGGCAGAAAATTTGCTCATTGTTTTTCGTGGGTTTTGTGAAATTACTACTTCACTTAGAGTTGCGTTATTTAGTGTTAGAGCAAGGATAATTTCCTTTTCATTTGGAATTGAAATATTTCTTTTTAAAGTTTCATAACCAACATGTGTAACCATTACCTTTTGAGAACCGTAGGGGATATTAGAAAGAAAGACCCTTCCATCTGATTTGGCATAAGCGTGCTTATCTCCAATACTGACATGAGCAAAGGGAATTTCCTTTTTCGAGTTTGAATCGATTATTTTAAGAGTAATACTTTGAGTCTTTTGGGCATAACTTATTGCGCAAAAGAACACACAAAATAAATAGCTTAAGCTTTTATTTGTCATTTTAAAATAGAGTTATAAATAGTCTGGTATAATCAAATAATAGGAATTTGATTACGGTTCAATATTTTCTATGGGGAATTCATAGAAACGAGTTATTGAAATTGAAATATGATTAAATTGTTATGGGAGGAGCTCGTAATTGGAAATTCGAGTTATAGTAATCTAATAATTTGCTAATTTGGTAATTATCGATTACTATTTTAGATATTACAAGAGGTAATACTAGGTGAAAGAATGTAAGTTTTAGTAATTGAACATTAGGAATTGAAAACGAACAAATATCGCAATGATTATCGATTGCTTGGTAAATTTGGGTTACCTCGTTTGAAGAATCACTAACACTTTTTTCATTATGATGGTGTATTGCTTTTAAAACAATAGCGCTCAAAAATAACATCAATAGAAATAATGATGTTCCTTTTTTAAGTAGTATATTTTTGTTTAGCGCCATTTTAAATTATTGCAACATGATGGCAAAAGTAAATTTAAAGTGACATTACTGAGATCTATAATCTGTTAATATTTTCTAAAAAAGATAACAAAAATAGTTAAAGCCTGTATTCAAAAATTAACAAAAGTAAATAGAGGGTAAAAAGTCTTCTTCTCTTCTAAAAATAGTTATAGCAATTAAACATTAAAATGACACATACAAGTTATTTCTTTTTAGCTTGATTGTCGTTAAAAGATAACCCCATAGCTAATGTTATGCTAGTACTTTTTATCTACATCAGTTCTAAACATAGTTCATTATTATTTAGATGTCATTTCAAAATTCAATTGGTATTATTTCCTGAAATATTTAAAAATAATGGGTAATACTTTTTTAACTCTACTACTTACTAGTAGATATTATTGTTTTTTAAACAATACTTTTTCTAATTAATAACATACCTAGTGCACATGTATGTAGGAGAAAACCTTAAACCGTATAGATCCACGAAAAGGATTTTTTTAATCAATTAAATTATAATAATTATGAAAAAAGTTAATTTTTCAGGTAAATTAAGCTTAAACAAGCAAACGATTACTAAATTAAATAGAGAAGAAATGGGGCTATTAAATGGAGGAGCTCACGTACCTTCTAATCTTGAAAATGGAGGAGAGGCATCCTTAGCATGGGAAGTTGGTACACGTAATACTTGTCATTGTGAACAGTTCGGTTGTGCGGAGTATGCTCCTGCTCCTTCTCAGGTCGTTGATAAAAAGAGAAGAGCTTAAAACTATTTAAATGTTTATGAAAAGGGGCTAAAAATATTTAGCCTCTTCTTAAAATCATAAAAAATTTATGTTAGGTAATATAAACGAGACCGTTTATTTAATTTATAAAGAAGTTCAAAAGTCTCGAAAAACTGATTATTGTTTGCATGGAACGGGAGGAGGACAGCTATTGTTTCAATATATTGTAAAAAAGCTCGGTCTATACGATGTCAATGCAGTTTTTGAAGAAAGAATGATAGAATTTTTAGAAAACTTTGATAAGGTTAATAAGGTGTCGTTTTCTTCTGGAGTTTGCGGGAATATTTGGTTAATAAATTATTTATCACAACAAAATGTGATTGATGATTTATTGGTTGATATTAAGAATGAAATAAGAGAAATAATGGAAACGGCTTTTACATTCAACAAGTACGGGAATTATGATTTTTTACATGGTTCTTTGGGAGTGCTAAAGGTAGGGTACTCCTGTAAAAAAATAGTAGAAGCGGATTTTGTTGAAGACATTGCTAATTCTATTTTAGAAGGAGTTCAGGTAAGTGAAAAAGGTTATTATTATAAGAATTGGAAGGGAATATTTAAAAATATAGATACATCAAAGAGTGTTGATTTTAGTTTGTCTCATGGTTTAGCTTCTGTGGTAATAATTTTTTCTAAAAGTAGACATAAAGAAAGAAAAAAAATTGTAAGTAAAGTGTTACAATATATACAATCACATAAATCTAAAGGTAACACATTATCACTTTATCCCAATTTTGTAGGAAAGGATGAACCAATAATTTATGATTCAAGATTGGCTTGGTGTTATGGTGATTTGGGAATAGCTTATGCGTTTTGGCAAGCGGGAAAAGCATTTGATCATAAAGAATGGAAAGAAGAAGGCATAAATATTATGTTACATGCATCAAGACGGAGGAATTTAAAAGAAAACAAAGTGGTAGATGCCGGATTTTGCCACGGGACATCTGGTATTGCACATCTATACAATAGAATTTATAAGGAAACAAAAATTAAAAAGTTTGATGAAACTCGCAATTACTGGTTAGAACAAACTTTTTTGAAATTAGAAAAAAACAAAGTAGATAATTTTAAGTCTTGGCAAGGAGATCGTGGTTGGGTTAATAACATGGGGCTGCTTGAAGGTGTATCTGGAATAGGTTTAGTTTTGTTAGGTTTTCTAACTGATGAGGTCAATGATTTAAATTGGGATGAATGCTTGTTATTAAGTTAAAGAAATACCAGTATTGAAAGATTTAAAGGGAGGTGGTATCCTTATAAAAAGATAGGAATAAAGCAATATGTGATTGCATAAGTTGGTTTTCTATTGACTATATTAAAATATCACAAAACAATTGTTTAATCTAAGTTTATTTGTGTGAAATTTTTATCAAAAGTTATTTTTAGATCACCGCTTTATCCAACAACAAAAAAAATAAAAGAAAACGATCAAGCTTTTTTTGAAGGACTATATTTGTCAACACCCACTTTGTATAAAGAGTATCAGAAGCACTTAAATAAATCTTCAGAAGCCTCTGATAAAATAAAAAAATCATTATATAAATATCAATCCAGAGCAAGTAATAGATGTACTCCTTTTGGGTTGTTTGCAGGAATTGGTATAGGGTGTTGGGGAGATAAAAACGAAATTGAATTATCAGCAAGTTTAGGTGAAACATTGGTGCGTACAACAAGAATTGATATGAATGTTTTGTGTATGTTAACTCAACAAATAGCTGATAAAGAGTATATCAAACCGTATTTAAAATTTTATCCAAATACAAGTATTTATAAAGTAGGTAATACCTACCGTTATATTGAATATTACTATAAAAATAACAAGCGATATCATAACATAAGTAGCGTAGATTGTAATCCATATTTAACATTTATTTTAGAAAACACACAAGAAGGAAAGACAATTAATGAATTGGTTGATTTTTTAGTTGATGATCAAATAACAAAAGAAGAAGCAATATTTTTTATTAATGAGTTAATAGAATCTCAACTTCTAACTAATGATTTGGAAGCAAATTTAACAGGAGAAGATTATTTTAAAAAGATTTTTAATAAGGTAAAAGAAATAGTTAAATTAAATAAAAACAAAAATTCGACAGAGCTTTTAAATGTTTTAGAAAAAGTAAATAAGTTAATTAATAAAATTGACAGTAAGGTATTAAATTCAATAAAAACATATGAAACAATTCATATAGAGTTAAAAAAAATAATAGCTAATCTAACTGAAACTAATCTACTTCAAACGGATTTATTTAAAGAAGCAATTAGTAACAGTGTTGATAAAGAAATTAAAAATGAGTTAGAAAGAACATTGTTATTTTTAAACAAAATAACACCCGTAATACAAAAAAATAGTTTAACTAATTTTATAAAACGATTTCGAGATCGTTATGAAGATAACGAAGTGTCTTTACTTACTGCATTAGATACTGAAATTGGAGTAGGGTATTTAGAAAAGGATATAGAAGGAATTAACGAATTAATTGAAGGACTTCGTTTTAATTTTAAGAACAGTGAAAGTGAAATAAAATGGAATACATTACAATCTCATTTATTAAAACTAATAGTTAAAGCTACCAAAGAGAATAAAAAAGTAATTAAAATATCTGACAATGATTTTAAAGATATTGACTTTACAAAGAAAGAATTACCTACTTCTATGGCGGCGTTATTTAAAGTTGTTGAAGCCAGTACAAATAAAATTCATTTTAAAGGAGCTGGAGGAAGTAGCGCTATTAATATTTTAGGACGTTTTGGCTTAGGAAATAAAGACCTTCACAGCGTGGTTACTGAAATAGCCACCTTTGAGCAAGAACAATTTCCTGATAAAATTTTAGCAGAAATAATACACTTGCCAGAAAGTAGAACTGGGAATATTTTGGCAAGATCAAGTTTTAGAGATTATGAAATACCATATTTGGCAAAAAGCTCGCTAAAACCTGATTTTCAAATAAAAATGGAAAATCTCTTTATAAAAGTAAGAAGAAATAGAGTAATCCTATTTGACAAAAAGTTACAAAAAGAGATCATTCCTCGTTTGGGGAATGCCCACAATTATAGCTATAACAGTTTACCTGTATATCATTTTTTATGTGATTTGCAGTCTCAGTATTTTGAAAAATCCTATGTCGGTTTTAATTGGGGAGTCTTGGCAAGACAATTTGAATTTTTACCAAGAGTGGAATTCAATTCGACTATTTTAAGTTCCGCAAGGTGGCAAATTAGAAAAGAGCAATATAAAGAGTTATTGAATAAAGATTTAAGAAAGGATGAGAGATATGATTTATTTTTTAATTTCAAAAATAAATTAGAGCTACCGAACAAATTTTTAATAATAGAAGGAGATAATGAGCTGTTGATTGATGTAGAAAAAGAAATAGCTATTGATACGTTTTTGAATGTGATAAAAAATAGAGAAGAAATTATTTTAGAAGAATATTTGTTTTCTAACAAAGATGCCTTAATAACTAATACAAATGGAAATCATTATACAAATGAATGTGTTGCAATTATTTTAAATGGAAGAAAGAATAAAGAGCAGGTTAAAGATAATATTAAAGAAAAAGTAAATCAATCAAAGATTAAACAGTCTTTTACTATTGGTAGTGAATGGTTGTATTATAAAATATATACAGGAGTAAAAACATCAGATTTTGTTTTAATTGAAAAGATAAAAAAAATAACTGAAAAGCTACTGGAAAAAAAAGCAATTAATCATTGGTTTTTTATTAGATATATAGACTCTGACTATCATTTAAGAGTGCGATTTCGTATTTCAAATTTACAGTTGATAGGAAGTGTCATACAATATATAAATGATGAGCTAGAACCATTAATTAAACAAGATTTAGTTTCAAAAATTCAAGTTGACACGTATATCCGTGAATTAGAAAGGTATGGAAAAAACACCATAGAGCATGCGGAAGAATTATTTTGTTATGACAGTATATTTGTTACTAATTTCTTATCGGAAATCGACTTAGAATCAGGAAATACTATTCGCTGGCAAATGGCAATTAGGTCTGTAGATGTTTTTTTAAATGATTTTGGATATAATTTAAAAGAAAAATTTCAGTTGGTAACAGTATTAAGTACTATGTTTTTTGAAGAACATGGTGGGGGAAAAGCCTTAAAAGTAAGCTTAGATCGAAAATATAGATTTTTACAACCATTGATTGAAAATATTTTAAATGAAAACGGAGAGAAAGAATATTATTCTGTATTAAAACTATTAGAAGTTAGAAGCATGTCTAATATAAAAGTGATACAACAAATAAAGTTAATATATGAAAAAGGTGAGTTGGCAATACAAATGAACGATTTAGTTGCAAGTTTTCTACATATGAATTTAGACCGACTTTTTATGGGAAGAAACAGAACGAATGAATTTATCGTGTATGAAATGTTAAAGAGATATTATAAAAGTAAAATTGCAAGAATGATGTATCAAAAAAAAGCAGCTAATAACAATTATCATTTTAATAAAAAATAGCTTAGTTACTTGGAGGAGTGTAATCTAATGGCAAGGTATGAGCAAAAGCTTCAAACCCCCAATATCCTTCGTTAAAAACCGAAGTTGGATTGTCAACAACTCCAGAGGGAAACATTGTGACATTGCCATCCAACAGCACAATACTCGAACTTTGGACTCCACTTGATTTTTTAGTTTTACCGAACATACCAACCAAGTATGCTGGTTCTTCTGCTTCTTTTAAATAGGTAATGGAAAGAAAGTTCTCAAAGTCTAATTTAACTTCATTATCTTTTATAGTTACCATTTCTGAATATGGAACATTTCGCTTATACAGATAATCTCTAAATTTTGGTAATCTCATTTTCTGTAGTGTTACTATTGCACTATCAATTGCAGTTTTAGGAGTTGTTATCTTTTTTGATATATCAATTCTTCCAGCTAACTTTAACAATTCTCTCGCCTGTTTTATTTTTTCTTGTGAAGGTCTTTCAGGGTTTTTAATACGTTTAAATTGATTAACAACAAAACCTTCTTGCTTAAGAGTTTTATTCAATAGGCTTCTAAAAAAATGCATGCGTGATCCATGAAAAGCTGTAGCTCTATTTGCAAGCCATTTCTTCTTTAATTTTTTCTTTAAGTTTTTAAATTGAGAATAACCACTAAAAACCAATTGATCGGAGGTTATGGAAAAGTCTATTAACTCATAAGTAATTAGGTAACCCAAAGCTTTATTTTTTATTCTAATAGGTTTTTTTGAATAAGCTGATAGTGTATTTGTTTTCGTGTTAAAGTTGAAAAAAATATCCTTTTCGTTTATGATTATACATTCTTTGGCAAAATTGGTCTTGCCAAAAAAAGCGCGTTTAAACCTAGAAAGGTTATATTTCCATTCGTCATCATAAACTGTTTTTTTTACGATTACTTCATCTAAAACATTATTACTTGGGGTTAATTGGATTTTTAAATTTTCTTGTGATTCATTTTTGATTTTAACTAAGCGTTTTTCAAATCCAAGGAAAGAAATAATTAAATCATAATATCCGTTTTTTACTTTGAGCTCGAATTCACCTTTGTTATTGGTAATTGTTCCGATAGATGTATTATTTAAGTAAACAGAGGCTCCTTGCAAAGCTTCATTATTTTTTAAGAAAACTTTACCGCGAATAGTAATTTGACATAATAGTGTAGATGAATATAGGAAAGCAAGAAAAAGAAAAGTCCTTATTTTCATAAAGTTAGTTTTTATAAAAATAAGGACTTCTTTATCTAATAGAAAGTTAAAAAAGATTGTAACTCAATTTTAACTTAATTTTTTACTTAGCAATTAAGCCAGCACGTTTTAGCAGAGCATCAGAATTAGGTTCTTTACCTCTAAATCGTTTGTATAATTCCATTGGCTTTTCAGTACCTCCTTTAGAAAGTACATTTTCTTGAAACTTATTAGCCACATCCTTGTTAAAGATACCTTCTTCCTGAAAGTATTCAAAAGCATCTGCATCCAATACTTCCGCCCATTTATATGAATAATATCCAGAAGAATACCCCCCTTGAAATATGTGAGAAAAAGAAGTACTCATGCAATTCTCTTCAACATCAGGATATAGTTTTGTGTTAGAAAACGCTTCAGATTCAAATTCTTTAACTGAAGTAACCGATTCAGGAGATTCTCCAGCATGCCAACTCATGTCTAACAACCCAAAACTCAATTGTCTTAAGGTTTGCATTCCCTCATGGAAACTAGCGGATTCTTTGATTTTTTCAACGTACTCCATTGGAATTGTTTCACCAGTTTCGTAATGTTTAGCAAATAACTCTAGAGCCTCTTTTTCGTAACACCAATTTTCCAATACTTGACTAGGAAGTTCTACAAAATCCCATGAAACAGAAGTTCCAGATAAACTTCCATATGTTGTATTTGCTAGCATACCATGCAATGCATGCCCAAATTCATGGAATAAGGTGGTAACTTCATTAAAAGTTAATAAAGAAGGTTTAGTTTCGGTTGGTTTGGTGAAATTACAAACAATTGAAACTTGCGGGCGTTCATTAACTCCATTTAGTATTTGTTGAGATTTATAAGAGGTCATCCATGCACCGTTTCTCTTTCCTGGTCTTGGATGGAAGTCTGCATAAAAATAAGAGATAAAATTACCGTCATTATCAGAAACAGAATAGGTCTTTACATCTTCATGGTATTTGTCAATGGTATCAATTTCCTTGAAGTTTAACTTGAATAATCTATTCGCTATTTCAAAAACTCCATTGATCACATTTTCCAACTTGAAATATGGTTTTAATAGCTCTTGGTCAAGAGAAAATAGTTCTTTCTTTAATTTTTCCGAATAGTAGGCACTATCCCATTTTTCCAATCGATCAATATTATCGAGTTTTTTCGCGTAATTTTGAAGATTTGCAAACTCGCGCTCAGCTGCTGGTTTAGCCTTTTGCAACAAGTCGTTTAAAAAATCTAATACTTTTTCAGGTGTCTCAGCCATGCGTTCTTCCAAAACAAAATTTGCATGTGTTTTGTAACCTAGTAAGTTAGCTCTTTTATGACGTAGCTTTGTAATTTTTAAAACGATAGCTTCGTTATTGTATTCATTTTGTTGAAACCCCTTTTTTCCAAAAGCAACAGAAAGCTCTTTACGTAATCCTCTGTTATTAGCATAGGTCATAAAAGGAATATAACTTGGATAATCTAAAGTGATAACCCAACCATCTTTATTACGTTGCTTGGCTAACATTTTAGCACCCTCTTTAGCACTGTCAGGAAGCCCGGCTAAATCATTTTCATTGGTAATATGCATTTCGAAGTTATTAGTTTCGGCAAGTACATGTTCACCAAATTGTAATGAAAGTTTTGAAAGTTCGGTATCAATTTTACGGAGCTCCAGTTTATCTTCTTCGTTTAGGTTTGCACCATTTCGAGCAAAGCCTTTATATTGCTTGTCTAAAAGTGTTTCTTGTTCAGGAGTTAAGTCTAAATCACTTAATTGGTCATAAACTTTTTTAACACGAGCAAAAAGAGCTTCATTTAAAGTAATATCGTTTCTGAACTCACTTAACCATGGAGAAACTTCTTTTGCTATTTTTTGAATTTCTTCATTTGTTTCAGCAGAATTCAGGTTAAAAAATATAGAAGTAATTCTATCTAATTTTTGACCAGTGTTATCCAAAGCCACTGTTGTATTTTCAAAAGTAGGTTCTTCGGTATTTGAAATGATAACATCAATTTCCTTTTTTGCAAGAGCAATAGCCTCTTGTATGGCTGGTTTATAGTCTTTTTCTTGAATTTTAGAAAAGGGAGCGGTATCAAAATCTTTTAAAAGTGGATTCATTTTCTGATTCTTTAAAGTCAGTTTAAATTTTTAGAGACACTAATATAGGTATTATCTCATTGATATAAATAAAGAACCTCATAGATTTTGGGTCTACGAGGTTAGTTGTTTTTTTATTGAAAGACAATTATTTTCTAACTCTTTCAGAGGCTTTTTCAACCTTTAATTTTAGTCCTTCTTTGTAAGCAACAATTTTATCTAAAACACATTTATCAGAAGCTCCAATAATTTGAGCGGCTAAAATACCTGCATTCTTTGCTCCATCTAAAGCTACAGTAGCTACAGGAACACCTCCAGGCATTTGAAGAATAGATAAAACCGAATCCCATCCATCAATAGAATTTCTACTTTTTACGGGTACCCCAATTACAGGCAAAGGACTCATACTTGCAACCATACCAGGTAAGTGAGCAGCACCACCAGCACCAGCTACAATAACCTGAACACCTCTTTTGTGTGCGTTATTAGCATAATCGAATAACTTTTCAGGAGTTCTATGAGCGGAAACAATATCAACTTCTACTTTAATATCAAAACTCTCTAAAACATCAATTGCTTCTTGCATTATCGGAAGATCAGAGTCACTTCCCATTATAATTCCTACCATAATTTTTATTTAGCGATAACTTTTATAGTTTCTTTTACTTGTTGCGCAATTTCACGCGCTTTATTAACATCAGTATTTACAATAGTTACATGTCCCATCTTTCTAAATGGTTTTGTATGTTTTTTACCATATAAATGAGGCGTAACTCCTTCAATTTTCAATACTTCTTCAATATTCTTATAAATTACATCACCTGTATGACCTTCAGCTCCCACAAGGTTTACCATAATTCCAGCAACTTTGCTATCTGTATTTCCTAAGGGTAAATTTAAAATACTTCGAACGTGTTGTTCAAATTGACTTGTGTAACTTGCTTCGATAGAGTAGTGCCCTGAATTATGAGTTCTGGGAGCCACTTCATTTACTAAGATAGTGTCGTCTTCAGTTTGAAACATTTCAACGGCCAATAAACCAACAAAATCAAAAGCATCTGCAACATCTAGAGCTATTTTTCGAGCCTTGTTAGCTACAGTTTCATCGATTCTGGCTGGACAAATAACATATTCGACTTGGTTTGCTTCAGGATGAAACTCCATTTCAACCACAGGGTATGTTTTTATTTCTCCTGCTTTATTCCTTGCAACTATTACAGCTAATTCATTTTTAAAAGGAATTAACTTTTCAGCAATACATTCTCCAGAAGGTAAGTTTTGTAAATCATCAATCGATTTTACAATTTTTACACCATTTCCGTCATAACCAAATCTAGCAGATTTCCAAACGAAAGGAGTACTTACAGTATTTTCAAGGACTGCTTTTTCAAGATCTTCCTTCAAGGCAAACCTTGTAAAGTCTGCAGTAGGAATTCCTTGTTCATGATAAAATACTTTTTGTAAAGCTTTGTTTTGTATTGTTCTTAAATTTTTTGGTTTAGGAAAAATGGTAAGCCCTTCTTCTTCCAATTTATCTAAGGCATCGATATTTACATTTTCAATTTCTATAGTAAGTAAGTCAACTTGCTTTCCGAAATTATATACGGTATCAAAATCTAATAAGTCCCCTTGATGAAACTCATTACATATTTGAGCGCATGGCGCATTGGAATTACCATCTAAAATTACAGTGTAAATATCTAGTTTTTGCGTTTCAGTAAGTAACATTCTTCCTAATTGACCGCCACCCAGTACGCCCAATCTAAAATCTGAAGAGAAATAATTTTTCACGTTAAATCTGTTAGTTATGTTGTTGTAGCTGCAAAAATAAGAATCTATTTGGTAGTAAAATCAATTTAATTACTTATTTGTAAAGTACTACCACTTTGAGTAACGGTATATACTCTAGCTCCTCCAGCACAACTGTTTTCTCCAGAAATAATACTACCGTCAAGCATACTGTATTTGGTACCATCACAAGGACATTCCAATATTGGAGGGTTCACAATCATAGGAGTACCACAATCTCTATTAGGAGACTGTCTGTCTATGGCGATATATTGAGAAAAAGAACCTCCTGTACCTTTGTTAAAAAGTACTATACCATTGATACCACCATTAACAATGGCACTTCCATTTGGAGTAAGTAAACCATTTAATTGAGGGTTGTTTAAATCAAAAGATAAAGGTTGAATTGAGTTGTTAAAACAGTTGTTTTCAACCACACTATCACCGCAGCTAACAAAAGCTCCTATGAAAAGTGTTAAAAGAATTTTTTTCATTTGTTAAGTATATAGATGTAAACATAACGTTACGAATTTACGAAAATTTTGTACATTTGTAAGACAATCTCATCCCAAAGGGTATGAGATTTTTAAATTTAAAGAAGTTATGAGCAACGTATCTTATTATACAGAAGAAGGACTTAAAAAGTTAAAAGATGAATTAGCACACTTAGAGCAGGTGGAAAGACCTCGTGTGTCACAAGAGATAGCAGATGCCAGAGATAAAGGAGATTTAAGTGAAAATGCCGAATATCATGCCGCAAAAGAGGAGCAGTCGTTATTAGAAACTAAGATTGCAAAATTAAAGAATGTGGTTGCTAGTGCTAGAATTATAGATGAAAGTGAACTTGATACTTCTAAGGTATTAATCCATTCCATTGTAAAGATTAAAAATACAGTGAACAATATGGAGTTTACCTATACCTTAGTTGCAGATAGTGAAAGCGATATTAAAAATGGAAAATTATCAGTTAACTCTCCAATAGGTAAAGGTTTACTTGGTAAAGAGGTGGGAGATTTAGCAGAAATACAGGTTCCAAATGGTATTATGAAATTTGAAATAATGGATATCTCTCGCTAGAAGAAATTATAATTAAAAATTAAAATTGAAAATCGGGTTTTAGGAAACTAAAACTCGATTTCTTTTTTAACTTTACCCAGAGCTAACTAATTGAGAAAAAATTAAACTTAAAACTATTATGGCTAGTATATTTACAAAGATCGTTCAAGGAGAAATTCCATCGTATAAAATTGCTGAAGATGACAATTTTTTCGCTTTTCTTGATATTAATCCAAATGCTCCAGGGCATACTTTAGTTATTCCTAAAAGAGAAGAAAATAAATTATTTGACTTATCAGAAGATGAATACAGTGGTTTGATGGCTTTTTCATATCGTGTGGCAAAAGCTATTGAAAAAAGTGTTGACTGTGAGCGCGTAGGAATGAGTGTTATTGGTTTGGAAGTACCACATGTTCATGTACATTTAATTCCAATAAATAAGATGGATGACATGCGCTTTATTTCAAAAGCAAAACTAACTACTGACGAATTTTTTACTATTGCAGGGGAAATATCTCGTAACTTTCAATAAATAAAAACTGCAGTTAAACAAAATCTAAAGCTTTGGTATTTAGACTTTGTTTAACTGTATTTCAAATGTTGTACCTTTTCCGAGTTCAGATTTTTGAACAAATATTTTTCCTTTGTGGTAGCTCTCTACAATTCTTTTAGAAAGTGAAAGCCCTAGTCCCCATCCTCGCTTTTTCGTTGTAAATCCAGGTTTAAAAACATCTGAAAACTGAGATTTAGGAATTCCTTTTCCTGTATCAGATATATGAATAATTACACTTTTAGAAGCTTCTTTAACACTGACATTTATTTCTCCTTTACCAGCCATCGCATCAATAGCATTTTTGATTAGGTTTTCGATAACCCATCCAAATAGTTCGACACTAATTCTTGATATAATTGGCGTATCGGAAGCATTAAATGAAAATTGTACTTGTTTTGAACTACGAGATTCTAAATAAGTAAAAACCTTTTTCGTTTCACAAACGATGTCCTGCTCTTGTAAATTAGGTAAAGAACCAATTTTTGAAAATCTGTTGGCGATTATGTTTAATCTGTCGACGTCTTTTTCTATTTCCTGAACGTACATTTCATTGACTTCTTCTGCACGTAAGATTTCAATCCAACCTAGTAAAGACGATAAGGGAGTACCAATTTGATGAGCCGTTTCCTTAGCCATTCCTGTCCATAGTTTGTTTTGCTCTGCAATTTTATTTGATTTAAAAACCATGTAAATAATGGTTAAAAACAGAGCTAAAATTAAAAGTAAAGCTAAAGGATAGTATTTTAATTTATAAAGAAGGTCGGAGTTTCTGTAATAAATATATCTCTTTTGAGTGTTCTTGTAACTTACTTCAATAGGCTCATTTTGACTTTGCATTAAAGTTAGTTGATTTTTAAGGTATAACGAATCTAAACTTTTAATACTATCAAGGTTTTTACTACCTAAAATGCTTCCATTTGAATCGGTAAGAATAGCAGGGATGTTTTTGTTATTATCTATGATCTTCATTAACAGGGTAATGTCTGTATCAAGATCCGAGTTATTTAGTTCTTGATTAGCAGAAGCATAGAGTTCCATTTTCATACGTTCCTCTTCTTTAAATTTTTGAAAGAAGATATACGTATTCCAAAGAATTAATAAAACAATTATAAATGAAGCAAAAACGGCAATTCGTTTAAGCCAAAAGTTATTGTAAAAAAAACTCATACGTCAAATATAAACTATTCTTAGGTATAACTTCTTATTGGAAACTGTAGTATATTTACACTAAAATAAAAGAACAATGTTATCAATAGATCCTAAGAATATACCAACACAAAAATTACATGGGTATTTACTTGGAGCAGTCGCACCAAGACCAATTGCTTTTGCGAGTACCATTGATGAAAATGGTGTTCCAAATTTATCTCCTTTTAGTTTTTTTAATGTGTTTGGAGCAAACCCTCCAATCATGATTTTTTCTCCTGCAAGAAGCGTGAGAGCCAATACAACTAAACATACCTTGGATAATGCAGAAGCAACTAAAGAAGTGGTTGTAAATGTTGTGAACTATGATATAGTACAACAAATGTCGTTAAGCAGTACTATGTATCCAAAAGGAGTTAACGAATTTGAAAAAGCAGGTTTAACCATGTTACCTTCTGATGAAGTAAAACCATTTAGAGTAGCTGAGTCTCCTGTACAGTTTGAATGTAAGGTAAAAGATATTATTTATACAGGAAGTGAAGGAGGAGCTGGAAACTTAATTGTCTGCGAAGTAGTTAAATTACATATTAATGAAGATGTTTTGGCTGAGGATGGAAGTATTGATCAGTACAAAATTGACTTAGTTGCCAGAGCAGGAGGGAGTTACTATAGTAGAGCTAGAGACGGTTTCTTTGAAATCCCTAAACCGTTGTCAACACTGGGCATAGGAGTAGATCAAATTCCTTTTGAAATTAAAAACAGTAAGGTGTTAACAGGTAATAATTTGGGAATGTTAGGCAATGTGGAGCAGCTTCCTACTGAAGATGATGTTAATAACTTTGCTAAAGAACATGGGCAGTTTGTTGGTGTATCTGAAGAAAAAAAGCATACTTTTGCACAAGAGTATTTAGAAAATAACGACGTAGAAAGTGCTTGGAAAGTACTTTTATTAAAATAGAAAAGTAATGGAAGTAATTGGTAAAATTAAATTAATCAACGAAACACAAACCTTCGGAAGCAACGGATTTAGAAAGCGTGAATTGGTAGTAACTACTGATGAGCAATATCCACAAATGATTTTAATTGAGTTTATTCAAGATAAGTGTGATTTATTAGATGCTTATCAGGTAGGACAAGATGTAAAAGTTTCGATTAATTTAAGAGGTAGAGAGTGGATTAATCCACAAGGAGAGGCAAAATACTTTAATTCTGTACAAGGATGGAGAATTGAGAACTTAGCTCAAGCTGCTTCTCAAAACATTCCGCCAGCAGATAACTTTGCTCCAGCTCCAGATTTATCTTCAGATAATGAGCCAGATGATTTACCTTTCTAAGTAAAACATACATAAGAAATATTAAAAGAGCGATGATCGCTCTTTTTTTTGTGAAAATATTAAGGATTTCTGCGGAAATTTACATTTTATTTAACGGAAAACACATTTTTTAACAAGAGAACGCAACTTATATTTGTAGTATTATTTCTCAGCTAATGAGGATTAATTTAAGGGGAAACAAACCTTCTAGGATAAAAACTAGAAGGTTTTAGCTAAAATCGACTTTTAAGAAGGGTGTATATATATAAAGCACCGTAATTGATTAGATAAAATTCAAAATCAATTACGGTGTATTTTTTTATAAAGGCTCTCAGGTTTAACTAACCATACTAAAGATAGCCCATGCGTAAATTGCAAATCGTAAAAAACGGAATAGTCCAAAAACAACAACACCTTTAAACGGATACTTGATCATTCCAGCTGTCATACAACTGATTGAAAAAGGAAGTGGTAAAAGTGCTCCTACCAATATTAAAAAACCACCCCATTTGCTGGTGTTCTTTAAGTGCTTTGCCATTTTTACTTCTAAGTATTGTTTTACTGACTTTATTTTAAGTGCGGATCTTCCTATAAAATAGGAAATAATTCCACCAGAATACGATAAAAAGGCAAGAATGGAAAGATTTATAACAGGCTCTGAGGTTTTTTTCGACCAAGCAATAAAAATCTCAGGAGGAATTAAACCTAAAAGTGTTTCAGAAATAAAAAATGTAATTAAAACACCTACTCTGGAGAAGGTTTCTGTCATTGCTTGAAGCCCATCGTTGATATTATAAACATACTTATTGAAAAGTATTAGTCCAACAACTACAGCTACAATAGGCCAAAAGGCTTTTTTCAAACTTTCCCAAATAAACATATAAAACCCCGTTCGTTTATAATAAACATGAAGCCTTTTCGCTTTGGGGGTCTTATTCTTTTTCCTTTCTTTCTTATTATTTTTCATCCGATACCTTTTTCACTCTGTTCTTAGAACGTGCAAAAATACGAGGTAATCACAGATAAATCAAACAAATAATGTTATAATTACAATAATTGGATAGCAGCTTCAGCACAACGTTCGCCGTCCATTGCAGCGGAAATAATTCCACCGGCATATCCACCACCTTCACCACATGGAAATAGTCCCTTAATTTCAGGGTGCTCTAAATTTTCTTTTCTAGGAATATTAACAGGAGAGGAAGTACGAGATTCTACACCTACAATATTAGCTTCCTCTGTATAATATCCGTGCATTTTTTTCCCAAAAGCGGCAAATCCTTTTCTCAATCTACCTCCAATTATTTTTGGAAGTAAAGAGTGTAATGGAGACGAATTTAATCCTGGTTGATAAGAAGTTTCGTTTAAACTAGGAGATAGTCGTCCTTCCACAAAATCTGTGAGTCTTTGTGCGGGTGCGGTTTGCGTTCTTCCACCAGCATTAAAAGCCAGTTTTTCTAAATCTTTTTGAAACTGAAGCCCTTTGAATACACCAAACTCCTCGTATTTAGGTAAATCTTTATCTACATTTATCTCAACGACAATTCCAGAGTTGGCAAATTTATTATTCCTTCTCGAAGGAGACATTCCATTTACAACTACTTCACCATTTGCAGTAGCTGCAGGAACTATAAAGCCTCCAGGACACATACAAAACGAATAAACACCTCTGTTATTTACTTGATGAACTAAACTGTAGGCCGCCGCAGGTAAAAGTTCATCTCTTTGACCTGAGCAACTATATTGAATTTGATCTATTAGTTCTTGTGGATGTTCTACACGAACTCCCATAGCGAATGACTTTGCTTTTAGAAGAATATTTTTTCTATTAAGAAGTTCATAGACATCTCTTGCAGAATGTCCTGTTGCTAAAATTACGGCATTAACTGATAGCTCCTTCCCATTTTGTATTTGAATGGCTTTAAGCTCATTATTTTTTACAACAAAATCAACAACTCGTGATTCAAAATGAACTTCGCCACCAAAATGTAAAATGGTTTCACGAATGTTTTTAATTATTTTCGGGAGTTTATTTGTTCCGATATGTGGATGTGCATCAATTAGAATTTCTTCAGTGGCACCATGATATACTAGGTTTTCGAAAATACGCCTAACATCGCCTCGTTTTAAACTTCGTGTATATAGTTTTCCATCGGAATAGGTACCAGCACCACCTTCACCAAAACAATAGTTCGAATCTTCATTTACCTCATGAAACTGATTTATAGCCCTTAAATCCCGTCTTCTATCCTGAACATTTTTACCTCTTTCAAGAACAATAGGTTTATAACCAAGTTCAATACATCGAAGTGCAGCATACATTCCGGCTGGTCCGAAACCTATAATATGGATTTCTTTGTCGTTTGAAACATCTTTATAATCAAACTGGTATTCAGCGCTTTGCGGAGCAGGTTCGTTAATATAAACAGCTACCTTATAATTGAAAATAACTTCTTTTTTACGTGCATCAATTGATTTACGAAGTACTTTAATACTTGTAATTTCATTTGCTCGTATACCTAATTTTTTAGCAGCTTTCTTTTTAAGAATATTCTCTATTCGTTCTT
Organism: Tenacibaculum xiamenense; assembly: GCF_964513065.1. NCBI lineage: Bacteria > Pseudomonadati > Bacteroidota > Flavobacteriia > Flavobacteriales > Flavobacteriaceae > Tenacibaculum > Tenacibaculum xiamenense. The sequence goes on from NZ_CAZEQU010000034.1 coordinate 197,927, forward strand.
CTGTTAAATTAACACGTAGTTGAAGTTCTTTCATCATCCTGCAAAACTAGTTAAAACAATTTAGTCTATTTGATTATTTTTATCAAATCAAACTTTAAACAATGAAGATTACTCAGCTCATAGAAAATGTATTTAAGAAATATTTGCCGTCTCCTTTTACTATAGCCATTTTATTAACGTTAATAACTTTTGCTTTAGGAGTGGTTTTTACGAAACCCGAGAGTAGTAATTTATCTATGTACTCATTGGAAGTATTGTCTTTTTGGGAAAAGGGTGTTTGGACCAATGGTTTGTTGGTATTTGCTTACCAAATGATGCTAATTTTAGTCTTAGGACATGTTTTGGTGTTGAGTAAGCCCGTAAGTAATTTAATTCTACATGTAACAAAATATTGTACTAATACAGCTACTTCTGCGGCAATCGTTAGTTGTACAACAATGTTAGTAGCGTTTTTTAATTGGGGTTTAGGCTTAATTTTTGGAGCATTACTTGCTAGAAAAGTAGCTGAACATGCGCAATCGAGAAATATTCCATTGAACTATCCAATAATTGGTGCGGCAGGTTATGTTGGTCTTATGGTATGGCATGGTGGTATTTCAGGATCGGCTCCAATCAAAATAAATGAAACTGGTCATATCAAAAGTATCATGAAATCTGTTTCTTCTGAAAAGGCTTTGGCTCAAATTCCTGAGCTGATTGATTATTCGGAAACTGTTTTTAGTTGGTGGAATTTACTCATTTTTTTATTGGTGCTCATCGGTGTTACATTTACGTTTTACTTCTTAGGGAAGAAATCTAAAGCAACTCTAATTAACTTACCTGAGTATAATTTAAATTCAGAGGAAAAAGGAAAGACTCAAGCAGAAAAGTTAGATAGTTCGAAATGGCTGGCTTATATTTTTGGCTTGGTGATTTTGATAGCATTTTTTTATCGATATTCAAATGATATACTCGCGTTAAAAATCACACCTAACCTGATCAATTTTTTTATGTTGGGATTAGGAATTATTCTTCATGGAAGTTTTAAAAAGTTTACAAATGCCATTGGTGAATCCATTAGTGATGTTTCTGGTATTTTGATCCAATTTCCTCTATATTTCGGAATTATGGGAATTATGAAAAGTACTGGAATGGTTACCTTAATTTCTGATTTCTTTGTATCTGTTTCAACTGCAACTACTTTGCCTTTATTCACCTTTTTTAGTGCAGGATTGGTCAATATTTTTGTTCCAAGTGGCGGTGGACAATGGGTTGTACAAGGACCTATTGTTGTTGAAAGTGCCCTACAATTAGGGGTGCCTTTACCAAAAGCTATTATGGCTATGGCTTATGGTGATCAAGTGACAAATATGTTGCAACCTTTTTGGGCGTTGCCATTATTAGGAATAACGAAATTAAAAGCGCGTGAAATACTTCCCTATACCTTAATTGCAATGCTCGTTGGAAGTGCCATATACTTGCTAGGGTTGTTGATTTTTTAATGAATTTTTTATGATTCGTTATATATGTTCATTCCTATTGTTAAAAATAATAGTATGAAGTTTAAAAGCTTCAGGATTTAGTATTTTTCATTTCTAGATAAAATGCATAAATTTAATAACGTTGAAAAGTGGTATTTTTGACGATTGAATATTGGTAATAGGGTGTATAATGATTTGGTTAGGTAAAGAAATTTCATTTCCTCCAAATAGTATAGCTTCAGAGGAAGGTATTATTGCGTTGGGAGGAGATTTATCAGTTGAAAGACTGAAACATGCTTATGAAAGAGGAATTTTTCCTTGGTTTAATGAAGGAGAACCAATAGTTTGGTATAGTCCTCATGAAAGAATGGTTCTTTTTCCAGAAGAGGTTAAGATTTCGAAATCAATGAAACAAGTTCTTAGAAAGAATGATTATGTAATCACTGAAAACAAAGCCTTTGCTGAGGTTATTTTCAACTGCAAATATATTCATAGGTCAGATCAGTTTGGAACTTGGATAACTGATGATATGCAACAGGCTTATCTAGATTTGTATAGAGCTGGATTGGCAAAATCAATAGAAGTTTGGCGAGACAACAAAATTGTTGGAGGCTTGTACGGTGTTGATGTTGGAAACGGTGTTTTTTGTGGAGAAAGCATGTTTAGTAAAGAGAGTAATATGAGTAAAGTAGCTTTTATCCATCTGGCAAAAAACTGTAATTACAAATTAATCGATTGCCAAGTTTACAATGATCACTTGGCAAGTTTGGGGGCTAGAGAAATTTCAAGAAAAGAATTTTTAAATTGGTTGTAACCTGTTATAAACGGGTTGTTTGTTTTTTAACTTTTATCACCTAGCTTACTTTTTTTTGTGAAGTTCTTTTTGCTCTTGTAATTTGATCTTTTAGAATATCGACTTCTACTGTTTTTTTTGTTTTTATTACGCGATTGATGTTTTTTTTGATTGTTGGAGGTTTCTTTTCTTTCTTTTTGTATTGGTTTTGTTTCTGTTTCTTTAGAATCATCCATGAAAGGATGTTCGCCTAAATGAGGTACCTTCTGTTTAATTAACTTTTCAATATCTTTTAAATAAGGTCGTTCTTCATTCATACAGAAAGAAATAGCCGTACCAGAAGCATTAGCTCTTCCCGTCCTTCCAATACGGTGCACATAGGTTTCAGGTACATTTGGTAAGTCATAATTTATTACAAGAGATAAATCATCTACATCAATACCTCTTGCTGCGATATCAGTAGCTACTAAAACTTTAAGCTTTCCTTCTTTAAAAGAGGTTAATGCTTTTTGCCTTGCTATTTGTGATTTATTACCATGAATGGCAGCTGATTTAATACCAACATTATCTAGTTTTTTAACAATTTTATTTGCCCCATGCTTCGTTCTAGAAAAAACAAGAATAGAATCATTTTTAGTTTGCTCTAAAAGATGGATTAATAACTTGGGTTTATTTTGTTTGCTCACGAAATAAATACCTTGAGTTACTTTTTCCGCAGTTGCTTGTTGTGGCTTAATAGTAACTCTTTCAAAGTCACCTAACATTTTTTTAGAAAGCTCAACAATAGATTTAGGCATTGTAGCAGAGAAAAACAATGACTGTCGCTTAGGTGGTAGTTTTGTAATTATTTTTTTAATATCATGAATAAAGCCCATGTCTAACATTTGATCAGCTTCATCGAGCACAACATATTTCAAATCTTTAAAAGAAACATGTCCAAGACTCATTAAATCGAGCAGACGTCCCGGGGTAGCTATTAAAATATCGACTCCATATTTTAATGTTTTGATTTGCTGTACAGGTTTTACCCCACCAAAAATCATAGCAGCTTTTAAGTTTGTATACTTTATATAAGCATTGAAATTATCTCCTATTTGAATGGCCAATTCTCTAGTTGGCGCAATCACTAAAGCCTTTATTTTTCGTTTACCTTTTGCTGTTTTATTCTCAATTATTAAATTATTTAATATGGGAATACCAAAGGCAGCAGTTTTCCCAGTTCCAGTTTGTGCAACCCCTAACAGGTCTTTTCCTTTAAGTAAAACAGGAATGGACTTTTCTTGTATTGGTGTCGGGCGTTCATATCCTTGTTCATTAAGTGCTTTGAGTAAAGCTCTTTCTAACCCTAATTCGTTAAATGTCATATAGAAGTATAAGCGGCAAAAGTAACCTTATATTTATCAATTGACACTACTATTATAATAATTATAACAAATAAAAATTCTAAGACAAGAAAAAGGCTTTTAAACTATTTGATAAGCTTGGGTTAAATTTCTTAATTAAGGAGAGACTCAGGACTGTTAAAACAAAAATAATAATCATAGAAACAACAAATACGACGAAAAGCATAACAAAAAAACGTAAAAGTTTTACTATAGCCTGTTTTATATTAAGCTCGTATAATCTTTTAAATGAATATAAATAATACAAAACTGATACAATCATACTATAAAAGAATAGCGATGGATTGATAAAAACTGTGAATAGAAAAATAATACCAGTGAAAAACATTGTAGTTCCTGATAAGAAAGAGTTTATGATAATATGTTCACCGTAGTTATGCGGTTTTCTAAACGTCCACTTACTTATTAGAGCATAGATTGGAAGGGATAAAAAAGTAATTAAATTGAAGAACTTTAGAAAATATGATAAGTATAGATCAAGAAACTTTAAATGCGCTTTTGCCTGAGCTTTTTCATTACTCAATTTCTTGAATTCTTCGGAATTAAGATCTTTTATAGCTGATAAATCTTTATTAGCTGAAACTTTAAGTTTTTCAATTTGTGTTTTATTAATAGCATATTGCATTTGAGAAAAACTTCCCTGAAAAATATTGAAAAGAACAAGCGAGGCAGCTGCACCGACTGCTAAATATGCGAACGGATTTACATATTTTTTTCGAACTCCACCCAAATATTCGTTGAGTACTACTTCAGGTTTAATCACCATTCCTTTTAGAGTTCGAAAAAACAAGCTGTCTATACCAAGCATGGCAAAAAGCTCCATAATTAAAAAACGAAAGGTAATTCGTTCTTTGATTACTTTGGCTCCACATTTTTCACAGAATAAATCGTCTTCTTCTAACGTATGGTTACAGTTTTTGCAATTCATTTTTGGTAGTTTAGTTTGTTTTCTTGGGATAAAAATATAGAAAAAGAAATAAGAAAACGAAATCTTTTTTAGAGTAACCGTGTAAATAAAAAACCTCGGAATGGTTCCCGAGGTTTCATTTGTTATAAGTTGTAGTATTATTTTAATACAGTAAATTCAATTTTTGAATCTGTAAATACAGAGTGTGTTTGTGTTTTAAAATCTTCTTCATTCGCCTTGTAAATATTATCCACATAAGTTTGTGGATTTAAATCTATTAAAGGAAACCAAGTACTCTGAACTTGAATCTGTATTTTATGTCCTTTTTTAAACGTATGAAAAACATCTTGAAGCTTTATGTTAACATCAGTTTTCTTATTAGGAGTAAAAGGTTCAGGCTTAGCAAAGCTGTTTCTAAATCTTCCACGTAATACTTCACTTCTTACCATTAAATGATAATTACTTAATTTCAAATGACCTTGCATTTCTTCATTGTCATTTTTCAAGTCATGAGGATGTACATCAATTACTTTTACAATCCAGTCTGCAGCTGATCCTGTGGTGGCAACTTTTAACTTAGCTAAAATATCACCAGCCAATGTAACGTCATTATCTAGAATTTCAGTTTCAAAAACCAACACATCAGGTCTTCTTGCAGCAAAACGTTGATCATCGGTCATATATTTTCTAGGAGTGAAAACTGTTTTAATATCTTCTGAATAAGGAACAGGATGCTTAACATCGCTTACAAATTTTATTTCATCGGTAAATTTACCATCATGTTTTTCTGAAAGACTTTGGTTTTTGTTTAAGAAAAAGCTTTGTTTACCTGCGTTCTTCGGTGGCCAAACATCATAAGATTGCCATTCTTTTTTACCTGTATCAAAAACATAAGCTTCTGGTAATCCAGAGTTATTAGATCCATCACTTTTTAAGAAGTGATTGAAAAATTTTGTTTCAATTTCTTTTTGAAAGTTTAGTGAAATAGAGTCACCAAAGTAATAGTTTCCTACAGTATTCTTTACTTTATTTCTCGACCATCCACCATGGTCCCAAGGACCAAATACCATTGTATTGTAGTTGTTCGGTTGATGCTTTTCAATCCCTTTATACGTTTCCAATGGTCCATATAAGTCTTCTGCGTCAAACCATCCTCCAACAACCATTGTCGCTACTGATGACGGAACCTTATTTAAGTGTTGGATAATTCCTTTACTTTGCCAAGTAGAGTCGTAGTTAGGGTGTTCAACAATTTCTTTCCAAAAGAAGTCATCAATGCGATTTTTTGAGTCTACAACTTTGGTGTCTAACTTATCATATTGAAAATATTCATTTAGGTTTTTTAATGGACCTTTATCCAAGAAAAACTGGTACTGATCTTGAGTTTTCATTTCAGGGAAAGAGTACCAAGCAGAATCAGTTGGTTGATCCTTATATGTTCCAAATAGAGAAATAGCTCTAAAGTAACTTAGTAAAAAAGCACCATTATGATGGAAATCATCAAAAAAGAAATCTCCAATACATGCTTGTGGAGAAGCCGCTTTTAACGCTGGGTGAGCATCGATAGTAGAAACGGTGGCATAATGCCCAGGGTAAGAGATTCCCCAAGTACCAACTTTTCCATTGTTATTAGGAACATTTTTTACTAACCAATCAATTGTATCATAGGTGTCAGTCGTTTCATCAGCCTGCTTTTCTTTCTTATTAGGAATATAAGCACGCATGTTATCATAAACACCTTCACTCATCCATCTACCACGAACATCTTCATAAACAATAATATTTCCTTCTTTCATAAGAAGAGGATTCGGTCCTATTCTTTTTCTGAACTTACCTTCTCCATAAGGCTGGCAGCTATATGGGGTTCTTTGAAGTAATATTGGATATTTTTTAGAGGTGTCTTTTGGTGAGTAAATTGTTGCATGAAGCTTTACTCCATCTCGCATGGTAATTTTTACCTCTTTCTTGTTGTAGTGATTTTGAACATAGTTGTCTTCTTGCTTTTGGTTAGCTGTAGATTGTTTTTTTCGAGCACAGCTAAAAGATAGTAGTAGAGCAAGCAGAACAAAAGAAAATTGTTTTTTCATCTGTTTGTAAATTTTTTCGACGGTCAGATGTAACCTTACTATGTTTGGAATATAGTCGTTTCATTAAATGAAAAACGAATCTTCTAAACATGTTGGTTTCATTCTATAGTTTGTTTTATGAGTATTAGTTGAAAGTCCTCGAAATTAAATAAATGATTCTGTATGAATCTTAATAAAATGTTAAAGCAGTGTACAATAAATTAAAATATACTATTGAAAAGTAGTATTTTTAGAAAATAATTAAAATCAAAAGATGAAACGTTTCTCCCTACTGCTCGTATTAATGGTTATTATTTCTTGTGGAAAACCTCAAACGGATGTCAAAGAAGTGGTAACTAAATCAGAGAAAGTATTTCCAGAACTTAAATCAGATCGCTACAATGTTGCTTTTTTGGTTATGAATGGAACGTATAATACGGAGCTAACGGCACCTTATGATATCTTTCAACATACGATATTTAGGAAAGGTATTAAAGCAATGAATGTTTTTACAGTTGCGGACACCGATAACGCTATCCGTACATTTGAGGGAATGAGAATTTTACCTGATTATAACTACTTAAAAGATAGTTTACCTAAAATTGATATTTTAGTGGTACCTAGTGCAGAACATCATTTAGATTCAGATTTAGAAAACAAAGCATTGATTGATTTTGTGAAAGAGGTAGATAAAGAAGCTCAGTTTATAACTTCTCATTGTGATGGAGCTTTTGTTTTAGCTAAAGCTGGACTATTGAATGGAAAAGTGAGTACAACATTTCCATCTGATATTGATAAAATGAGAGAAATGTTTCAAGATTTAGATGTTCGAAAAGACGTTTTATTTGTTCATGACGGTAAGTATATTACTTCGGCTGGAGGAGCAAAGTCTTTTGAAGCAGCTTTGTATTTATGTGAGTATTTATACGGAGAGGAAATAGCTAAAAGTTTGGCTGGTGGATTGGTGATAGATTGGAAACTTAGGGAAGTACCTCATTTAATTGTTAAATAAGAGTGGTGATTCTAATGAAAGTACAAACCATATGTAACAATTGTTACATTGCATAAGGCTGTTTTTTAACAGATTTGAAAGATAAAATAGTGCCATATTTAATAATATTGCATGACTATAGAACAATCAATGTTCAAAAATCATACTAATAAACAATGTTTAATATATGAAATGAATCAAAAAAAATCTTATTGTTAAGATCATTTTGATGAATTACATCTGATAAAACAAAAGCAAAATAAACAGATGAAACCAATTGTAAATTTTTCCCTTAAAAGTGTATTACAATATGTAGTTGTTTTTTTACTATGTATGTTTTCCAATCAAGTTTTTTCTCAAATTTATGAGCCAGTAAAATGGTCAACTTCTGTAGAAAAAATTTCAGAGACAGAATATAACTTAATTGCTACAGCTATAATAGAGGCTGAATGGCATATATATTCTCAAAATGTTGAGCCAGGAGGACCAATTCCTACAACCTTTTATTTTACCGAAAATGAAACTTTCAGTTTGGTAGGAAAGGTAATTGAAGAAGAAGGTCATACAAAGCAAGATGAAACCTTTAATATGAAGGTGAAGTCATTTGATAAAAGAGCAAAGTTTCAGCAACAGGTAAAAGTTAAAGAAGGAACTAAAAAGCTTGAAGGATCTGTGGAGTTTATGGTGTGTAAAGATACGCGCTGTTTGCCTCCAACTGAAGTTGACTTAGTTTTCGACCTAACGAAGGCCAAGAAAGTAAAAAAAAAAGTAGAAAATAAATCAAAGAGCGATGACTCTAAGAAAGGTTTATTAACCATTTTCTTTATTGCTTTTCTTTCTGGATTTGCAGCATTGTTAACACCCTGTGTTTTCCCGATGATACCTATGACGGTGAGCTTTTTTACTAAACAAAGTAAAAATAAGTCACAAGGAATACGAAATGCTATTATTTATGGAGTTTCAATTGTTGTAATATATGTAGTTCTTGGAACGGTTGTTACCTGGGCTTTTGGAGCGGATTCGTTAAATGCTCTTTCGACGAATGTTTGGTTTAACCTAGTATTTTTCCTTTTATTAGTAATTTTCGCTGTCTCTTTTCTTGGAGCATTTGAATTGTCATTACCAAGTTCTTGGAGTACGAAAGTTGATGCTCAAGCGGATAGAGGAGGATTAGTTGGTATCTTTTTTATGGCACTTGCCTTGGCAATTGTATCTTTTTCATGTACTGGACCAATTGTAGGAACTTTACTCGTAGAATCAGCTTCTAAAGGAGGTTTTGCCCCGATTATTGGAATGCTTGGATTCTCAATGGCAATTGCACTTCCATTTACTTTGTTTGCAATTTTCCCAGGGTGGATGAACTCATTGCCTAAATCTGGTGGTTGGTTAAATACAGTAAAAGTTGTTTTAGGGTTTTTAGAGTTAGCATTAGCGTTTAAATTCTTATCAAATGCTGATTTAGTATTACAATTACACTTTTTAGAAAGGGAGGTTTTCTTAGCGATTTGGATAGCAATTTTTGGTACTCTGGCCTTGTATTTATTCGGAAAAATTAGATTACCGCATGATTCCCCTCTGACTCATATTTCTGTAGGTCGATTGAGCTTAGGTTTGGTTTCATTATCTTTTACATTATATATGTTACCTGGTTTGTGGGGAGCGCCATTAAATTTAATAAGTGCATTCCCTCCAGCGCAACACTATAGTGAATCTCCTTACGGTGTGGGTTATCAAAAAGCTAGTACGATTGTAGCTTCAGAAGCAAATGATAGTCATGCTGGATTGCCTGATGGCGCGCATTTAATGCCTCCTCATAATATTTTAGCATTTAATGATTATGATAAAGGCTTGGCCTATGCAAAAGAGGTAAACAAACCTGTTTTAATTGATTTTACTGGGCATGCTTGCGTAAATTGTAGAAAGATGGAGCAGAATGTATGGGCGAAAGATAAAGTATTATCTATATTGAAAAATGATGTTGTATTAATATCTCTTTATGTTGATGATAAGCGTGCTTTAGAAGAAGATGAAATTATAGAATCAAAATTACGTCCTGGTAAAAAGTTAAGATATATCGGTCAAAAGTGGAGTGAGTTGCAAACGATAAAATATCAAACGAACTCACAACCGTATTATGTGTTGATGGACACTAATGAAGAAAATTTAATAGACCCAGTTGCATATACACCTGATGTAGATGAATATTACAATTGGTTAAAAGAGGGCGTAAAGTCTTTCAAATAACCAGTAATTCACGATATTTATTTAAAATCCTTTCTGAAAAAGAAAGGATTTTTTTATTCTGCGAGTTGATTGTTGAATCAAAAAATGAAATATTTTCGAGTTGTAAATGGTATTATTTTAAGGTTTAATTAGGAACGATACCAAATTCAATCAAAACAACGTACCTTTGCACTGGCATGAGAATTAGACGACTTTCAGATTGGTTACCTACAACGAATAAAGAGGTAAAGTTAAGAGGATGGGATGAATTAGATGTAATTCTATTCAGTGGTGATGCATATGTAGACCATCCAGCATTTGGACCCGCGGTAATTGGACGTATATTAGAAAGCTATGGCTTACGAGTAGCTATCGTTCCACAACCGAGCGTTCATGATAATTTGCAAGACTTTACCAAATTAGGTACTCCCAGATTATTTTTTGCTGTTACTGCGGGGTGTATGGATTCAATGGTCAGTAATTATACTGCAAGTAAACGTAGAAGGGATAAAGATGCCTATACACCCAACGGAGATAAAGGGTTTAGACCAGATTATGCGACTTCTGTCTACACGAAAATTTTAAAGGAGAAATTTCCTGAGGTACCTGTGCTAATCGGAGGAATTGAAGCTTCCTTGCGCAGGGTAACACATTATGATTATTGGTCAGATAAATTAATGCCATCGATACTTGAGAGTTCTGGAGCCGATATGTTGGTATATGGAATGGGAGAGCAGCCTTTAAGAGAGTTGGTAGAATTACTTCAAAAGGGAGTTCCTTTTTCAAGCTTGAAAACTATTAAGCAAACTGCTGTTTTACTAGAAGATGGTGAAAAAGTTCCTAAAAATAAGAATTGGGATGACGTCGAAATTTCTTCTCATGAAATTTGCTTAAAGGATAAGAAGGCGTACGCATCAAATTTTAAAATAATTGAGCAGGAGTCGAATAAGTTATATGCAAGAAGAATTTTTCAGGCCGTTGGAAATAGAAAGCTAATGATTAACCCACCATTTCCTACAATGACAGAAAAGGAAATCGATGGGTCGTTTGATTTACCATATACAAGAATGCCTCACCCGAAATACAATAAGCGAGGAGCTATTCCAGCTTACGAAATGATAAAATTTTCGGTGAATATTCATAGAGGATGTTTTGGAGGATGTAGTTTTTGTACAATATCAGCTCATCAAGGGAAATTTATTGCTAGTAGGAGTAAGGAATCTGTTTTAAAAGAGGTAGATGAGTTAACTCAGATGGATGATTTTAAAGGATACCTTTCCGATATTGGAGGTCCTTCGGCAAATATGTATCAAATGAAAGGGAAGATACAATCAATATGCGATAAGTGCGTTGCTCCTTCTTGTATTTCTCCTGTAATATGTAGTAATTTAGATACTTCTCATAAACCTTTAACTGAATTATATCAGGCAGTTGATAAACATCCTAAAGTAAAGAAATCGTTTATTGGAAGTGGAATTAGGCATGATATGTTAGTTCCTGAATTTAATAAAAATGCTGATCCAGAGGAACTAGACGCTTACACTGAGGAGGTTATGACTAAGCATGTTTCGGGTCGATTAAAAGTAGCTCCAGAACATACTTCTGATCCTGTATTGAAGTTAATGAGAAAACCATCCTTTTCATATTTCCATAAGTTTAAAGATAGGTTTGATAAAATCAATAAAAAGAGAAAATTAAATCTTCAACTAATACCTTATTTTATATCTAGTCATCCAGCTTGTGAACCTGAGGATATGGCAAATTTAGCTGCTGAAACAAAAGATATGGGGTTCCAGTTAGAACAGGTACAGGATTTTACACCGACGCCAATGACTGTAGCCACTGTTATTTATTATAGTGGATACCATCCATATACATTAAAAGAAGTTAAAACCCCTAAAAGCAAACAAGAGAAGTTAGATCAACATAAGTTTTTCTTTTGGTATAAGAAGGAAAATAGAAAATGGATTAAAGATAAATTGACAAAAGTTGGTCGAACGGATTTACTAAAAAAATTGTTGCCAGAGGACGCATCGTGGCGTAAAAATAAGCCAGGCAAAACAAAAAATACTTTTGATGATGCAGTTACTTTTAAAGGAAATTCCAAATCTCCCAGAAATAAATCGAGAAAATTTAAGAAGAAGAGGAGGTAGGAATACTATTTAACGTTTCTATATCTGTCTTCATTTTATTATTTTAGAGGAACGAAAAAATTGATGAATTCAGATTTTATGCGAAAATTATTTCCTCTTATATTATGTGTTTTGTTACCTCTTTTGGGAAATGCTCAGGAAGATGGTAAAGGAATTATTGATGCCCAAAGACCAACTTTAACAGAATCTTACTCAATAGTAGTTCCGAATTTACTTCAATTTGAAAATGGATTAGATTATTTTGATGATATCTCAGATGCTAGTTTTAATACCTTTTTGAGAGGATCCGTTACAAAGCGAATAGAATTAAGAGCTTCCACTGACTATAAAGCTTTAAATACAGTTGGAGCAAAATTTGTAGTAATGAACCCAGATAAGACAGCTTTTGGTATTGGAACTTCGTTTATATACAATAGAGACTTAGTGAACAATGTCAATGATTTTAGACTAGCAATGTCCAGAAGTTTTGAGAAATTCTTTATTACTTATAACATCGGGCATATTGAAAATTTTTACAATATATTTTTAGTAGGAACAGCAATAAGCGATCAGTTTAACTATTTTATTGAGTATTATAATGACAAATTCTTAAATAGAGTTCATACAGGGTTAACATGGATTCCTCATAGAGATATTCAGCTCGATATTAATGGAGGATGGATGGATTCTGAAACATGGTATGCAGGTTTGGGAGTTTCGTTTAGAATTCGATAAACTTCATTATATTATAAAGAAAAGCAAACATAATTTTTATTACAAATTTCTGTTATTAAATAGAAAAGATACAAACTCATGAACAAACTACTTTCTATATTATTCGTTTTATTTATTGTTCCAAATGTAGTTTCGCAGAATTCAGGAAGTACTGAAATAGGTGGGAATTTAGGTGTAAGTTTTACAAAACAAATTGCTAGTGGAAGTGGAGGTGGAATTGGAACAAATTCTAACACACGTGTACGATTTAATTTGGCTGCAATTGCCGAATTCTATTTTTCGGATGCGTTTAGCATAAAAACAAAACTTATTTATGATCAGAAAGGTTGGAATAATGGTAGAATTACCGATACAAACAATAATGTTCATAACACAGGTATAGAACTAGATTATATTACACTTCCCATTCAGGCTAATTGGTATTTTGAAGGAACAAGAAACTGGTTTATCGGTTTAGGTTTTTATGGAGGGTATCTTTTACAAGGTAAAGGTGATAATGCCATAACGGTTACGGAAATAACAGATAGCTTTCATAAAGGAGATTTTGGTTACGCGGTTTCTTTTGGACGAAAATGGTGGCTTAATGATCGTTTACGTTTATTAGTGGAATTAGATGGTCAAGGAGGATTTAACTCAGTAGTAAAAAATGACCTAGGTGCACTAATTAATAATAATCGCTTATCTGTGAATATTGGACTTATGTACAGGTTACAGTAATTAATTAAAATGTATTCTCTATATTCTTATTTTACTTATAATATGATTCGGCACTTGTATTGAAATTTAACTTCCTTTGTAATATTTCATATCAATAGATGAAACGTGTAATATTTTAAAAATATTATATGTTTTAAACAGAATTTTCTTCAACTAATCTTTACTAGATTTCATACTTTGTTAAATAAATATTTTAACTAAACTAACGAGATCCCTTTAAAAATATGGGGTAAAAGGCTGATTCTATATAATTTTTTAACTTTTTAATGAGCTCTTTTTATGTTGGTGATATATCGTGTAATATTTTTTACGATTATATCACCGCATCTTTGTTCAAGATTCTGAAAGGAATTAAACTCACAAGAGTTTCTGGAAAATCAGAATAAATACTAACAAAAAAAAGAGATAAAAGATGGAAAATAAAGTGGATCAACTAGCGGTAGAATTATTATGTTTCGGAATTGGTTTTTTAACTGTAGCTTTTATTACGCTAACTTTTCTTTTCGCAGGTTCTATAGGACTAGTGTTAGCTCCAATTTCCGGATTTGTCTCCGCCTTTATGGGATATTATTTATACAAAGATACAGTCGAACTATTAAAAATCAAGGGAATGATAAAATAGAATTTTAATTTTTAAAAAAATATTTCTTAGGGGGGAACTAAGAAATATACTAAGGGGAATAAAACGGTCAAAATCATTAGATGATTTGACCGTTTTTGTTGTTTAGATATCTAATGAATCATGTTTATTACTCATGGATTTCTTGGAATCATTTAAAAATAAGTGTATTAATTCTTTTTTTATTCACAACATAAAACTGCTCGTTTACAACATAAAATTTATGATTCACAACATGTAATCAAAAATCATTCAATTTAGTAAATACTTTTGTGGTGTTGGCGATAAGAGTTGACATTAAAATAATCTAAACCATATTCAATTAAGTAGCTACCAGTAGAAAGGTTTGAAATCATTAGAAAACTTAAAAATAATTTAATTATGAGCAATAATAATATACCATTATACAACCATACAAGAAAAGAAACAATTAAAGGAGATAATTTTGGTGTCGCCGTGGGAGCGCTTGAAATTGGGGGGGCTGGTGTTTACGAATTAGTAGGAGGGTTTTGGGATGAATCCTTAGGAGGGAAACGTAAAGTATGCCTTAGTTCCTTGGGTGTTGGAGATGTTATAGACGCTGCTGTTAGTGAAATGGAAGGGACATTTCAACTTGACCCATCTGATCACTTTGGGAGTTGTAGATATACATTAGAAGCGGCACAAGGCGAAGACGGACCCATGATTTTAACTATTAAAACAAGAAAGGGGGAAAAAATAGCTGAATTAAAAGGAGATTCTGAAGGGTTTGGAGAAGCATTTTGTGAAAATAAGAAAGGGCATTTGTATGTCTCTCCTAGTGAGCACCAGAATATTGTCGTTATTGAAGGGGATAGTAGCCTTAAAAGTTTAAAATTTGAGTTAGATGATCATAAAGTTACTAAAAATCAACCTTTTGATGGAATTCATGCCGAAGATAATGCAGATAATCCGAATACACTTAAAATAGATGTAAAAGCAGGAAGAAAAGGTAGTTCGAGTTGTGCTGGGTTCTATAAAGATTTTGTGGATGGAAAAACAAACAATATGATGCATACCCGTGGAGGAAATGTTAAACCAGATAAGTTGAACTTTGCTTTTACAGGGGTATTATCCATTGAATATGGTAATGGTGTAGTAAACAGTTATAATATTTGTTTAGGACAAGGACACCATGGAACTGAAAATAATTGGCATTTTGCTTCAGAGGATTTGGAGTCAGCTAAGAATCACAAGAGTGGAGATTTAGGAGACTTTCATATTTCATGCGATGGTTCTTATACTTTTAAAGTTAAAAGAAAATAATATACTTGCTAACGTTGAACGATCAAAAATCACACAATAATGATTTTTGATCGTTTTATTTCCTTGAGAATCGAAGTATATTAAAGGTGTTTTATTCTCTTTCTAATCTCATTCAATTTCTCATCAACCAATAGTTTTCCATCTCTAAACACTTCTTTTAATGCACCTTGTTGTTCTTCTTCCCAAGTGACTTGATCATGTAATTGATATTTGCTATTTTCTAAAGTAATTTTTAATAAACCTTTTGCAGATTTTTTTGTTCCATCATCGGTAATAGGATCTTTGAAAATCTCTCTTCCCTCTCCATCAACTTCACCATAGGTAGCTTTCATAGCAAAACCAAATGTATCACGAGTATTGTATTGATAAGTGAAAGAACCAATCCCTAATACCACATTGGTAGAAGCGAATCCATTTTTTTTAAGGCGTTCACAAATCTCAGTAGCTCTTTCAATGGTGATACTATCTCCATAAATAGCACCAATATGAGCGTCTAATTCTTTATAGTCTTTATCATTAGTAATACCACCAAAGGTTTCCCATAATAATTGAATCACACCTTTTTGTTCAACCTCAGTTTTTCCTTCAGGGTTTCCACAAATAATATCCACTGGATCACCACTATCAGGTCTAATTACTACTTTTCCATTTCTGGCTAAAACTTCTTCTTTTAAATTAGGTAGGTATTCGGTAAGCACTTTCCATAAATCCCAAGTATCAGAAACAATAGATACAATACCTTTTGGATAGACTTCTGTAATTAAACGTTTAAAAGTTTCTTCTTCACCACTATTTGTTCCCATACACATCACAGAATGTTCAGTAGCAGCAACAGATCCTCCTATCAATTCCTTATCTGAATCAGCATTATAATACTTCTCTAAGAAGTCAATCGCAGGAATGGTATCGGTACCAGTAAAACTCAATAAATGCCCAGCAGCGCTTAATTCAGCGGCTTCCAAACCAGCCATTCCACGCATAGAAAAGTCGTGTCCTTGCCAATCTACAAATTCGGGAGTAGAAGAGGTTTCATGAGCATATTGATCTAAAATTTTTCTGTACTGTTTTGCAATGGTAGCTGAATTACATGGTAACCATACAGTAGTAGATAATAATGTTTCAAAGTAATTGGTTAACCAAAAGAATTCAGGTAATGTATTATACATAGTAAACATTGGAACTCTAATAGGAACTTCAACACCTTCAGGCAATGCTTTAATTACCATTGGAATAAAACCTAGATCATGCAGAGCTTCAATGTGTTCAATTCCAACTTGATTTTCTCCTAGATAATTATTGATACGTCTACTGTATTGTTTACAAACTTCTTCTTTAGATTTGTTAAAGAAATTAGTTTGGAATTCTTCAATGATATACTTTTTGATGAAGTATTGTAATCCAAAGAAAACTACTTTGTCAATTCCGTTAATTCTACTTTTTCTTGGAGTCCAGTTTGAATATACTAAGGTAGTTTGATTAGGGTATTGTCTTCTATGGTCTACTTTGTAACCGTCTGTATATAATAATGGATTCATAGTTGAATAATTTAATTTGCGTTAAAAATACGCAAATTAAATTATTTGTACAAATTATTTTTGATTTTATTCTTTTCTATATTTTAAATCAACAATATGTTTGCCTGAAATAACTTTATTATTTCTGGTTCGTATGGTTATTTTGAAGTACCAAATAATTTCGAAATCATCATTTTTAATGGTTATGGGTAATGTTTTTTCTGGAAAAGAAATAGTATCAAGGACTTTCAGTCCTTGAGGAAGAATCCTATGAGATTCGCCTTTATAGAAAAAAGCTTTTGCCGTAGCTCTGTTTTTTCCACTCTGGTAAGTAACTTTCTCTTGACCTATTAATTGACAGCGAATTTCTTTAATATTTATACTACGTTTTTTGAATTTTAAATTGACTTCATAAGAGTTATCTTTTAAGTTTTGTAGTTTAAAATTGATTGGACCTATTGAATTAGAAGGCCCAATTTTAAAATGATAAATCGTAGCGACCAGAATAGCGTATATGGATGCTACTATTATTAATATATCAGTACTTTTTGTGTTTACGTAAAATAGGATACCAAGAATGATAGCTGCAATTCCTCCAACAAGGAGTATTGAATTTCCTTTTTTCATTCCTGGATGAATGTATCCAGAGGCATTTTTTAATTCATAATTTGTATTTCCTTTGGTTATTTTAATATTGGTTTCATCATAAAAGTCTGGTGTAAAAAGACCTCTAACATACCCTCCGATTTTGAAGTTGGAAAGTTTTTCATTTCTTAATAATTTTTCACACTCTTTGGTAATATCCACTTTCGTTACAATAAATGTCGATTGAGTTACATTCTTGCCTTCAAAAGTAATATTATAAGCCGCTGGTATCACGAAATCAATCTTTATGGTTTGTTTTCTTGAAAGTCTTTTATATTCATAGTTCTTTTGAGAATTTAAATTGATACTGTCAGTATTATTTTTTCCATAATGTTTTAGAATGAGCGAAATTTTAATGTTTTCTAATTCAAGATCTATGGGACTATCATTTCTAACAGTAATTGTTCCTGTAATTTTTTCATTAGCATAGAATTCTTCTTTGTCGAATGTTGTATTAATATTTACAAAATCTTTATAGCTCATAGTTTTTTATTAATTATACAAAAAAGTTTAGGTATTTATAGTGTTTGAATCTGATCTCTCACTTCCATCAAAGCATAACCTAAAAGATTGTATCCTCTCCATAAATTGGGGGTTGTTACATCAGGATGGTCAGCAGCCATTCCAATTCCCCAAATAGGGTCTACAGGGCTTGCTTCAACAATGATTCGATCTTTGGTATTTAATAAAAATGTTTTTAGCTCGGGGTTTTGAGAAAACTTAGCAAGATTTGCTTGTACTACAATATCAAATTTGTGTTGATCCCAGATTTCTGGGGCAAAGTTCTTTACCTTTCTTCCTAACTTTTTTGCGTCATGAGGATGTGATACTTTCAAAATTTCCTGTAAAATTTCAATGTCCTTAAACAATCTGGCTTTTCCAGCCATCATGTAATGTTCAGCAGTAGGGTAGATAACTCCGTCAATTTCGAATGAAGATTCCCACCATTGACTAAAACAACTTTTACTAATACTTCCATCTTTGTTGGGTTGGTGTCCCCAAAAGAATAAGAATTTTAAAGTTTCGTTGTTATTAAAGCGTTCAATTATATTTTCGTTGTTGTATTTCATATTTCCTTTTTTAAATGTTGTATTCCTTTTTCTAATTCAGTAAACAAAGCAACATTATACTTCTTAGCGAGTGTTTTTATATATCGGTATTGATAGAAGTTTTCTGGACAACAAATAATCAATTTATTTGATCTTGCATACAACCCAAGCTCAACCATAGAAATTGGAGATTTCGATTCAGGTAAAAGGTTCATTAAAATGATATCTGAAAGTTCAAGTCCTTCTAATTCCCAGTTGATATGATGTTCCATTTGAGAATCGTTCAACAAATTGTGATTTTCATTAGTTGGATCGATAAAATCGAAAACGTTAGCAAAGTTTTTTATAACGTTTTTTCTCCAGTCATCTTCTTTATCAATACACATACTACCCGCTAAAAAAACAAGTTTTTTACTATTTGCTTGAAGAGGTAAATCGGCATCAGAAGTATGTACCATAATCGATTTGATTAGTATCCTTTCTACTTTTTCTTAATTACACGATAGGGATTGGAATTCCTTCCAATTTCATTTGGATATAAGCTATCTACACGATCGCTTTGCCAAAACTCTTTCGTATCAATATTCATAATGGTTAGAGAACCCGTAAATGCCGCACCAGTATCAATATTCCATGCATTGGCCGCATTCATCGGCTCCAATTTGTTATATCGAATAGTAGGAGTATGACCAATGTATATTTCTTTATAATGTTTTAATCGATCAGGATACACATCTGCTTCTTTATCGACTCTATTTCCAGTAACCAAAGCAGTTTCCCAAAGAGTTCTATCAAAGAAATAATTCTTGGTGTATTTTTCTTGTTTTACACCATGCATTGAAGTAAACCCAGCATGTAAAAACAAACGATTTTCCTCATCGATATAATACGGTTTCATATATTCGAAAAAACGAAGATGTTTTGCTTTTTCTTCGGTTGTATAGTTACGGTAGCTGTTTACGGTTTCTTGCCCACCGTGAGCCAACCAAACGGGTTCACCTTGCCCAGTTCGTAGCCAATCTTCACACCATAAGTCATGATTTCCCTTAATGAAAATACATTGATGAGTTTCTTCTAAGTCAATTAAAAAATCAATTACCTGTGCAGATTCACTCCAACCATCTACATAATCACCCAAAAAGATTAGTTTGTCCTCTTTGGTTATGTTTGCTTTTTTAAGCACTTGTGGAATTGCTTTGAGTCCCCCATGAATATCTCCGATAACAAATGTTTTCATTTTAATTTATTATTTGTAACATATCTGCAAGAAAGGAATAAATATCCTCTCTAATTGAATAAAATCGTTTTTTCGTAGAAAAGCTTTTCGTAAAATTATTGTCTTCAAGATTAACATCAATTACATAACCACCATATTTGAGCGTTTGCTCTACAAGACGAATAGGTAAGTTGGTTGCTCCTGATGTGCCCAATATGATCATTAAGCTAGAATTTTTTGCTAGTTTTAATGAAGAGTGCAGTTTGAAGTTTCTTTCATTATAAAATTCATCAAACCATAATATATTTGGACGAGTATCTTCACCACATTTTGTGCATTTTAGCAATTCTTTCTCATCGCATGTTAAGTCTTCATCTATCCTTTTTAAAGAAATCTCAGAAGGAATTGTATATACCTCTTTCGTACATTCTTCTGAGCATCTCATTTCACGGAGATTTCCATGTATTTCATATAAACGTTCAGTTCCAGCTCTTTGATGGAGGTTATCAATGTTTTGTGTAATACAATGAAACCTATCTTGCAAGTTGTTTTCAATTTGGACCAATAATCTGTGGTTTTTATTTGGTTTAGCATCATGAAACATCTTCTTTCTAAAGAAAGTATATTGCCAAACTTGATCCGCATTTTTTGAAAAATGCTCAAAAGTTCCAAATGATTCAGGTTTATAAAAAGTACTACCTTTTACCCATATTCCATTAGTCCCTCTATAGGTAGGTATTCCACTTTCAGCTGAAATACCTGCACCTGTTAAAAATACTACCTTATTTCTTCGTTTATTGTTTTTATTTATCTGATCGAAAATAAGTTCTTTAAGCTCTTTATTCATATACAATATTATTTATCAATTTATTTCTTGTCAGATCCTTCTGTACATTATATCCGTACGTAAAACATATTTTACACCAGATAGAATCTCTTCCCCCTCATGTCTTAACCGATGTTTAAAGACAAATGCCATACCTTTTTTAGGAGTAACAGAGCCGAATTTTCTAAATTTAGTATTTCCACCATCGAAATTGTCATTTAGGTAAATCAGAAATGAAAATAAACTTTCTTCGTTTAAATTTCTACGGAAGCTACCATCAATATGCATTTTGAATCGTTGACCAGGTGAATATTTATATACCCTGAACATTTCGTTTAATTCGAGCGCTTCATAAAAGCCTATTCTGTTTGGGATGAGGTCTTTTATTCTTATCCATAACTTATTACCTAAGTTTTTATCAAAAAAAATGTACCTGTCGTTATTCCTCACACCTTTGTTCATAATCTGTTGTCCATGAATAGAAATTTTGGCTTCCTCAAACTCCATAGTTTCATAGTGTTCCAAATACTGATTGCATTCGTCAATTGACAAGAAATCTTCAATAATGAATGCGTCTTCATACAGATTTATCTTTTCCATGTTGTTAATCTTTAAACTCAATAAACTCCGGCGGTACATGATCAGTTAACCAAACTCCATTTTCAGATAGGTAGAATTTATATCCATTTTTAAACATATCACCAGAGCGAACAGAAAGTATTATCGGTTTCCCTCTTCTGCTACCAACTTTAATAGCTGTTTCTTTGTCCAGACTTAAATGGACATGTTGTCTACTCATTTTTTGTAAACCAGTTTCTTTTATTAAAGCCATAAACTTGGCAACAGTGCCATGATACAAAAATGGAGGAGGAGTGCTAGTTTCTGTTAACACTACCACATTCTTTAAAGAATGTCCTTGATTCGCTCTAATTTTGCTATGGTCTTCGTTAAAAGAAAATCGTTGTTTGTCGTTATCTCTAACAACTTGTTCTAAAATATCCTTTGTAAATGATATACCATTATTTTTAGATTTAGTAACGAGTTCCTCGACTGAGGCCCACCCGTTTTTATCTAGGTTTAAGCTTATTTTTTCAGGTTGATGCCTTAAAATCAAGCTTAAAAATTTACTGATTCGTTTTGTCTCTTTTTCATTCATTGTTTAATAGTTCTTTATAAATTTCATAGTTCTCATCATCAAAACAAACAAAAACTACTTCATTTAGAATTGGGTTGTTTTTGATAGCCGAAATAGCTACTTCAGCTGCTACTTGCTTAGGAAATCGATAAATTCCTGTACTGATGCACGGAAAAGCAATAGATTGTAAATCGTTTTCCTTGGCAAGTAAGATACTGTTTTCATAACAGTTGGTTAATAATTCTTTTTCTTTTTCATTGTTTTTCCCTTTTTGGTACACCGGACCAACTGTATGAATAACTTTTTTAGCTGGTAAATTACCTCCTGTTGTTATGACAGCTTCACCAACATTACATTTACCTTGTTTATTTCTTATCTGTCTACATGCTTCTAAAATGGTACTACCTCCAGCTTTATGAATAGCTCCATCAACACCACTTCCTCCTAGTAAACTAGAGTTGGCAGCATTTACGATAGCATCTACTTGAACCGTTGTAATATCTCCTTTTAGAACTTTAATTTTCATTTTTGTTTATTTTTTAACTTTCATAACCATATTTTTGGACAAATTGATTGCTCAAATTGAAAATATCTTCTTTTCTCGCTAGTGATTCAATCCATTCTTTTGGAATTTCAGTTAAGCCATAGTGCATTCCAGCGATAGCCCCTACAACTGTCGCTGTTGTGTCAGTATCATCTCCTAAGTTCATTGCTTTTAAGACAGCTTCAGAATAACTGTTTGTATTTAGTAAGCACCATAGCGAAGCTTCTAAAGTATGCACCACATATCCTCCTGATTTGAT
This sequence comes from Tenacibaculum xiamenense, assembly GCF_964513065.1. NCBI lineage: Bacteria > Pseudomonadati > Bacteroidota > Flavobacteriia > Flavobacteriales > Flavobacteriaceae > Tenacibaculum > Tenacibaculum xiamenense. The sequence continues at coordinate 220,445 of NZ_CAZEQU010000034.1, forward strand.
TTCATCTTCCTTAAACGTTTCAATATCGGAAGTCAAAACTCTGTTAAAAATATCAATCTCTTTCTGAGAACATATTGGGTTAGCAAGTAAAAAGTTATTTACAGTTATTTTCATTTTGTCATAAGCATCTTTTAATTTTTGCCCATTAATTACTTCGATAAAGAATTCCAAATAGATAAAACAGCTGATAATAGATCTTATATGTCCATGTGTCAGTTTAGAAATATCTTTAATTATATCGAATCGTTTTTCAATTGAAACATCTTTAATATAATAGACTAAGGGACTAATTCTCATTAGAGAACCGTTACCATTATCATATTCAGAACTACCACCAAACAGGGTTCTAGTTTTATTATTTCTAATGAATTCCTCAATAGCTCTTCTGGTAGTATTTCCAATATCAAATACTTTTCCATGTGGTGTCCATATGAGTTCTGAATACCATTGAGCGAACTTTATTGAAATATCCTTTAAATCATAGCCATTACATAAACTTTCAGCCAAGCAAAAAGTAAGAGAGCTATCATCGGACCACGTGCCTTTGGGCTGTTCATGTGTACCAAATGACCGCATGTCAACAACTGGATTTTGCCTTAAGGATTCTCTACTTCTAAATTCCACAGGAACTCCTAAGGCGTCACCCACAGCTAATCCAATAAAAGTTGATGTGATACAATTATTTTTCATGACTCGTTGTTTCTAACATTAATCTTTTCCTTACATCTGAATGAAATGGAATATACGGTTTCTCATCAGGGATTATTAATTGATCTAGATTCTTATTCAATACATGAGCGTATTGTTCTTTTACAAATTCTGAGATATCTTCTATTTCTAAAATATCGTGTTTTGCGTATTGAATAATCTCTTCATTTCTAATACCTATTTGTATGGCTCGTCTTTCCAGTTTAGCTCCATATGGATCATGATCGGGATCCCATTGCAGTCTTATTGACGAATTTTTAACTTCTTCTTGCCAAGAATCCCAGTTTTCATAAAGTTCACTTTTAAAGCTAGAGTACACGGCTTGGTTTAAGTAGCGTTCAAAGGCTTCTCTTTTTAGGTGAATTGCCAATACGACTTCCTGACCTTCCTTTGTTCCCCAACCGTTTCGATACATCATCCATAAAAAGTTCGGTTTTATCCACGTCATTCGAGTATATCTAAAGGCACCTCCGAAAAACTGATTTTTCACAGCAAAATTCCCTATTTCTGGTCGATATGATTGATACACAGTAACTTTGTTATCATCATACTGCGCCATGATATGATGACCATTCTGAGGCCATTCTTTTAATTGTTCTTTATATAGCTTTGTTTTTAGTTTCATAGTTTTTTATTTAATCGTTCTATAATTTCCTTTGAGATTGGTGAGTAAGCTTCTTTAAAATCAGAGCCTACATAAACCTTAATTATATTTATTTTTCCTACTATAGCATTATTGAAAGTTTCAAGTTCATTTGCAGGAACCCATAATTCATCATGTATGCTACCTCCAACATTTTGAATTTTATATTTACTGAATTCTTTATGTGAGATTCGGAACTCGGTAACAAAACCTAAGTAATTTCCAAACTCATCTCCTGTATTCCATTTTGAAGCAATTTCACAAGCATATTCTTCATTTAAAACAGGGTAGAATATTGGTTGCCAATCTAGCCTCGGGGGAAATGAAGTGAAATCATTCTCGGCAATTAATAGCAACTCCTTTTCACCAATGGGTCTGTAAAGTGTTACTGTTTTCATAACTTAATTTTTTAGTATTTCTTCTAATTTAACTTGAACACAATGTTCGTTATCAATGTTTTTAAAACTATCCGTAGTATAAATTTTGGCGAAGGTTTTTCCTAACTCGTCAAACCCTTTGCTGAAAATTCCATGACTAACGGCTAAATATAACTTTCCAGCGTTTTTCTTTTTTAATTCTTTGGCTAAGCCTAAAAATGTTCCACCTCCATCACAAATATCATCCACAATTAAGCAGTCCCTTCCTTGTAAGTCATCAGCATAAACTTTAAAACCTGTTAACTGACCTGTTTTTACATTTCTACTTTTCGAGCCTTCTACCACTTCATAATTCTGTAGGTGAGCAGCTACCTTATATATTTTCTTCAAAGCTCCTCCGTCAGGAGAAATTAACAGAGTGTCTGTAGATAACTGCTTTACTACGTTATCAATGAAAGTAAAGTTGTCAATTACTTTACAATTATTCAACAATGCGGGAGTAACCTCTGAATGCGGGTCAAATATGGTTACTGAAAAATACCCTTGTTGATTAATAATGTCAGCATATACTTTCACTGACAAAGGTTCTCCCGAGACCATCAATCTATCTTGTCTCGCTGCTGGGAAATAGGGGAGTACTACATGTAATTTTTGAACTTCCATGTTTCTTAATGCATTTGTTGCTAGTAATAAAGTCCCTATATCGTTAAACGATCGAATTCGATGTGTAATGGTTACTTCATCAACGCTTGATAAATCCGACATGATTTTAATATGTGGTTCACCTCCAGAAAAGGTGAAATGACTAAATTCTATTGAATTATTGTTTCCGAAAGGAGTGAACTGCGTATCTAAATTTAAAATCATATTGCGTAATTTTAACGCAAAAATAAAAAAGATTTATAGATAGAAAAATATTTTTGTGTTTTTTTTACGCAAACTTTATTTCGAAGTGGAAACCGTTCTCTTCGAGTTCTTTATATTTTTTAGCATTAAACTTAAATAGTTTTGCAGGTCTACCGCTCGAAGGTTGGTGTATTTTATCAGTTTCAGTAAGTATTCCAAAACTTAATATTTTCTTTCTAAAGTTTCGTCGATCAATTTTTCTGTTAAGAATTGTTTGGTATAGATTTTCTAAATCGGAAAAGGGAAATTCCTTTTTTAATAATTCAAAACCTATTGGCTGGTAGTTAATTTTATTTTTAAGTCTTTGAAGCGCTGTTTTAAGAATGATATCATGATCGAAGGCGAGATTGGGAAGTTTATCTATAGAAAACCATTCTACATCATCAGCATCTGTGTCGGCACTAATTTTAAAGTGATTCGGACTTACTAAACCAAAATACGTTACAGAAACCACTCTATTTCTCGGGTCTCTTCCAGGTATTCCGAAGGTATATAACTGTTCAAGATAGTCTATGGTTACGCCTGTTTCTTCTTGAAGTTCTCGTTGTACAGCGGTTTCTAATGATTCATCTTCCAAAACCAATCCTCCAGGAAGTGCCCAACTACCTTTAAAAGGTTCAACGCCTCTTTTAATTAATAAAACAGAAAGTTTCTTTTGTTCATATCCAAAAACAACAGCATCTACAGCAACTCTTATATTTTGAGGTTTCTTCATTTAGTGTCCATTTTACACAAAATTACAAAAGATTCGTTTGTCAGCTAAGTTTTATTTTTTAGAAAATGCCTATTGTATTTGTTTTCCTAGAATATCTCCTAAGTTTAAGCTAAGGGATTTGAGCAAGAACTCCTTATTTTGATTGATAAGGAGTTCTGTTACTCTATTATTTATTGTTTGTCTAACCAAGAATTTAAAGCATCAACAGCCTCGTTAGTATAATCGGTAAATAATCCATCAATACCCGCATCAAAGAATAGGTGATATTCTTTTTCTGGGTTTCCATTGCTCCATTGCGCGTTTTCATTTCGGAAAGTATATGGATGCACTTGAAGATTATTTTCATGTGCTAGTTTAACAAAATTTGTTGGAAGAAGTACTACTTTCTTTCCGTTACTTTTGGTTTTGTAAGAAATAATAAACGGTTTCCAAGGCCCAATTCCGTCAGCATAAGTTGCAGTAAATTTCATTCCTTCTTCCGTAGTGAAGTATTCATAAGTTCTAGGATCTCCTTTTTTGTAAAAATCATATGGAGCGCCATATGAAACAAAATCTCCTTGAGGAACAGTAAAGTCTAAAGAACCATCTTCATTGATATTGTAAGTAGAAATTAATTGTACCAATTTTACAGATAATTTTGTGTTTAAGTATTGTAAAGGTTCAACCTCAAAACATTGAACAAATACTGGAGCTTGGGCGTTGTCAAAGTTATGTTTCTGTAAAAGTTTTATGAGCTTGTTTTCCATGAAATGATTTACAAATATTTCATTGTGAAAATAGGGATGCTTTATCTCAGGATAAATACCTATCGGTTCGGCAAGGTTAACAGATTCTTTTTTGGCGAGTTCAATAACTTCCTCAAATGTTGGTATTGAGAATTGATTGTCATAATTAGTGGGTCTACCTTGATATGCTTGTTTGGCTCTTAGTTTTTTAATTTGCTCCAAGGTGAAATCCGAAGCGAACCAATCTGTAACAAGTTTCCCATCAATGTTTTTTGTTGTTTTTAGTTGAGTGAATTCTGCTAGTTCCGAAACGTTGGTAGTTCCTGAAAGCATGGGTTCATGTCTTACAATTAAATGACCATCTTTTGTAAGTACTAAATCAGGTTCAATGTAATTAGCTCCCATTTCAATGGCTTTTTCATAGGCTTCAAGAGTATGCTCAGGAAGTATTGATTGAGCTCCTCGATGTGCAATGATTAATGGTTTTTTAGGCGATGGATTGTTAGGATCATCTTGATTACTACAAGCTGTTAGTATTGTTAAACAAAACAGAGAAAATAGAAAATAATTTTTCATAAAGGGTTTGATTTTAATTTTAGTAAAAAAATCAAATCAACATCACCTTACTGTAAACACAGTTTTATTTAATTACAAATTTTACAGTCGTCTTTGTCTTTAATTTCACCAACTAGTTTTCCATTTTCATTCATAACAAATCCACAGCAATCCATAAATCCTTGAGCAATTAATTTTCGTGCTCTTTGGATTTGTGATTTTGTAGTAGACAAGCTTTGTTTTAATTGATCCGCAACCTCTTGTTGTTTTATCCCTTTTATATCAGACAAAAAGAGAGGATCACGATACTTTTTAGGCAAGTTTTTTAAAATACCTCTTAAACAATCTTGTTCGGTATGAGAATGATCATGATCTCCGGGATTTTCTTCAAAAATGGCGGCATCAAATGTTTGATTTGTAATTTTAAAATAATCAATAATTGAATTTCGGGTAATGCTAAAAATCCAAGGTTTTAACTTGGTAATATCTTTTAAGGTATGAAGTTTTGTGTGGATTTTTATAAAGGCATCCTGAAGAATGTCATCTGTAGCAGTTTGATCTTTCACTTTACTAAAGATAAAACGTTTTAAATCATCTGAATATTTGCTCCAAACTTGTTTTGTTGTCATTATATAAATTTACGAAAAATGTCGTTTATCGAGGCCAAAGAACTCCAATAAACGACACCTTAGTTTAACAATTACAATTATTACAAGTACAGTTAGTACAAGAACAGTTTTTACAGTTACCACTTGCACATCCATCACAGGTGCAAGTACATTGAGTTTTATATGTCATAATGATTATTTTTAATGTTCATATAGTAGACCATAATTTTATTGAAAAGATGCATTTCGAATTAAAAATATTTCTGAAGTTCTTTTCTTATCGGTATTGGTTTTATAGGTGAAATATTTGAGCCTCCCGTATTTCCCTTTGGTACCCAGATTAATGTGAAAAATATTGAAGCCGTAATTCGAAAGAATTGACCTACTATTTCTTTATAATTTTTCGATTTTATTCCTAAGAGAAGCATCCAAAAATGAGATAAGGTATGTCGGTATACATTTTTTTGACCTAAAATATGGGCATTTTCAAAATGATAAAATGACGTTTCAAAGTCTGAACTTTTAAACGCCATTTTTCCTAATTGTATTTGTTTGTAAAATGCTGTTTTTCGTTGAAGCTTTGTCATGATACTTTTGATTTATTAGTAGACAAAGTTTCTTTAGAAAAGATGCAATTATTTTACTTTTTCCCCATTGATGTATGTCGATATAACCTTTGTGTCTGGGATTTTTTTGCCATCGACTTCCATAATATCTTGATCGAGAATAATAAAATCCGCTACTTTCCCTATTTCAATACTACCTTTTTCATTCTCTTCAAAATTACCATAAGCATTCCATATAGTCATTCCTTTAAGTGTATTTTCTCTTGATAAAGCGTTCTTCATTTGAAAACCATTTTCTGGATAACCTTTTAAGTCTTTTCGTATAGTTGCCGCATAAAAAGTATAGAAGGGATTTACTTTTTCAACAGGAAAGTCTGTTCCTAAAGCTACTTTTCCATATTGATTTAATAAGTCGTTATAAGCATAGGCTCCCTGAACTCTTTTTTCTCCAACACGATCTTCTGCCCAGTACATATCGGAAGTGGCATGCGTTGGTTGAATAGAAGGAAGGACTTTTTTAAACAAATCAAAATCCTTTAAATCTACTACTTGGGCATGTTCAATTCTCCAACGTCTATCACTTTTATTTTTCAAAGCCTCATGATATGTTTTTAACATTACATAATTCGCGGAATCGCCAATTGCATGGGTATTCATTTGATAGTCTGAATCTGCTATTCTTTGTGCTAGCTTTTGAAGATCATTATAAGAATTCACAAGAGCTCCAAAGTGTCCTTTTTTATCGGCGTATTCATCTTTTAAAGCAGCACCTCTTGAACCTAAAGCACCATCTGCATAAACTTTAACTGATCGAACATGTAGTTTATCTGTTTTTATAATTCCTTTTTTCAAATAGTAATCAAGATTCTCTTTGTTATTTGAAATCATAGCGTAGATACGCATTTTTATTTCTCCTGTTTGCTGCAAACTATCAATAAGTTCAATAACTTCTTTGTCTAAACCAGCATCGTCAACTGTAGTAAGACCAAGGTCAAAACAAATCTTTTGGGCATCTTTTAATGCTTGAATTTGTTCTTTTTTGGTAGGTAAAGGAGTTTTTATAAAGTTCATGGCATTATCGATTAAAACCCCAGTTAGTTTACCATCTTTTTTTATGAATTCTCCTCCAGCTATTTCGGAGTCGAGAGAAATACCGGCTAAATCAATGGCAGCTTGATTTACCAACATAGCATGGCCATCAACTCTTGTTATTGCTACAGGTATTTTTGGGAATAGAATATCGAGTTTTTCTTTTGTTGGGAACTCCTTGACATCCCAATCATTTTGATCCCAACCTCTACCAGTGATAAAAGAGGTGTTTTTTTCTTTTTGAAATTTCTCTAGCTTTTGTAAAACATCATCATAACTTTTTGTACCAACTAAATTTATCTTTTGTTGTGTAAGTCCTAAACCGTAAAAATGACAATGTCCATCAATAAAACCAGGGTAAATAGTTTTTCCTTCGGCATCAATAATTTTAGATGCTTTATAAGTTTTTTGGATATCCTCAGAACTTCCAATAGCAATAAATTTACCATCTTTTATAGCAAAGCTTTCAGCTATTTCAAAATTTTGATTAACTGTATAGGTTTTGGAGTTAATAACAAGTATATCGGCTTGAGTTTGCTTTTTACAAGACTGAAAAATACCGACGATTAAAAGGGAAAGAATTAATTTTCTCATTTTGGGTTTGATTCTAATTAAAAAAGCGGAATTTCTAATAATTCCGCTTTTGAGTTTTATGGTTTTAAAGTGTCTTCAGTATATAAATATTTGTCCATTAGGTATACAATACTTGCCATAGAAGCGCTTCCCAATTCAAGTTCACGCTTATTAACTTTATCAAAGGTGTCTATTTCGGTATGGTGATAATCAAAATAGCGTTGTGAGTCAGGTCTATATCCAACAAGGGTAACATGATCGTCTTTTAAGGGACCGATGTCAGCTCCTGCACCTCCTTTTAGTAAATCATGTAAACCATAAGGAGCTAATAATTTTTTCCAGCTTTGTACCAAGTCAACATTTTTCTCATTAGCATCAATAGAGAAACCTCTTGGTGTATGTCCCCCTGCATCCGATTCTAGGGCACCAATATGAATTTCACCGTTCTCTTTAGCAAGTCGATTATATTCGGTAGCACCACGTAAACCGTTTTCTTCGTTCATAAAAAATACAACTCTAACAGTATTTTTAGGCTTGATACCATTCTTCTTCAATAAGTAAGCCACTTCCAATGATTGTACAATACCAGCACCATCATCATGGGCACCTTCACCTAAATCCCATGAATCCAAATGACCGCCAACAACCATAATTTTATCTGGGTTTTCCGTTCCATTGATTTGCCCTACAACATTAAAAGAAGGGGCATCTGGTAAGGTTTTACAACTTTGCTTAAAGTAGAATTTTAAATTAGGAGTTTCTTTTAGGTGTTTACTTAAATTTTCAGCTGCTCTTGAACTAATGGCAGCGGCGGGAATGTATTTATCTTCAGGCAAGTCTTTGTAACTCATTGACCCTGTGTGAGGGTAGTCGTTAATTCCATTAGTCATAGAACGAACAATCATACCGACAGCCCCAAATTTACCAACAGTAGCAGCTCCAGCAAAACGTTGTCCTACACAACCTCCGTAAGCATGGAATGTATTAATCAAAGTATTGTCAAAAGCACCGTTAAAAAAAACGATTTTACCTTTTGCCTTTTCGCCTAAAGACTCGGCCTCTTTTAGACTTTTTACTTCAATTACTTCTGCAGTTATTCCATTAGATGGAGTGGCAATAGAAAAACCAAGGGCACAAAGTGGTACATTTATTTTTTCTCCATTAAACATATAGTTGGCTACCTCTTTTTCACCACGTACCCAATGAGGTACCATTACAGGTTGGAGCCATACAGAATCTAAACCAACTTCTTTCATTACTTTTTCACCCCAAACAACTGCCTTAGCAGCTTCTTCAGATCCCGAAAGTCTTCCTCCAATGGATGTTAATTCTCTCAGCCATTCGTAAGATTTTCCTTCAGTAAGAGCGGTGTTAAATAGGTGCTTAATATTTGTAGAATCTTTTTTTTCTTCGGCAGAAAATACATCTGGATTCTCTTTGTTTTGTGTAGTGTTGCTTTCTTTTTTACAGGAAATAGCAAAAATACTGGCTACTACCATTGAAAGTATCGTTAGTTTTTTCATTTGTAAATTGTTCATTTAATTTATGCAGTTTATAAAGCTACATAAAATTATGATTATAGAAGGTTAAAATTGAAATGTAAACTTTTTGACAGGAAGAATAGGTGATTAAAACGGCGATTTTAACCAAGATTTTTCAGAAAAATAAATGGTTATAAATAGTTTATAAAATATTACTCATAGTGATTTAATAAATAGATCAAAGCTTTAGGAAAGACATTATTTTTTGCCTCTTTTTGAATTTGTTTCTTTTATTTTAACAAATACTAGTTTATGTCTGTTTTTATGATTGATTCTTTTTTCTATTTCGAACTTTTCAATCGACTCGATCAAAGGGGTTAATTTTTCAAAGCCATAATTCCTTGAATCGAAATTTGGACGTTTTTTAAGTAGTAAACTACCAACATCTCCAAGAAAAGCCCATCCATCATCATCTGATACGTCATTTATGGTAGAAGATATTAAGTTTATAACTTTTCGAGTTATTTTATCCACATTTGGAACTTCTTCGTCTTTGTTTTCAACTTTTTCTTCAGATTGTTTCTTTAAAATTTCAATATAAATAAACTTGTCGCAAGCTACAATAAAAGGATTGGGAGTCTTTTTTTCACCAATGCCAATTACGGTCATGCGTGCTTCTCTTAATCTAGTAGCCAAACGAGTAAAATCGCTATCACTTGAAACAAGACAAAAACCATCTACTTTTCCGCTGTAAAGTATATCCATGGCATCGATAATCATGGCAGAATCGGTTGCATTTTTTCCAGAAGTATACGCATATTGTTGAACGGGAGTAATGGCATTTTCAAGAAGTAGATTTTTCCATTTTGTTAAACCAGGTTTGGTCCAATCACCATAGATTCTTTTAATTGTTGGATTGCCATATTTGGCAATTTCTTCCATCATTTCTTTTACATTGGCGGAAGGTATATTGTCTCCATCAATTAAAACAGCCAGGTTTATATTTTGTTTCATCTGTTTTTTTGAATTTATTTTCGTTTAAAGATACATTATTTGTTATTCAAAATTGTTGAAATTGAACATTCAATTAACTTTATTTAATGTTATCTATGATTTTGAAAATTTTGTTTTAGCCTATTTCGTTTTTCCCGTTATAAAGGGGCTTTATAAAGTTAACTTGAAACTGTTTTATGATAAAACAATCTTATAAGCGCAGCTGATTTTTTTTAGGGTGTTTTTCCCCTTTATAAGTGGTTAAAAGATTGGCTATCTTAGTTTTAGTATTAACCAAAACTTAGTTTTATGACTACTTTAACCCCCATTTCCATAAAGGAAGAATTATCTCTACAAGAGATAATTAAATTAGCTTCAGATCAGTTTCAAGTTGATAATGCAACAGAAACTATTACGCCAGTTCACGACATTGAAGACGTTTTTGCTCCACCGCATCACGGTCCTAAAAATATTCCTATTCATGCTACACCTGTAGACCATGGTGATAACTTTACACATTTTCCTATTGTAAATTCAGGAACCTATTATCTTTTTTTGAAAGAAGGAGAAAATCAGATAGAAGTATATGATATGCATTATAATGGACCTTCTCAACAAAATCCTCCATATTTTCACATTGAACTTGAAGAGCTAGATTCTGAGCAATTAAAAGGCTCTCCATTCAAACAAGCTTTTAAAACAACAAGTACTGTAATCTTTAATCAGAGTGACCCTCAACCAATTGCAATTCATTTTAGTGTTAAAGATGAGGATGTTGAGCTAAAATATATTGTAGTAGGAGTGAATGCCTATTAATAGAAAAAAATAGACTTAATTGTTAAATCCATTGTTTTAAACAATGGATTTTTTTTGACTGAGTTTTTAATAATTGAGTATTTTAGTTTTCCAAAAATTATATCCGCAAATGCCATCTAATATTTTTCAAAAATCGGACTATTTAGAAATTGTATCAAGAATAGAAAAATTAAATGCTGATAATGAGAGAAAGTGGGGAACCATGAATATTTCCGAAATGCTAAATCATTGTGGTAAGCAATTGGAGTTAGGTTTGGGGAAAATAGAACAGAATGATTTAGAGGGCAGTTTTATAATGAGAACGAGTTTTGGTAAATGGGTAGCCTTGTATGGTTTACCTTGGTTTAAAGGTGTTTCTACTCCACAAAAAATGGACATTAAGAAAAACACCTATATGGTTGGCAGGTTTCAAAAAGAAAAAGATTTATTGTTTGAGTTGTTAAAAGAAGTATTAGAAAAAAGAAATTTAAACCCACATCCATTTTTTGGCTCGTTATCTGAAAAAGATTGGGGACGACTTATTTGGAAACATTTGGATTATCATTTAAGACAGTTTAATGGTTAGTTAGTGAAAATTTACTTACTTAATCTTAAAAGAAGGAAAGTTCATTTGAGTGAAATATTTCTTTACTCATTCAAATTGTCATTTCACCTATAAATACATAGCTGTTCTCTCAATTCTAATTTAAATCTCTTTTTAGAAAGATTAAGTTTGAGTATCAAAATGTCAACTATGAAGAATTTAATATTTATCTACCTATTTTTAGTAACACCTATAACTTTTTCTCAAAGAACACCGAAGCTTATTACAGGGAAATCCAACGAATTAAGACTTTCAAGTTTAAAAGTTGAAGTAAATGTTATTGGTAATTACGCCACCACAACTTACGATATGCAGTTTTACAATGAGTTGGATAGAACTTTGGAAGGAGAGTTAGTATTTCCTTTAGGTGAAGGGCAAACTGTGTTTAAATTTGCCATGGAAATCAATGGAAAGTTACGTGAATCAGTTATTGTTGAGAAAGAACTGGCGCGAACAGCATTTGAAAGTACGATAAGGCAAAGAATTGATCCTGCTTTGTTAGAGAAAACTTCAGGAAACAATTATAAAGCTAGGGTATATCCGATATTACCGAATAGTTACAAAAGAATTGTTTTGACGTATGAAGAAAAGTTGACCACAAAGAATAAAAGAATGGTTTATCAGCTTCCATTGGGGATAGATAAGGAAATTGAGAATTTTTCCGTAGATATCTTTGCTATCGGAAAATTCACAAATACTTTAGTGAAAAGCAAACAATTTGGTACAACTGATTTTATACGAAAAGGGAATTTGTATAGTGCTTATGTTTACAAAAAGAACGTTGCGCCTAACAAAGCTATTGATGTTATACTTGAAAAAAATGTGGAGAGAAATGAAGTTTTATTCGATAGAGATTATTTCTATGCTTCGGTGCCTATTCAATTAGAAACAAATGAAAAGATAAGGCCAGATAAAATAACTATACTTTGGGATATTTCTTCATCGATGCGAAATAGAGATCTAAAAAGAGAATATTCTCTTTTGGATAAATATTTTAGATATTTAAATAATGTAAAAGTTGAACTAATAACTTTCAGTAATACTATTAATAGCGAGTTTAACTATAAGATTAGAAATGGTAATTGGTCAAAATTAAAGTCTCGATTAGGTAAACAACGTTATGACGGAGGAACTAATTTTGATGTGTTAAAACAAATAAAACTGACATCAAATGAAGTTCTTTTGTTCTCTGATGGGTTGAGTAATTTAGGAAGTATAGAAGAGTTGGATAATACTTTCGTTTATACGATAAATTCGCTAACATCGGCAGACCATTTCAATTTAAATAGAATTGCAGAGGAAAGAGGAGGAGTGTATCTTAACTTAGGTAAAATCGATGTTAATAGTGCTCAATATTTATTAACGAATCAAAAGCTTCAATTTTTAGGTGTTGAAAATGGCCCAAGAGACCTTGAAGTTTATCCGAAGAATAAAAAATACATCACAGGAGATTTTGTCATTACAGGTAAACTATCAAAAAAAGAAAGTTTACAACTAAAGTTTGGTTATCAAAATAAAGTTACCAAAAGGATTACTGTTGATCTAAAAAAAGGAGTAAAATCGAAAAAAGTTAAACGACTTTGGGCTAAGGAAAGATTGAAGCATTTAATGAGAGATAAAGGGAATAATCAAAACGAAATAATCTCACTAGCAAAAGAACATCACTTAATAACTGATTATACGTCGATGTTAATTTTAGATAGGATTGAAGATTATGTTCGTTATAAAATAGAACCTCCTGTTGAACTGAAACGAGAATATAAAAGACGATTAAAAGAAACACAGAAAGAGGATGAATCTCTGAAGAAATGGGTTAATGAAGAAAAAGAAACCCTAATAGAGGGATATGGAAATTTAAAAGATTGGTATGCAACAAAATTTCCTAAAAAAAGAGAAAAAAGTAAAGACTCGAAGTTGAACCAAACGAACACTATTCCTAGAAATGTTTCTCAAAATGAAAATTTAAACAGTAATAACCAAAATTTAACAGAGAATACTAATCCAGATAATGTCACTGTTAATACTGTTTCTAATGATAATACAAACAATGAATTAGTAAATAGACAATACCCTGTTGATTATTCGAAAAGAGTGGTGTCAGGAATGGTAAAAGATGAGAGTGGACCTCTCCCAGGAGCTACGGTTTTAATTAAAGGGACTACTCATGGAACGGAAACAGATTTTGATGGTAATTTTAGTATCAATGCAAATGAAGATGATACACTAGTTTTTTCTTTTGTAGGAATGAAATCAATTGAGAGAAAGGCAGGAGCTTCATTGGAAAATGTTGTTGTGCTGGAGAACGATAATTTGTTAGAGGAGGTAGTTGTAGTAGCTTATGGAACAACAAGAAAAACGTATAGTACTAGTAGCGCGGTTTCAAGTATTACTAGTGATACGCTAGAAGGTAAGGTTTCAGGTGTAATGACCGCTAATGTTGCAAATGAGAATAATAGTGTGGTAATTAGAGGTACGTCCTCGATAGCGTTATCATCAAATAATCCATTATACATAATTGACGGTATTGTAGCGACAGAAAATGGTATTAAAAAACTAAACAAAGAAAGTATCTATTCAATCGAAGTACTTAAACCAATTGATGCGGTGAAACTTTATGGCGAGAGAGGTAAATTTGGTGTGATAATTATTACAACTAAAGAAGGAATAGAAGAAAATAAAAAAGAGATAGAAGAACTTAACTTAAAAATTGAAGAGGAATTAGAGTTAAAAGGATGGAATCCCAAAATGGAATATTTGGATGTGTTGTCAGAAGAAAAATCTATAAAAAGAGCTTATGAAAAGTACTTGAAAATTAGAGATTATTATTCCAATAGTCCAACATTTTACTTGGATGTCGCTGATTTTTTCAAGGATAGAAAAGAGAAAGATTTAGCAATTAGAATACTAACAAATCTTGCTGAAATAGAATTAGATGATTATGAGCTTTTAAAAGCTTTAGCCTATAAATTGGAATATTTTGAAGAGTATGATATGGCTAGGGTGATATATGAAAAGATATTGGACTTAAGACCAGAAGAGCCGCAGTCTTATAGAGATTTAGCGTTGGTTTATGAATTGTCAGGGGAGTATCAGAAGAGTTTTGAGTTACTTTATAAAATCTATAATGGTGAGCTACTGGTAAAAGATAAAGAAAGGAGGTTTGAAGGAATTGAGTCGATAACATTTGTTGAGCTTTGTAAGTTAGTGAATACTCATGGAAATCATATAAAGTTAACCAAAGAGCAGAAGGAGTTATTTATAAATATTCCAGTAGATATTCGAATAGTTGTTGATTGGAATCATAATGATACCGATCTTGATCTTTGGGTTGTTGATCCTGCAGGTGAAAAAGCTTCTTATAAAAATATAGAGACAAATATTGGTGGCAGAATGTCTTTTGATATGACAGAAGGTTACGGACCTGAGGAATTTATGCTTAGAGCTGCTAAGAAAGGAACTTATAAAATTGAAGTAAATTATTACTCTGATGCGGTTCAGAAAATATCAGGTCCAACAATATTAAAGGTTACAGTTTATAAGAATTATGCTAGAAAAAATGAATCAAAGAAGACAGTGGTAATGAAATTGGATAAGAAAGAAGGTAGTCTGGAGGTAGATAAAGTCGTTTGGAGATAAAATTACTTACTTAATCTGAAGATGTATATGGTCGTCATGCCTTACAGCTTTACAACCATGAAATCGAATTTTAGTTGAGTTTAATTGTAATCTACTTTTTAAGTGAGGTTCAATAAATATTTTTGAAACAGATTTTTGTTTTGATAATATGCTCAGTAAAATTCGATTTTCTTTTAAGGCGAAGAACAAATTGTCTGTGCTACCAAGTGTCAAGTATTTGGTAAAGTCATATTGCCAATAACCTTTTTTCTTACATAAAAGAGAAGTGTTAGATTCATGCTTTTTAGGCGATTCAAAAATACCATATCCTGAATGTGAAGGTTTTTCATTGCTTAGAGAACCTGATTTTGTTTTGTAAATAAATGAGAGATCAATTTTTTTACCGTCATTATGACTTAAATGTGGTAGTAAAGGAAAGCCATTTAAAAAAGGGAAATTGGCATCTAAATAGACTAATTGAATTCCGGAATATTTTTTACCAAGTTCCCAACCTGTTTTTTTTATTGTGTTGTTTAACTCTGGAGTAACATAATTACGATTGCAAAGAAGTGTTAAGAAATTATGATTTGTAACAAATTTTGAATTTTCTATCTTTTGACGCCCCATAAGAGGTGCTATATTAGGAATGGCAATAAAAGTGATTATAAGATAGGAAGTAATAAATAAAACGAGTTGTTTTATTCTGGTACTCGATTGCCTATTAAAAAATAAAGTTGACAGTATATAAATGATACCGCCAACTTGTGTTATGATTGTTAATATTATAAATAGTAGTATGTGAACTACAAGTTTAAACATTAAAATAATGTGTCAAATTTCCATGATATTCCCGCTAGAGCCTGAAATCCTTGCACTCTAAAATTAGTGAAGCGCTGGTAATCGTTGCTCAAAACATTTTTAAGATTTACGAATACAGAAAAATCATCGTGAAACTGGTACCCTCCATTGAAATTAACATCTATATAACTATCTAAGTCTACCGTAGAAAAAGGAATAGGATTATTTCCTGCATATTGGATTCCTTTACGCTCACCAACGAAAAATATATTAGCCCCAGCATACCATTTTTCAACCTTATATGAACCGAAAATTTCACCTTTAACTTCAGGTGCATTCCATGGATGCTCAATATTTGTTAAAGTAAATTGATTGAACTCCATATTAGCCCCAAGTGTTAAGTTTTGAATACCTTCAAAAGTAACTTCTCCAAAAACTCGCATTAGTTTAATATCATCATAAACTGTTCTGAATGAATTTCCATATTCATATCCATTTAAAACAAAGGCATTGGTATCAGTGGTTCTTGTACCATCTGATTTGGAATGATTCAAAGCGAAAAATGGTTGGTCTTCAATATCTGAATAACTTCCTTTTAAATTATAACCAAATTGCTGTCCCATTTTACCGCGAATACCAGCAAAAGCATTATACTTTTCGTTCGTTTGAGTAATGTTTAGCGTTGGTGATACAAATGGATTATCATCAGTAAAGCTCTTATGACTATTGTTGTATAGACCACCAGAAGCTCCTAAATAAATATTGGCAAAATCCTTTACAATTGGATATGATAGTTCTACATCAGGGTATACTAATAGGTGATTGATACTTTTTTCAGTATCAAGGGCGAAATACCCTTTAGCTCCAAGTTTTACCTCCAAATCTTTAACAGCAAATTCGTATGAAGGATTCAAACCAAATGTTAAAAAACCATAGTTGATTTTATCCTGGCTTTCATAACCTCTTTCAAACTTTCCTCCTAAATAATTAACGGTTGTTTTGAGAGAAAAATCATTTAAGTTTCTATGAATTCTATCCAAAGGAAACTTGAAGTTAGCGCCTAAATCAATATTAAACTCGGTACTACTAAAACCATCCGCAAAAAATGAAATGGCTCCATTAGCGGTATTAATATATGAGTCGTCAAAATCTATGTTTCCATAGAGTTTATAAAAACCATGTGTTTGACTCTCTTCGATGGCGTCAATTACGCGCTCCGTGAAATCAATATTAGTAGGTAAACCATACCAGTTATATTTATTTCTTTCTAGATCTAAACCAGCTTTCCATGTGAAGTAACGTTCCGTTTGTTGATGGTAAATATCTAAATCCAGGTTATAAAAGGTGCTACTCAATTGCGTGTTTTCAACAGGGTCTAATGATAGAAAGAATCTAGCATATCCTGCTAGTTCACTATCGTAATTTACACTTCTTCTAAAATAACCTTCTAAAAAGGGAGCGACCATGTTACCAAAACCTGCCGAAAGATAATTAGCATATAAACGTTCACGTTTTCCTAAGTTAATTTTCTTTAAAGTTCCACTTTTTGGAATGAAAGTAGAAGCGACAGGAACTGAAAAAATTTGATATTCAAGTTTCTTTTTTTCGGTTTCTTTTGTGTGCGATATCGCTGGTTTCTGTTTTAATTTAAAAGCATCAGTAATTTTAGGAACATATGAAGTAACTACCTTAACCACTTCAGTTTTTACTGAATCTTTCGTTTTCGTTGTATTTTCTTGAGCATTTACAATTGTTATTGCAAACATAACAAGTAACCATACGTGCTTTTTCATTGTTTTCAAGTATTTCGCTTTAAGTTGTAACAATTATTAATTTTGTTTAGTTACTGATTCGTTGGTTTTTGCTTCTTTGTTCTTTATTGTATTCAATTCGTTTTGAGCTTCTTCAATAACATCAGGAAATTGTTTAAAGTTCTTAACGATGTTTTCTAAAATATAAGTGGCTTGATATGCATCTTTTAAAGCATAGTAATTTTTGGCCATTATAACATAGCTCTTTACTCCCCAATATTTATAATTTGAATAGTTAGCAATCAAATTTTGAACAGCTTGATTAGAATCTTCATAAGCTTTTTCATCATTTAGGAAAAAGGCATTGTAGTAAAGACATTCAGCTTTTAACTTCCCAGTAGCATTTTGCCCAACTTCATGGAAGAATTCGCGAGCCATTTCATAATCATTTGTCTTAAATGAAGAGCGTGCAATAATAATATTAGCATCTTCACTTACTTTTTTATCTACTTTAGGGTTTTCTAAAACTTTCTCAGCGTATTTTATTGCATTTGCATATTCTTCGCTCTCATAATATCCTTTCATCAGGTTACTTTGTGCAAATACGATATTTTGAGGATAATTAGCTTCTTTTTCTAATATATGGAGTGTAGCAATTCCGCTTTTCCAATTATCATTATCCAAATAAAACTGCGCTAGTTTCGCTAATGATTCTTCTGTATACTCATTTTTTGGTTGCTCTGTGACATATTTATAATGAGGAGCAGCAACATCGTTTTTCCCAACTTTGCTTAGAGATTGAGCCAAATAGAAATTTGCCTTTAGTGTATTTAACCCATTTGGAAAACGTTGTAAATAATCTGAGAAGCCTGCGATGGCTCTTTCAGTATTGTTATCTAAGAATTTGTTTTCAGCGGATTGGAAGGTTGCGTCGTCTAACTCAGCATTCGAAACATTTACAAACTTTACATTTTTAACCCAATCAGCATACTCGTCTACTTTACCTAAATCAATATAAACATTTTTTACGTTGGTAACCGCTTGTCTTGCTTCTGGTGAATTTGGGAATTTAGAAACTACAGTTTTATATTTTTCTAAGGCTTTGTTATTGTTATTGCTATTGTAGTATAAGAGTCCTTGTCTTAATAAAACGTTAGGAATGTAACTACTTTTTGGATGTTTCTTTAGAAGTCTATCATACGTTGCTTGAGCACTTTTCCCATCTCCTTTCGAGGTAAATGTATTGGCAGCTTGGTAAAGAGCATCGTCTTTCAATTGAGAGTTTTCGAATTGGTTTCCTATCTTTTGTAAGTTTTTAATCTTGTCATCACTTTTACCTAAAAAACCATAACTCATACCAGTTTGATATTGTGCATAATCGGCACCAGTACCACCTTCTTCAATAACTTTATTGTAGGCTTCAATAGCTTTAGTATAATCTTTTGAAGCATAATAAGAATCTCCTAATCTATTTGATGCATCATCGTTTAAATCAGTATCATCAACATTTTTGTTTAAGAAAGATTTAAAGTATTTGGCCGCCTCTGAGTATTTTTTTAGTTTAAAAAAGGTGTAAGCAATATTATAGTCCAATTGATCGAATTCTGTACCTTCATTCTCGGATACAAGAGAGAAATAGGTTAAAGCATTTTTATAATCTCCCGTCAAATAAGACGTTTCTGCCATCCAATAGTTCGCTTTATTTACTGTTTTAGGATTTTCAGCTTTAGTAGCATTAAAAAAATATGGCCCCGATTCAGCTACTTTTTGCTCATTAAACAACTGAATACCTCTATATAGGGAAACTTCATTGGCAAGTTTTTCGTTTTCAGGAGTTTTGTTTGCGTTTAGGTATTCTAAAGCTCCTACATAATCCTGTTGATGTAAATAAGAAGTAATCAATAGTTCTTTAATACTGGCGGTTTCTGGTGATAACGGATACTTATCAAGGTATTCTTTCAAGACTTCAGGAACACTTTTGTATGGGTTTCCTTGATCGTAACTTAATTTAGCATAGTTAAGCCAAGAACTTTCGGTGATTTGAGAGTCGAAATCCATTTCACTGGCATTCTTAAAAGCGTTTAGAGCTTCTACTTTTTTATCTAATTCAAGATAACACTCACCCAAATGATAATATGCATTTTGAGCTACTTTGTTAGTTCCACCAATAATTTTATTAAAATTGTTAATGGCAGATTCGTAATCTTTTTGCTTGTAATAAGCATATCCTAAATAATAGTAATCTGTATTCGTCCATCGTCCACCTTTTCCTTTATATTTCTTTAAATAAGGAATGGCTTTTTCGTATTCTTTTAGATTAAAATAACTTTCTCCAATTATTTTTGAAATTTGAGACCTCTCATTTTTATCTTTTGAAGATTCTAATAATTTTTCTCCAATTTGAACCGATTTGTCAAAACGTCCAGCTTTAAAACTAATATCTAAAATATAATAGTTCGCCTTTGATTGATAGGTGGCATCATCAGCAAGTTGACTTAAATTGTCTTCTGCTTCACCGAAATTTTCTTGTTTATAGGCTATATATCCGTAGTAATAACGTGCATCATTTCCATATACAGGATTACCTAACAATCTCTTAAATCTTTCTTTGGAGTCTTTTAAGTAGTTGGAAACCAAAAGACAATACCCCATTTTGTAATTCAACTCATCCTTTTCTTGTTGATTTAAGAGTTTTTCGTTTACCTTTTGGTACCAGCGTAAGGCATGTGAAGCTTTACGATTGGCAAAGTAGTAGTTACCAACTTTCAAAAAAGCATTTTCTTTTTTGTTATGATAAGGATGGTTAGCTACAAAACTCAATACTTTTTCATTGGCGTCTTCTTGACCTAGTTTTATGGCGCACATGGCGTCATAATAATCCGCATTTCCTTTAAGTGTTGTATTCGAAGGAGTTTCCTCCGAAGTGGCAATGAATAACTTCTGAGCAGGAGCATATGCCTTGTTGTTATAAAGCTCTATTGCCTTGTAATAGTCAGAACTATTACTTACATTTAACGCAGTTTTTTGCGCAATTCCTTTACCAGTTATAACTAGTAATGGCAAAAAGAAAACTTTCTTTCTAAAACAATTAAATCTCATATTTTTTAGTTATCTAGAAACTATAACGTTCGTTTTTTGTTTTTGTTGGAAGAATAATCACCAAAAGTAATAAATGTTGTAGAAATACATAATAAAATTTTAGTTTTGTAAAAACAAATACTGTTTATGAGCACACCTGTTTTACACCTTGAAAAGGCGGATATTTATCAACGAGATAATTTGGTTTTATCTAAAGTTAATTTCACTTTAAATAAAGGAGATTTTTATTATCTCATTGGAAAAACGGGAAGTGGTAAGAGTAGCTTACTGAAAACATTGTATGGTGATTTAAGACTGCAACGTGGTCTGGGAAGTATCGTAGGCTTTGATCTTAAAAAAATGAAGGAAAAGGATATTCCTTTTTTAAGAAGAAAATTAGGAATCGTTTTTCAAGACTTTAAACTTTTAAACGATAGAAATGTTTTTGAAAATTTAGAATTTGTTTTGAAAGCTACAGGTTGGAAGAACAAGGATGATATGAAGGAGAAAATTTATGAGGTTCTTGATAAGGTTGGAATGAAAGAAAAATACTACAAAAAAACATTCGAACTTTCTGGAGGAGAACAGCAACGTGTTGCTATTGCCAGGGCCTTATTAAATGATCCGGAATTGATACTTGCTGATGAGCCAACAGGAAACTTAGATCCAAAAACTTCTTTAGAGGTTATGGAGCTATTAAATGAAATTCATCAAAGTGGTAAAACAATTTTGATGGCAACTCATGACTATCAGCTTATTGTGAAATTCAAGCAAAAAACAGTAAAGTGCGAAGGAGGAGAGTTGTTTGAAGTAGTACAACAATCCGTTTAAAATGATTTCTGTATTAATCCCAACACATAATTGGGATGTTTATCAATTAGTTTCAGGTTTACACAAGCAATTGGTATTAACTAATATTCAATTTGAAATAATCATTGTTGATGATGCTTCGAATACTAAGTTCTCAGGAAATGATAGGTTACATAAACTATCAAATACTTCGTTTGAGATTTTAAACAAAAATATAGGTAGAAGTGCTATTAGGAATTATTTGGCTAGAAAAGCAAAATATTCTTGGTTATTGTTCTTGGATGGAGATGTGATACCTGCACAAGAAAGCTTTATAGAGAACTATTTAAACTTCATTAATGAGAAAAAAAATGTTATTGTAGGAGGAATTAAATATGAGCGAGAAGTAACTGAAAGAACAATTCGATGGAAGCTAGGAAAGCGAAATGAAGAGAAGGATGTAAGAACAAGAGAAGCTGATAGGTATAAGTATTTTTTTACGGGTAACTTTTTAATTCAGAAGAAGGTTTTTGACCGTATTAGCTTTGATCAGAGTTTAACAAAATATGGATACGAGGATTTACTTTTTGCGAAAGAACTTCAAAAACAAGAAATTTCAATAGAGCATATGGAAAATGAAGTGTATCATTTGGGAATAGATTCTGATGAACTCTATCTTTCCAAAACAAAAGAGGCACTTGAAAATTTAAGCCAGTTGTTGGTAGGAAACCATCTCAACTTTGACGATACAAAGATTACTAAGTTTTACAAACGAGTGTGGTGGTTATGTTTACCTTATTTTTTAAGTTTTTTTACAGATCGATTGGAGCAAATAACCATTAAAAAGTCTTCATTATTTTATTTCAATCTTTTCAGAATTGGCTATTTATCAAGAATGATTGAAAAACTTCAATAAAATAGCTTTCTCTTTTTCCCAAGTAAGTTCAGTCTTTGCTTTTTTAAGGTTTTCTGAATAATCATTATTTAACACATCTATAATTTTTTTAGATAAAGTTTCAGGAGTTCTATTTTCCAAAACTTCACCAACGGAATATTGAGAAACAATTCTCTTCATTTCAGGAAGGTTAGAGGTAACCACTGGAATTTTTGCTTGTATATAGTCGAATAGTTTGTTTGGAAGAGCGTAACGATAGCTTAATCCTAAATCTTCTTCAATACTTAGTCCAAGGTCAGCTTGTGGAGTAATCCCTTTTAACTGTTCAGGAGATTGTTTACCTAAAAATATAACTTGACTGCTTAGGTTTTTTCGATGAACTAGCTCTTTAAGGTTATGGAAAATATCTCCATCACCAACAATCAAAAAGATACAGTCTTCAAGTTTAACAATAGTGTCAATCATAAGTTCTAAACCTCTACCAATATTAACAGCACCCTGATATAAAATGACTTTTTTATTATCGGTTTTAAAAGGAAGCTTTATGATATCAGTTGATTCCATTTTCAAAGGAACATTTCGTACAACTTCAAAGTTTGTGTTGTATTTATCTTTATAGTACTTAGCAATACTTTGACTTACTGTATAACAATTCTTTAAATGAGGAAGCATTTTTCTTTCAAGTACTTCCCATACTTTTTTTGTAGTAGGACGTTTAACTAGCTCTGGAATTTCAGGGAATAATTCATGACTGTCATACACTAACTTCTTACCTTTTAACTTACTTATTATAAAGTTAGGAAGTAAAGTGTCTAAATCGTTTGAAAGCAGGATGTCGCTTTTGGAAAAAAGCAAGTAAAAAAATAAACGAATATTAAACTCAGCATAAAACAAAACTCCTTTATTAAATAGTAAACGAAAACGCTTGGTTGTATAGTTTCTATTCAGAGGTTGACTTTTAGGTAGTTTTCTGCCAACTAAAGTTACTTTAAAATTTAAATTAGAAAGCGTATCACATACCTTAGAAACTCGCTGATCATTAGTAATATCGTTGGTAACAGAAACTATTATTTTTTTCAATGAGAGAAATTTAAAGCGAAAGATAAAAAACAAAACCCACTTCTAGAAAGAAGTGGGAAAATTGCTATGAAAAACTATGAAAAAGAAACATAAGCTATGTTTCTCTGGTAGGTAGACGAGCATTTCTTTATAAACTTACACTTTAATATAAAGTTTAACACTTTTTAAGAAAAAAATGCCTTACGAACTGATGTTCATAAGGCATTTTACTATGTTTTAAGCTTACTTTCTTAGAAAGTTAACGCTTCATTATTTTTCTTTACAGCAGCGGCTGAATCAGCTAAATGTTGCTTTTCGGCATCATTTAAGTTGATTTCAACAACTCTTTCAATACCGTTTTTACCTAATACTACAGGTACACCAATACATAAGCCTGATAAACCGTATTCACCTTCTAATAAAGTTGAACAAGGGAAAATCTTCTTTTGGTCGCATGCAATTGCTTGTACTAATCCAGAAACAGCAGCTCCTGGAGCATACCATGCAGAAGTTCCTAATAATTTAGTTAAAGTAGCTCCTCCAACTTTAGTATCTTCTTTTACTTGACTTAATCTTTCTTCAGATAAAAATTCTGAAACAGGAACAGAGTTTCTAGTAGCTAAACGAGTTAAAGGAACCATCCCTTTATCAGAGTGCCCACCAATAACCATTCCATCAACATCAGAGATAGGAGCTTCTAAAGCTTCTGCTAATCTATACTTGAAACGAGCAGAATCTAAGGCACCACCCATACCGATAATTCTGTTTTTAGGTAATCCAGTAGTTTTGTGAACCAAATAAGTCATAGTATCCATTGGATTTGATACTACAATAATAATTGTATTTGGAGAGTGTTCTATTAAACTTGCAGAAACAGATTTTACGATACCAGCATTAATACCTAATAACTCATCACGAGACATTCCTGGTTTACGAGCAATACCAGAGGTAATTACGCAGATATCAGAACCAGCAGTTTTGCTATAATCTCCAGTAGTTCCCGTAATTTTAGTATCAAATCCATTTAACGAAGCAGTTTGCATTAAATCCATAGCTTTACCTTCAGCAAAACCTTCCTTGATGTCGACTAAAACAACCTCTGAAGCAAAATCTTTAATAGCAATGTACTCGGCACAACTTGCACCTACAGCACCTGCTCCTACAACTGTTACTTTCATTTTTTATATTATTTAGTTAAGATAATTTATTAATAAGATGCACAAAAATAGCGATTTGGTGAAGGATAAAAAACAAAAGACCATCTAAATTTAGATGGTCTTAACAAATTTTAATTTTAACTGATAATTTTCAACTAAAAAGTTTTTGTTTTTATATTAAAATGGAACTAACTGTTATCTAAAACTAAAAGCAATTCCCGCATTTAATGTGTTATATTCTTGGAGAGTATAGCTTCCATATAATTTGAAGAAGCCTAAACTCAATCTAGCACCAATGGTGGCATTCATACTTCCTGAATTCGTTTTTAACGAGATAGGGTCTGTAATTGACTCTTCAACATTCGGAGCTCCGTTAATAGCGGGATCATAGCTTAGTGTATAAGTACCCAACATATTAAGTTTAACATTTCCTGCATTATAACCAACACCTCCATAAACATTAAATATAGGAAAGTTTAACGAAGCGATTGCTTGAACAGTATAGGTGTTCAAATCAAACTCAGTTGAAGCATTTTGAGTAGAAACATCTCCACTTACATTTCCGATTTCATAATCAACACTCATATTTGAGTATGCAGCCAATAAGGATACATGAAGAGGTAATTTGTCTAACGGACCAAACCATTCCGTAATTTCCTTTTTTATTCCTAAACCAAAAAGACCAACTTTTACGTTATCTACTCCAATTTTTGGAACATAACGAACAATAGCGTCTAATTTATAGGGAAGACCAACACCTACTTGAATGGCTGGTGCAGGAATAGCACTTGTAGGAAGATCTTCCTTGATACCTTTTGGCATGGTAAAATTGGCAGTTACATTTTGACCTTCTATTTGAGTAGAATATTGAAATTCAGCAGGAGTGATTGATTCATTACCTGCAACTGTTGGTGAAGTTGTAACACCATTAGTAACTGTTGTGTTATTGGATAAACCTAGTTCAGCTATAGAAAATATCTCATCTTGAGATGGAACAGCTGCCGCATTTGCTCCAATAGAAATGTCAAAACCAAATTTTTTATGAACTTTAGCAGTATGATACCAACCGTTATTCATTGCAAACATCAATCCTTTGAACGAAGGAGCAAGGTATGCTTTGGTTAATTTTGTTGCATCGTCTTTAGCTAAGAGGATGGTTTCTAATTCTTGAGACTGCAATTTTGAAAAACAAAAAATTGCTGTGAGTAAGCTAATTGCTTTTAATACTTTCATTTTTGTTAGATTAAAAAAGTATACATCTATAATGTATAGAT
The DNA here is from genome assembly GCF_964513065.1 of Tenacibaculum xiamenense. NCBI lineage: Bacteria > Pseudomonadati > Bacteroidota > Flavobacteriia > Flavobacteriales > Flavobacteriaceae > Tenacibaculum > Tenacibaculum xiamenense. Next base: position 246,199 of record NZ_CAZEQU010000034.1, read on the forward strand.
GTTTCTAATGTTAATCAAAATTATAAAAAATATCCATTAAACAAATAGGATAACTCCCTAAATAAAAAAACCTCAACAATTCGTTGAGGTTCTATTTTTTAACGCTAATCGATTAAGCGTCAATATTTGCATATTTTGCATTTCTTTCGATAAAGTCCCTTCTAGGTGGAACATCGTCACCCATTAACATAGAGAAAACTCTATCTGCTTCTGTAAGATTATCAATAGTTACTTGGCGAAGAGTTCTAAACTCAGGGTTCATTGTAGTATCCCATAATTGCTCAGCATTCATCTCTCCAAGACCCTTATAACGTTGAATACTTGCACCACCACCCATTTTTTGAACTATAAGGTCACGTTGGTTGTCATCCCAAGCATATTCTTTCTTCTGTCCTTTTTTTACAAGGTATAACGGAGGAGTAGCAATATAAATATATCCTTGCTCAACCATTTCTCTCATGTAACGGAAGAAGAATGTTAAAATAAGGGTTGCAATGTGAGAACCATCAACATCGGCATCACACATAATAACAACTTTATGGTAACGAAGTTTCGATAAGTTCAAAGCTCTTGGGTCTTCTTCAGTTCCGATGGTAATCCCCAATGCAGTAAACATGTTTTTGATTTCTTCATTTTCAAAAACCTTATGTTGCATTGCTTTTTCCACATTCAAAATCTTACCACGTAAAGGCAATATTGCTTGGAAATTTCTATCACGTCCTTGTTTTGCAGTACCACCTGCCGAATCTCCCTCGACCAAGAATATTTCACAAATAGCAGGATCCGTTTCAGAACAATCGGAAAGTTTACCAGGAAGCCCTCCAATACTCATTACAGTTTTACGTTGCACCATTTCACGAGCTTTTTTAGCAGCATGTCTAGCTTGAGCTGCTAAAATTACTTTTTGTACAATGGTTTTTGCATCGTTAGGATTTTCTTCTAAGAAGTCATTCAGCATTTCAGCCACTGCTTGCGAAACAGCCGAAGTAACCTCACGGTTTCCTAACTTAGTTTTTGTTTGTCCTTCGAATTGAGGTTCAGCTACTTTTACAGAAACAATAGCGGTTAAACCTTCACGGAAATCATCTCCAGAGATTTCAAACTTCACATTTTTAAGTAAGCCAGATTCATCAGCATACTTTTTAAGTGTATGTGTTAAACCACGACGAAATCCTGAAAGGTGAGTACCTCCTTCATGCGTATTAATATTATTTACATAAGAATGTAAGTTTTCTGAGTAAGAGGTGTTATAAACCATGGCAACTTCCACAGGAATTCCATTTTTTTCACCCTCCATAGCAATAACATCAGAGGTTAATTGCTCTCTTGTGCTATCTAAAAACTTAACAAACTCTGATAGTCCTTCTGTACTGTGAAAAGTTTCAGATATAAAGTTTCCTTCATCATCTTTCTCTCTTTTATCAGTTAACACAACAGTGATTCCTTTGTTTAGATAGGCTAGCTCTCGCATACGAGCGGCCAAGGTATCATAGTTGTATTCAGTAGTTTGTTGAAATATGCTTTTATCTGGAGAAAATGTTACTTCTGTACCTGTCTTATCTGTACCTCCAACAGTTTTAACTGGATATAAAGTTTTACCTCGCTCATATTCTTGCTCCCATATTTTTCCATCTCTATGTACCGTAGCTTTTAAATGATCAGATAAAGCATTAACACAAGATACACCAACTCCGTGTAATCCTCCAGAAACTTTATATGAATCCTTATCGAATTTACCACCAGCTCCAATTTTGGTCATTACTACTTCAAGAGCAGATACTCCTTCTTTTTTATGAAGCCCAACAGGAATTCCACGACCGTTATCTCTTACCGTAATAGAGTTATCTTCGTTTATGTCAACAGAAATCTCATCACAATGACCAGCAAGTGCCTCATCGATAGAGTTATCAACAACTTCATAAACTAAGTGGTGTAAACCACGAACTCCAACATCACCAATATACATCGAAGGACGCATACGAACATGCTCCATTCCTTCAAGTGCCTGAATACTGTCGGCGGAATAATTGTGCTTTTTTTCTTCGCTCATACTATTGAGTTTTGTTTTATTCTTTACGTTATGTTCTGGAGATGACAATAATTAAAAGGAACAAACGATGTTATTCCTGAAAAAAGTAAATTATTAGAAATCCCCCAAAAAAATAATCGCACATTTGCGATCATTCTTATATACAAATTTACGTTTTTTTAACCTTAAAATAAAGTTTTTAAGAGGTTTTGTTAATAAAAAATGAAAAAAACTACGTTTTTGTAAAAGTGTCTTAAATTGCTTAAAAACACTAAAAATGAAGGTTTTTGTAATTTATTCAAGAGTTCCTATCTAGTCAAACTTAAATGAAGCCTTAAAATCGATTATTTAAATGAAACTTTGTCTGAAAAGGTTCGAGATAAAGAATAATTCGGAAAAGAAATCACTTTTTAGAAAGGGTTAATCTAAATATAAGCCTAAAATATGAGTTTGGTGGACTTTTTGTTGAGTTTATTTTTATAATTTAACGTTTTGTGTGGTTTTTATTTATTAAATTAACATTTTTTATTGTTTTTATTGAGGTTTTTTTATATTGTAGCTGAAATTTTATTAACCTAAATAATTACAATAATGAAAACCCTTCAATTTTTATTTAGAAGCCTTTTGGTTTCTTTATTGATAATTAGTTGTACAGATTCAACTGAATTATCACCAGAAGAAGAACAATTAAACTCGGAGAGTGTAAACAAAAAAGAAATAGCACTTGAGCTTATTAGTTTAATGAAAAATGAAAAATTCAAAGAAACAACATTAGAGTTGTTAAGGAACCAAAAAAATGGTGTTTTGTTATCAGAAGTTTTAAGTAAAAATACTTCTTATGTCGATGATCAAAGTTCGTTTAGAAAATTGTCTAAACAATCGTCAGAATTAGAGAAAAACGCCGTTTCTGAAGAGGCTCCAGATAAAATAGAAATCTTAGAAATATGGATGCATAATCCAAAAGGAAATACTGATTTTTCAAATTTGTTATTTTCATATGCACCTAAAGGAGAAGAAAAGGATTGGGAGTCTGTTATAGCGTATGATATGAATAAGAAGGCTGTTGTGCTAGATGCAAAAATAACACCAAATCAACCTGTAATTGTCATAGAGGAAAATGGAATAGAAGCCTTAAAGAAAGAAGTATATCATATGAACAGGCTTTTAAAAGAGAGTGGTTTACAAAAATCAAGTTTTAATGGAGGCAAAGTCCATGAAAATATGGGAGCTAATAAAACAGGAGGATTAGAAACAACGAAATTAGATAAAATAAGATTGAATAATGATGAGGAGTCATGGATTTTAGGAGCTGCTGAAATTTATGCTATCACCTCTGGAATTAGAAGCGAAGATAATAGTCCTGAGATTAAAGTTATTACCATGGAATATCTTGATCATGAAGGAACTGATTATTATCCAAATCAAATCTTATTGTTTTGGGATGATTATCAATATCAAGCAGCAAATATTCAGTTTTTTGAAAAAGATGATAGTGGAAATTATAAAGAATTAACACAAACAATTATTAATGGGGTATTTCAAATAATTGGAACTGTTACTACTCAACCATGGGTAAGTGTTTTAGGGCAAGTTGCAGGAGCAATACTTGAAGCGATGCCAGAAGCTTGGTTTAGAAATGATGATGATTATGTAGATTCTTTGTATACTATTGAAAAGAATAAAACTTATACGAATCACTATGGAGCCAGAGGGAATGCAAAAGTGAATCTTTCTCCTTTTTATGTAGCTCCGAACTAATAATATTTAGCAGATTTATTGAAGTGAAAAGCCTTTGGAAATTTTTTTCAGAGGCTTTTTTATATTATGCAAAGAGTTTATTCGGAGTTTGTGATATTTAATAAATTATTAAAGAAAATCAGTTTCTTAGAGCAGTCCGAACAATTACTTTTGCGCCCGCAATCATTATAAGGAAATGATTCTTAAACTTCGGTTTAACGGTTATATGGGGCGCCTTACTTCATAGTGGCGCATTAATGGTTATCAATGATAATCATATTTCAATGAAAAGAGAAAGAAAAGCTTAGAAGCCTCATTGAGGTTTCAGGTGTTTCCCTTTGTATCATACTTATAAAAATATTTACTACGCATTTCATTCTGAAAACTATATCATTTTACAATTTTAGTCTGAACCACATTTAGGCTGTTAATTCTGGTTTTCTTTAGAATTTTACCGTTTAAGGACTATCGTATTTGAATTTCAAACTTTAATTACTGCGTTTTAACCAAAACCACAAACATTAAATTTTAAATTATGAAATCAAACACACGAAGTTTGTTAATCATGGTATGCGCTACCATGTTGTTTTTATCTTGTAAAGATGAAGAAGTTATTAATCCAGCCGCTCCCTCCGGAAAAGAAGATGTTTCAGCTTCTTTAGAGGTGGCTTACCCCGAACAAAGAGGAATTGTTAAGAAAGGGTTTTATCTGGGAAATGAAGTTACCTATGAAGAAATCAATGGAGATTATATTTTAGAAGGAGATATGATCCTGAACAAAAAGTTTCTTACTGAGAATTTAGATGATTTAATTTTGGATTCAAATGAAACGGCTCATAGTTTCGGTGTAAGAAGTGTCGGTTTAACAGGTGGAAGATGGCCAAATAATACAGTGTATTATTCGATAGCATCAAATTTGCCAAATCAATATAGGGTTACAGATGCAATTGCTCATTGGGAAACCAATACGAATCTTAAATTTGTTCAAAGAACAAACCAGCAAAACTATGTTTATTTTCGACCAGTAAATCAAGGATGTTCTGCTGATTTAGGTATGAAAGGAGGAATGCAATATGTTAATCTTGAAATTAATTGTTCAACAGGTACGGTAATTCACGAAATAGGACATACCGTTGGATTGTTTCATGAGCAGAGTAGATCGGATAGAGATAGCTATTTAAGAATAAATTGGGATTATATTCAGGAAGGTATGGCGTTTAACTTTTATACCTACCAAGAGCAACATTTAAGTGGAGCAGATTATACGAGCGCCTTAGATTATAATTCTATCATGCTCTATGGTTCCTATGCTTTTTCAAAGTATGGACAAGGGTATCCAACGATTACTAAATTAGATGGTTCTACGTATCAATCAAATAGAGAGTATTTATCTCAAGGAGACATTGCAGGTTTAAATGTTATGTATCCTGGTGATAATGGAGGGGGTGACCAGTATGTAAATGGTAATTACTATACACTATATGGATTACGTGTTTATCGTCATGATGATAAATGGTGGTATTGGGTTCAAGCCGAAAATAAATGGAAAGAAGTAGAATATGTTAATGGAGCTTGGAGATATGTTGATCAAGGTGATAATGGAGGCGGAAACCAATATCAGAACGGAACTAATTATACGATTCATGGTGTAACCGTTTTTAGAGATCAGGATCGTTGGTGGTATCTGACAAATATTAATGGAGCAAATACGTATATTTCTATAGACGATGTTAATGGTAAATGGGTATGGAATGTTAATGGAAACATTTATAAGCATAATACCTATTATAATGTAGACGGATGGCAGGTTTTACGATACAATGGAAAATGGTGGAGATTGTACTATGGAAGTTGGAATGAAGTAGATTATGTCAATGGAAAATGGGAGTACGTATAGAATAGTTTCAAAAACAATTACGTTGTAAGGCAACAAATTTATAGTTAACTCGGATGCCCTTGAGTTTTTTCAAGGGCATTTTAAACAACAGTATTTATTATTTATTGCAAATGTTTTTTAGTTTTTGTGATATTTAATAATTTATATTTTTTTTTAATCTGTTGGTGGCTATATATTTGCATCCCAATTGTCATAAGTGATGATTTTTAGAACTTCGGTTCATCGGTTATTAATCATTCAATTATCAAAATTGGATGTTGGGGGATCTTCGAGATCATAAATAAGTGAAAAGAAAAAGAGGAACTTTTTGTATTGTGACTTTAAGTTTCTTTATTTTACTAACAGTGCATTCTTACATCATTGTTTAACCATTTCTACTAACTACTTCTGCGATATCGCCTAAATCTAGTATGTATGGCAAAAAAATGTTAACAAAACCCACAAAGTACTAGATAAAAAATCAAACTAATTTCAGCTTTCTGGCAAGAGAAAGCCAACCATGCGATTACTTTCAAACTTTAATTGTTACGTTTTAACCAACATTATTAACATTAAATTTAAAATTATGAAATTAAGCGTAAAATTGGTAATGCTAATTTTCGTTACCCTTCTATTTCTATCGTGCAACAATGAAGAAGTATTGGAGAACGATCAGGTAACCTCAGAAACAAATGCATTTAGCGCTTTTCCTGGTGAAAGGGGAGAAGTAAAAGAAGGGTACTATTTAGGAAAAAAAATTACTTATGAAATTATTAATGGAGAGTATGTTTTTGGAGGAGATATGCTCTTACATAAAGAGTTGTTGAGGGATACTTATGAGGAATCTATTCAAGCGGCTGGCTATGAAAATGGAGAGGAGCATTCAAATAACAGAGGTGTAGGACTTAAATCGCAGGGTTTATGGCCAAACAATACTGTTCCTTATTCTATATCTTCGAATCTTAGTTATTACAGAGGGTTGATCGAGGATGCAATGAGAGAGTTAGAGGATAAAACCAATCTAAAGTTTGTAAGAAGATCTGGACAACAGCAATACGTTTATATCGATTCGGGGCAAGGATGCTCTAGTTATATTGGTACATCAAGTTACGGTCCAACCAGAATGACTTTAGGACAAGGTTGTTTGGTAAAGCATATTATTATACATGAGTTGGGGCATGCCATTGGTTTACATCATGAGCAAAATCGTTCTGATAGGGATCAGTATGTAGATATTTATTGGAATAATGTACAGCGAGGTCAAGAACACAATTTTAATAAAGCGACAGGTTGGAATTATAGAGATTATGGGGCTTATGACTTTAATTCAATTATGCACTATTCTTCTTATGGGTTTTCTGCAAATGGACAACCGACCATTAGAAAAAAGAATGGAGGTATCATTCAAAGTAGTACGAGATTATCAAGTGGAGATATAAGTGCTATTAATACGATGTATCCTGGTGATAATGGTGGCGGAGACGACGGTGGTGATGACGGCGATGATGGTGGTGATGACGGTGACGATGGAGAATATCAAGATAATACGTATTATACAATCCATGGAGTGACAGTTAAAAGAAGATGGGATAAATGGTGGTATTATGTTGAATATGATAACAGATTTTATGAGGTTTTAGAAATGAATCAAACTTGGGTATTGAATGGTGCTGCATTTGCAAATAGCCAACATCATGTTATTGATGGTGTTCGAGTTCGTAGAGAGCATAATAAATGGTGGTACGGAGATTACTACAATAATTATGAAGTAGATTACATTAACGGACGTTGGGTTTACATATAAAATAATACTATTAAAATAGTATACGAAATAGGTTGCCTTTGTAGGCAACCTATTTTTTAGCAATTTCCCCTGAAATGAAAAAACATTTGTAAACGATGTATTCTTTTTTATTTTTAGCTATTTAGTAGTTTATGTTTGTTAAACTTTTTACCCTTTCTGATTAAATAAGCGTGATAACAACTTGGTACGTCATGAGTCCATTTTGGAAGTATCAAAATGATAAGTATCACATCGATATGAGCTATGAGTCCTACAATTACAGCTAGGTAAAAAGGAAAACCTGCATTTTGAAAACCTATTAAAGAAGTGAATGCCGTGAGAAGTGTTAGTCCCCAAATTTTGGACAAAAAAGCGTGAGTACAAGTTTCTTTTCCAAACTTCAGAAAACTAACAATATAACACATGATTTCCATGACTAAAATAGACCAAACAGCATATAGGTTCTCATGTATTAATTCAGGATATAAGATATAGCAGCTACAACCAATGGAGAGCCAGAAAACCATATCGGTTTGACTATCGAGTCTTCTTAGTTTTTCGGATGAAATATTTTCTTTCCTAGCAATAATTCCATCAAGGATATCAGAAGTTAAACCTAGATACATTAAAATAGTTATTATCAAATTGGATTTCTCTTTTAGTAAAATAGCCAAGAGTATTATGATTGGTGCAAGTGAAAATCTGAATAGAATCAAACTTAAAGGTATGTTTAATGTTTTCATTATTTTAATTTTAGAATAGGTAAATTAACTTTGGAATTAACGCTAAACCTCCAATGTCTTCTTGAATAGCTCCTTCGATTTTATAAGGAGAATATTGTAATCCAAAGGCAAAAGTCAATTCATTACTACTTTTCATTTTTTTAGTGAATTCTATCGAAGGATTTATTAGTAATGATGAAACCATTTCATATTTATTTTGACTTTTTTCTCCAGAAAAATCTGGATTTCGAGCATCGGTTTGTATTCCTGAAACACCAATGCCGAAATTTAAATCGAGCCGTTTTTTAGAAGTTTCAATAACTCTCTTTTTTAAGTTAGCAACAAGGTTCAACATGAAAGTACTTCTTGTTTTTATAGTGTCAATAGTTCTTATATAGGTGAAATTATCTTTCTGTCTAGGCACAGCACATTGCACACTTATTCCAAGAATATCTCTATTGAAAAAGGGGATATCAACAGTAATTTCGAAGTAAGGAGAAACACCAAAGTATTTAGTTAATTTTCCTTGGGGGATGAAAATGCCAGTACCCCCTTTAATGCTTGGACTTCGGTAGAATTCTCTTTCTTGAGAGAAGGTACCTACCGAAAACATCAAACCAATAATTAAGATTAATTTTTTCATTTTGATATGTTTTTTGATAGGGTAAAATTATTGTGATATATAAGTTTGAAGTTCGTTTAATCACAACATGAACTGCTTTTTTTTGTGATTATCACAAAAATGAGATATCTTGTACTATGTTTCAGAAACTTCTATTAGATAAAATTCAAGAAGATTTACAGGCAAAATCATTGAATGAAGAAATAGCGAAAGTATTGGATATAAGCTATGATGCAGCGCATCGAAGAACAAGTTTGAAAAGTAAAATTTCTTTGGACGAGGCCATGTTATTAGCTCATTATTTTGACCTGTCGTTAGATTCGTTAACTGGAGAAGCGTATTCAGGCTATGTTTCCATGGAAAAAACTCCCCAATTAAATAATGAGGAAGATTTAGAACGGTATTTTCGAAGTTCATACGAATCACTTTCAATAATAGTTAATAATATTGGGTTTCAAATATTGTACTCAGCAAAAGACATTCCTTTATTTCATTTGTTGAGGTCTGGAGAATTAAGTCGTTTTAAAATTTATGTATGGCTCAAGTTGTTGGATAAGAGTTTTAGAAATAAGTCTTTTAGTGAATTTTACCCAAAACTCTCAACAATACAGTCAGCGAGTAAGCTTGCGGATATTTACAATCATATTTCTGTTTCGGAAATTTGGGATGTTACTACAATAAACAGTACTTTAAAGCAAATACATTTTTACTATAAAGCAAACCAAGTAACTTATGAAGAAGCTATTGATTTGTGTAATTGTTTAAAGGAGTTGCTTGATGAAATATCAACAAAGGTAGTTTCAAAAAAGCAAGAGTTTAACTTATATTATAATGAGTTATTACTAATGAATAATAACGTGTTGGTATTTAATGAAAGCAAGCAAATGTTATTTGTTCCGAGTGCAATGCTTTCTTATTTCAAAATAACTGACAAAGAAACCTGTTTGGAGGCGAAGAAATATTTTGATAAACAAATTAAGCACTCGAAATTATTGAATACCTCAGGAGAAAAAGAGCAAAATCAATTCTATAATAAAGTAATGCAAAAAATTGAAGCTTTAGCGCAGTTAATAAAAGCTGAAAATGTTTTAGATTTTGAATAAAAAAAACCTTGCTTTTGCAAGGTTTTTACACAACTAAAAATTTAAAAGAAACTAATAATAATATTAATAAGCATCTTCGTGAACCGTTGCTATAGCACGTCCACTAGGTTCATTTACATTTTGAAAACTAGCATCCCATGCTAAGGCAGTTGGGGTACTACACGCAATCGAAGGAACCGAAGGAACAGTTAATGCAGCTGTATCGCTAGGGAAATGTTCTTCGAAAATAGAGCGGTAGTAATATTCTTCTTTAGCTCTTGGAGTTTGAATTGGAAAACGGTGAGCTGCATTGTCCATCATTTCATCCGTTACTGCTGTTTCTACAACTTCTTTTAAAGTATCAATCCAGCTATAACCTACACCATCTGAAAATTGTTCTTTTTGTCTCCAAGCTACACTTTCTGGTAAGTAGCTCTCAAATGCTTTTCTTAAAACCCATTTCTCCATACGTTCACCGTTAATCATTTTGTCTTGTGGGTTTATAGACATGGCAACATCCATAAATTCTTTATCTAAGAACGGAACTCTACCTTCAATACCCCAAGCCATTAAACTCTTGTTTGCTCTTAAGCAATCATATTGATAAAGTTTGTCCAGTTTACGTACGTTTTCATCATGGAACTCCTGAGCGTTTGGAGCTTTGTGGAAGTATAAATATCCTCCAAAAATTTCATCAGCACCTTCACCAGATAATACCATTTTAATACCCATAGATTTGATTACTCTTGACATTAAATACATTGGAGTAGAGGCGCGAATTGTTGTAATATCGTAGGTTTCTAAGTGATAAATTACATCTTTAATTGCATCTAAACCTTCTTGAATGGTAAATGTGATTTCGTGATGAATTGTTCCAATGTGTTCAGATACTACTTTAGCGGCAGCTAAATCTGGTGAGCCCTCTAAGCCGATTGAAAACGAGTGTAGTTGCGGGTACCAAGCTTCATCTTTATCGTCAGATTCCACTCTTTTTGAAGCATATTTTTTAGCGATTGCAGAAGTAATCGATGAATCCAAACCTCCAGAAAGTAAAACTCCATAAGGTACATCACTCATTAATTGTCTGTGTACGGCAGCTTCTAAAGCATCACGCAATTCATCAATACTCGTTTGGTTGTCTTTTACAGCTTCATATTCCATCCAATCTCTTGAATACCACTTTTGTAAACCGCCTTCTCTTGTATAATAGTGACCTGGAGGAAATACCTCAATTTTGTTACACTGTCCTTCTAATGCTTTCAATTCTGAAGCTACATAGAAAGTTCCTTTTTTATCCCAGCCCATATATAAAGGAATAATTCCAATATGGTCACGAGCAATTAAGTATTCATCTGTTGCGGTGTCATAAACAGCAAAACCAAAGATTCCGTTTAAATCATCTAAGAAGTGTTCTCCTTTTTCCTTATATAAAGCTAAAATAACTTCACAGTCAGACTTTGTTAAAAACTCATGGTCATCTGTTAACTGCTTTCTAATCTCTTGGTGGTTGTAGATTTCTCCATTCGCAGCTAAAACAAATCTTCTATCTTTACTAAATAAAGGTTGTTGTCCAGAGGTTGGGTCTACAATAGCCAAACGTTCATGAGCCATGATACTTTTTTTATCACTATATATTCCACTCCAGTCCGGACCTCTATGTCTAATTTTTTTAGCCATTTCTAATATTTGAGGTCTTAAAACCTCAGACTCTTCTTTTAAATCGAAAGCACAAACAATTCCACACATATATCTTTAAATTTTTATTTCTTAATTAATTATCAAACAACAATCCTTAAATAATTATTATTTAATTTGCTGATACAAACTAACGGTGATTGTTTGTTTTTGTAAATATTTTTAAGTTTATTGGTTTTAATTTTTAATTAAAAAGTGTTTTTTTATTTAAAATTATAACTTACAATAGTTTTTATCACAGGTTTTAAGGGTAAATTGTAGGAAAAGGGATGTTATTGTCGTTATAAAATCATTTACAGTTGCAAGAAAAATCTACTTCAAAAAATAAAATCCTCTAAAAGTTTGCATTCTAAAAAATCTATTTTAAATTTGCCATATCATGTTAACGCAAAACAACATATGGTGGTGGAACTCTCTTAACAAAAATTAAGTGAGCAGCACCCTATAATCAAAATATAAATTAAAAAGGCTTATCTCACGATAAGCCTTTTTTGTTTTTAAACAATACGACTAAAACTAAAAATGGAAAAAATTAAGTTTACTACAGTTTCTAAAAAAAGACTTTCTGATACTGTTACTCCTGTAGGTCTATATCTTCGATTAAGAGATCGTTATTCAAATACTTTATTGCTGGAAAGTTCTGATTATCATAGTAAAGAGGAGAGCTTTTCATTTATCTGTATAGAGCCTATTATTGGAATGAAAGCAGATAAAGACAAATTTTCTGTATTAAAAAAAGGAGAAGAAATTAGTACGAGTACAATTGATAGAAACTTTAACGAGTTGTTTAATGAGTTTGCTTCTTCAATAGAACTTAATTGTGATCCTGAAGTGAAATCTTTTAATGGTTTATATGGATATACAACTTACGATAGTGTTCAATATTTTGAAACCATAAAATTGAATGTTAAGGATGCTCCATCCGCTATTCCAATGATGCAATATAGTTTTTACAGATTTATTATTGCAATTAATCATTTTAACGATGAGTTGATTTTAATTGAAAACATTGAAGATGGGGAAGAATCAAAAATTCAAGAAATAGAAACAATCATTGAAGCACAGTCATTCAATACACAAAAATTTGAAATTGTAGGAGAGGAAACTTCAAATTGTACAAATGATGAATTCAAAGAGTACGTTAAAAATGCGAAAGCTCATTGTAAAAGAGGTGACGTTTTTCAGTTAGTATTATCTCGACAGTTTCAACAGAAGTTTAAAGGGGATGAGTTTAATGTTTATCGAGCATTGAGATCAATTAATCCTTCACCTTATCTTTTCTATTTTGATTATGGAAGTTTCAAATTAATGGGGTCTTCACCAGAAGCTCAAATTAAAATAAATGAAGGAAAAGCTATTATAAATCCTATTGCTGGAACTTTCCGTAGAACGGGAAATATGGCTGAAGATTTAAAACTAGGGAAAAAGCTTTCTGAAGATAAAAAAGAAACAGCGGAACATGTTATGTTAGTTGATTTAGCTCGAAATGATTTGAGTAAGCATGCGGATAATGTTGTTGTTGAAGTTTTTAAAGAAGTCCAGTATTTCAGTCATGTGATTCACTTAGTATCTACTGTTCAAGGACAAATAAAGGGGAACCCAATTAAAATTGTTGGAGACACCTTTCCTGCAGGAACCTTGAGCGGTGCTCCAAAATACAAAGCCATGCAATTAATAGATACGTATGAAAATCAATCGAGAGGATTCTATGGAGGAGCGGTTGGAATTATAGGTTTGGACGGTTCAGTCAACTTGGCCATTGCTATACGTTCATTTGTTAGCAAGAAGAATGTATTGTATTATCAAGCTGGTGCTGGAATTGTAATTCATTCAAGTGAAGAAGGAGAATTGCAAGAAGTGAATAATAAATTGGCAGCCTTGAAGAAGGCCTTGGTTTTAGCAGAAAACGTTTAAAAAATAGATGTAAAATATTAGAATTGAGAAAAGAGAAGTTCTCAATACACAATCCTCAATACTAAAAAAATGAAGATATTAATTTTAGATAACTACGATTCATTTACCTACAACCTAGTGCATATGGTTGAAAAGATAACCGATAAGTATCCAGATGTTTATCGAAATGATGAAATATCAATAGAAGAAGTTGGTACTTACGACTTGATTATTCTTTCTCCAGGTCCTGGAATACCTGATGAAGCAGGAATTCTTAAAGAAGTAATAAAGACATATGCAGGTAAGCTACCTATTTTCGGTGTGTGTTTAGGTTTACAGGCAATTACAGAAGTTTTTGGCGGGAAAATCATTAATATGAATGAAGTTTTCCATGGGGTAGCAACAGATATGAAAGTATTGGAGAAGGAGGCTACCATATTTAAAGGTGTTCCAGAAACGTTTCCAGCGGCAAGATACCATTCATGGATTGCTTCAAAAGAAGATTTACCTGAATCTTTAGAAATAACTGCTATCGACGAAGATGGAGGTGTCATGGCAATAAGACACAAGGAATTTCAAATTAGCGCCGTTCAATTTCATCCAGAAAGTATTTTAACAGAAGTTGGAGAAAAACTAGTTAGTAATTTTATTGCTGACGTTGAGAAAAAATTAGTAGCCTAACATCAATAATAAGAACGATGAAAGAAACCCTCGAAAAATTATATCAACATAAAAGACTAACAAAGTTAGAAGCCAAAGAAATGTTGATCAATATTGCGAATGAAAAATATAATGAAGCCCACCTAGCCTCTTTTTTAACCGTTTTCATGATGCGTCCAATAACTGTAAATGAGTTGGCCGGTTTTAGGGAAGCTTTATTGGAGTTGGCAATAAAGGTAGATCTATCTGACTATAATACCATTGATATTGTTGGTACTGGTGGCGATGGTAAAGATACTTTTAATATTTCAACCTTAACCTCTTTTGTAGTTGCAGGAACAGGTCAGAAAGTGGCAAAACACGGTAATTATTCAGTATCATCTAAGTCTGGTTCTTCAGATATGTTGGAAAGTTTTGGGTATGAGTTTACAAATGATGAAGCAACATTAAAATCTCATTTGGAAAAAGCAAATATCTGTTTTTTGCATGCTCCAAAATTTCATCCAGCAATGAAAGCTGTTGGTCCAGTAAGGAAAGCTTTAAAATTAAAGACATTCTTTAATATGTTAGGTCCTCTGGTGAATCCAAGTTCACCTCAAAATCAATTGTTAGGAACTTTTAATCTTGAGGTAGCACGATTGTATAATTACATTTTACAAGAGGAAGATTCTAATTATGGTATTGTACATGCTTTAGATGGTTATGATGAGATTTCTCTAACAGGAGGTTTTAAATTGTTTTCAAAGGAAGGTGAGCAATTAATTACGCCAAGCGATTTACAATTACAGACTTTGAAACAGTCGGATATTTATGGTGGGAATTCTGTAGCTGATGCGGCGAAAATATTCAAAACGATATTAAATGGTGAAGGAACCGATGCTCAGAATAATGTTGTGTTAACAAATGCGGCTTACGCATTAAAAATTGTAGATCAAAATAAGTCTTTTGAAGCAGCATATGATGAAGCGAAGGATTCATTATTCGGATTAAAAGCAAAAGATTGTTTGAACAGATTGGTTAGCATTAAGTAATGAGATATTAGTATTGAGAAATGAGTGAAATATCAAAGTTTTTTGGATATGTCTCATGGAGACTCAGAAAAGAGAATGATCTTTCAGATATCACATGGGCATTTTGCGAGTCTTCTTTAGAGTTTAGAAATATTTTTTTAAGCTTCTTTTTCGAAGAGGAAGATAATAATTGGAGTAATATTTCAGATTTTCAAAGAGAATATTCAAGAGGAAGCAGTAGATCAGATTTTTATTTTAAAAATGATGGACAGGAGTATATTATTGAAGTGAAAATAAATGATCCAAAACAGCATTTTCTTCAATATGTTGATGACTTTCCAAACGCAAAGAGAGGGTATATTACCAATTATGAACTTGAAGAACATGAAGGTTATAAAATAACAACGTGGAAAGGTTTTAGAAATGCATTAAAGAATGAACATTTGAACAAAAATGGAAAAATAGATCAAGAATTACTTAAAGGGTATATTACTTATTTAGAAAATGTTTGTTTAATAAAAGAAATAAAAAAAATGAAGTTAGAAGGAATTCAATCATTGTATTCTTTTTTGAACTCTTTGGATGAAGTTACTATTATTTCAAAAAAATCAGAAGAAGACAAAATAAACTTTACAAGTCAACAAAATGGAGGTGTAAAAATTACTAATGCTTGGGTAGGGAAGCCGTTCATGGTCAGATTTGAAAATTTTGATTTTGAGGTAAAAGGAAGTATCGGGTTATATTATGATAACAGAACAGAAGTGTCAATTGAGTTTTCTGATAAAGAACTATGTGATGTTTTACGCTTAAATGAAAGAAATATAAATCAAAACTTTAAATGGAAGCATTATTATTCTGAATACGATAAAGCATATTTTTTTGAATTATTTGATAAAGAAACGAATAGATTTGAATCTTTTGATGAGGAAGATGATAAAGCTAAACAGATAAATATATTAAAAGAGTTTTTTATTGAAGTAATTGAATATGTGGGAGAACAACTTGTTTATCACAATAAACAACATTAAAAGCTAATCACTCATAATTGATAATTGAACACTGATAATTAAAAAAATGACAATACTAGATAAAATAATAGCATTTAAAAAGAACGAAGTAGCGAAGATAAAAGCTGAGGTTCCCGTAAAAAAGTTGGTAGAGAGCCCAAATTTTAAAAGATCAAGATTTTCGTTAAAAGAAGCACTCACAAATCAATATTCTACAGGAATTATAGCCGAATATAAAAGGCAATCACCTTCTAAAGGAATTATCAATGATAGCGCTACTATTGCAGAAGTAACTGAAGGGTATTTGGAAGCAAAAGTTGCAGCACAATCTATTTTAACGGACACTTCATTCTTTGGAGGAACAATGGCCGATTTAATGGAGGCAAGAACAATAAATCAACAGACACCAATTCTAAGAAAGGATTTTGT
Organism: Tenacibaculum xiamenense; assembly: GCF_964513065.1. NCBI lineage: Bacteria > Pseudomonadati > Bacteroidota > Flavobacteriia > Flavobacteriales > Flavobacteriaceae > Tenacibaculum > Tenacibaculum xiamenense. The sequence goes on from NZ_CAZEQU010000034.1 coordinate 262,744, forward strand.
GGTTGATGGTTTTCAAATTGTAGAGGCTAAGGCAATTGGAGCAGATGCTGTTTTATTGATAGCTACCTGTTTGTCGGCAAAAGAATTGAAGGATTACGGACAATTAGCTGCTGATTTAGGTTTAGAAGTGTTGTATGAAATTCATACACAGGAAGATTTAGATAAGATCTCAGATTTGGATAATAAAATAATAGGAATCAATAACAGAAACTTAAAAACATTTGAGGTTGATTTAGAGCATTCGATAGCTTTAGCGAGTCAAATTCCTGATAGTGCTGTGAAAGTTTCTGAAAGTGGAATTTCTGATCCTCGAATTATAACTGGTTTAAAAGAATATGGTTTTCAAGGGTTTTTGATAGGTGAAAACTTTATGAAAACAGAAAACCCAGGACTTGCTTGTCAAGAGTTTATCAGTCAAATTAGATAATAAAACAATGTTAATAGAGGATTATATTTTAATTGATTGGGAAGAATTCGAAACAGGTGTTTTATTAGATGAGAATGAAGATTGGATTTTAATTAAATCGATTCCTGTAGATTTTCAACTAGATGGCTATAAGCTAATTAATAAGAAATATTTGGAAAATAGATTTTCAAATGATAATGAGAGTTTAAAGCGAGTTCTTGAGTTAAGAGAGTCCGTATTTGAAAAACCAGAAGGATTTGAATTCGGAACAAACACGATTGAGATACTTAAATGGGTAGAGACTAAATATGGTTGTTTCGAATTTCAAGATAATGAAGAGGATGAACTTTTTTATGGAGTGTTAAGTGAAGCAAAAGGTAATACTTTTTATATCGATTCAATTAAATCTAATGGAGAAATAGATTTAGATTTTGATGTTGAGTTTTCAAAAGATAGTGTAAGAACCATATCATTTGAATCTGATTGTTTTAAAGCCATTTGTTTATTATTCAACGATAAAAAAGCATAGTAAGATGAAGTTGAAAGTTTGTGGAATGAAGTATGTAGAAAATATTAAGCAAGTTGCTGAATTGAAACCAGATTACTTGGGGTTTATTTTCTATGAAAAGTCAAAAAGAAATTTTGAAGGAATTATTCCTGAGATACCAAAGAGCATTAAAAAAGTAGGTGTTTTTGTAAATGAGTATTTAGAGATAGTTGTGTCGTTGGCAGAAGAATATCAGTTATCAGTATTGCAGTTACATGGTGATGAATCACCCGAGTATATAGAAAAATTGAAAGAACATTTACCAAAAGTGGAGATGATGAAGGTTTTTGGAGTAAAAGATACTTTTGATTTTGATAAGCTCAAGCCATATGAAGGCAAAGTGGATTATTTTCTTTTTGATACCAAAGGAAAAGAAAGAGGAGGAAATGGAGTGACCTTTGATTGGAAGTTATTGGAAAAGTATAACTCTGACACACCTTATTTTTTAAGTGGAGGTATAGGTTTACAGGAAGTAGATTCGGTAAAAGAATTTATGAAAACATCACATGCAAAAAAATGTATTGCCCTCGATGTGAATAGCCGATTTGAAACAAAACCAGGTGACAAATCGATCAAACAGTTAAAGAAGTTTATAACAATAGTAAAAAAATAAGAGACGAATTATGAAATTTCAACCTGATAATAATGGGTATTATGGACAGTTCGGAGGAGCTTTTATTCCAGAATTATTATATCCTAATGTAAAGGAATTAGAAGACAACTATATTCATATTATTAATTCACCAGCCTTTCAAGAAGAGTATAAAGATTTATTGAAGCATTATGTTGGTAGACCAAGTCCTTTATACTTAGCAAAACGTCTTTCAGAAAAGTATGGAGCTACCATCTATTTGAAAAGAGAAGACTTAAATCATACTGGAGCTCATAAAGTAAATAATACGATAGGGCAGATTCTTATAGCAAAACATTTAGGAAAAACTAAAATTATTGCGGAAACAGGAGCAGGACAGCATGGTGTAGCGTCAGCAACGGTTTGTGCTTTAATGGGACTTGAATGTATTGTTTTTATGGGAGAAACTGATATTAAGCGTCAGGCACCTAATGTTGCAAGAATGAAAATGCTTGGAGCCAAAGTAGTACCGGCAACGAGTGGTAGTAAAACATTAAAAGATGCAACGAATGAAGCCATTCGTTATTGGATTCAGAACCCAGATACGTATTATTTAATAGGTTCGGTTGTAGGGCCACATCCATATCCTGATATGGTTGCTCGTTTGCAAGCTGTTATCTCTGAAGAAATGAAAGTTCAACTCAAAGAGCAAACTGGAAAAGAAAACCCAGATGCTATTATTGCTTGTGTCGGAGGAGGAAGCAATGCTGCTGGTGCATTTTACCATTATCTAGATGACGAAGAGGTTGAGTTGATTGCAGTAGAAGCAGCTGGATTAGGAGTTAACTCTGGAGAAAGTGCGGCGACTTCTCAGTTGGGTGAAGTTGGTGTTATTCATGGAAGTAAAACCATCTTAATGCAAGATGAGTATGGGCAAATTGTAGAGCCATATTCTATTTCTGCAGGACTGGACTACCCAGGTGTAGGACCGTTACATGCTTTTTTGCACGAAAGTAAACGTGCGACATTTATGAATGCCACAGATAAAGAAGCATTAGATGCGGCCTATGAATTAACAAAAATTGAAGGAATTATTCCTGCTTTAGAAACAGCTCACGCTCTGGCAGTATTACCAAAAATGGACTTAAGCAAGGATAAAACAATCGTGATTAATTTGTCGGGTAGAGGAGATAAAGACTTAGAAACATATATTAAACATTTAGAAGGTTAAAAAGAATATAGAAATGAATTCATTACAAAAATTATTTAGTCAGAAAGACAAAAATTTATTGTCTATATTTTTTACAGCAGGTTTTCCCGATTTAAATGGAACAGAAACAATCATTAACGAGTTAGGTAAGGCTGGTGTTGATTTCATAGAAGTAGGATTACCGTACTCTGATCCGTTGGCAGATGGACCAACAATTCAACATAGTAGTTCTGTCGCTTTAAAAAATGGGATGAACCTAGATGTTGTATTTGAACAATTGATTGCTCTAAAGGAGAAGAACTCAACTCCATTAGTTTTGATGGGATATGTGAATCAAATTATCAAGTATGGTGAAGAAGCTTTTTGTGAAAAGGTGAAAGAATGTGGTATTGATACCATTATTATTCCTGATTTACCTATGGTAGAATACGAGAGTCATTATAAACCTCTTTTCGAAAAGCATGGAATTAGTAATGTGTTTTTAATTACACCACATACTTCGGAAGAACGTATTCGTAAAATTGATAGCTTAACAGATACTTTTATTTATGTGGTTGCATCGGCTTCAATTACTGGGGCAAAAGGAGAAGTGTCACATCAGCAAATTGAATACTTCGAAAGAATTAAATCAATGGATTTAAAAAGTAAATTAATTGTTGGTTTTGGAATTTCGGATAATCAAACTTTTTCAACAGCTTGTTCTTATGCAAATGGGGCAATCATAGGTTCTGCCTATATTAAATATTTAGATCAAAACGGAATATTTAAATCTAAAGACTTTGTAAAATCCATTATTAATGGATAGTTAATTTATTGAAAGAATAACAATAATACCTAGATAAAAAAATAAGATTGCGAATAGCAATCTTATTTTTTTTGATATCAATTTTGAAGATGAAATTTCAAACGTATCGATATACTTTTAAACATAAGTGTTAAAAATATCATCAAAAGAAAAAGATTTGTAGAGAAATTTTAAAGACCTGTAAAACTCTTGTTTTTCACCTTGTGGTTATACTTTTTAGATTACTTTCGGCTGCTTAACCAAAATAATTATAAAAACACTAATTATGGTGAAAAAACTAAAACTACTATTAGTTTTCTTGTCGTGTACTTATGTTTCTTCGTACGCACAAGATTATCAAAAAATGATTTCAGAAAATAGTCATAGGCTATCCGAAATTCAAGAGGAAGCTGAGAAGTATTTTGAAATCAATGGAACAGGAAAAGGTACTGGATATAAGCAGTACAAACGTTGGGAGTATTTTGCAATGAAACAATTGGATGTGAATGGTTTCGTAAAAGACCCGAACTATTTATTCAATGAACTTGAAGCTCAAAACCAAAGAAGAAATGCAAATTCATCAGATCAAGTTTTGGATAATGGAGCTAGTTGGTCAGAGTTAGGTCCAACTTATTTCAACGAAACAACTGGATGGAATCCAGGTGTTGGAAGAATTTCAAGTTTTGCTGTGGAAAACAAGAATCACGATCACATAATTATTGGTTCTATTGGAGGCGGTATCTGGAAAACCACTGACAAAGGAAGAACGTGGAATTCTTTAACGGATAATCATGGAAACATGTATACCTATTCCTTGGCAATGGAGCAATCAAATACGCAAGTATATTATTGGGGCTCTGCCTTTGGACATGTTTATAAATCAGTAAATGCTGGAGCAACATGGGAAAAGGTTGGAAATGCCGGAAATGGAAGCGTTTTAAAAATTTTAATTCATCCGAAAAACCCAAACGTATTATATGCTTGTAACCAATCAAATGGTTTGTATAAATCTTTTGATGGGGGAGCGTCATGGGATCTAGTTATTCAAGGAAGGTTTTACGATGTAGAATTTGATCCGAATAATACGGATACAATATTTGCATCGTCATTTGGAGTTTATGGAGGTAACGGTGGTTTCTTCAGGTCTACTGATGGAGGAAATACTTTTGTAGAGGATAAAACATTCCCTTTTGGGGCAAAAATGATTGGTGTATCGAAAGCAGATTCTAATATTGTTTATGTATTAGAAGAGAGATGGAGTCGTTTTAATGCTTTATATAAATCAGTAGACAACGGAGTTACTTTTCAGAAATTAGATCACGGTAACAAGAACTACTTTGGTTATGCAGATGATGCTTCTGATAGAAGAGGACAAGCTCCTAGAGATATGGGAATCGCTATATCTCCAACAAACCCAGATGAAGTTCATATTGCTGGGATTAATACATGGAGGTCTATGGACGGAGGTTTGTCATTTACAAACTCTTCACAGTGGACTGTTGAAGGAGCAAAGAACCTAAATATAGGTTATTGTCATGCTGATGTTGATGATTTAGAGTTTGTTGGTAATGATTTATTTGTTGTTACAGATGGAGGTATCTTTTTGAGCGAAGATACAACTAACTTAAATGCTGATTATTACAAAGATTTAACAACTGGTTTAGGAATTAGACAATTCTATAAACTAGGGGTTTCTCAAACAAATCCAGTAGTTATTACAGCCGGTTCTCAAGATAATGGATCTTCTATTTATAGAGGAGGTCGTGAAGCGAGTGATGCTTGGATTGATTGGTTAGGAGCTGATGGAATGGAAGGTTTAATAGACATAAACAATCCTATGGTCGTTTATGGTACAAGTCAGTTTGGAGGTCTGTATAAAACATCTACACAAGGAAATGATTCATTCTGGTGGCAAATGAGAAGAAGCAGTCCTGGACGTGGTAACTGGGTTACACCATTGGAGCAAGATCAAAATGGAGATTTATATTATGGTTCAAGAAGTGTTTATAAATCTGTAGATGGAGCCGATTCATGGCAGCAAATATCGCAAGATTTAGGAAGAAATGCGACCCATGTAAAAATAGCACCGTCAAACCCTGATATTGTTTATGCTTCTATTTATTATGGTAATGGTTGGTACATTCCTGAAGATTTACGAGGAAGAACAAAAATTTACAGAACTCTAAACGGTGGGGCAACTCAAGAATGGAGTAAATTAAAGGGATTTAAAGGTGAGGTAAATAGTATTGCAATTCATCCTACAGATCCAAATAAAATTGCTGTAGCTCTTTCCGGTGCTGAAGAAAAAGTTCTTATAAGCACAGATGGAGGAGGTAGTTGGATTCATTATAGTACTGGTTTACCTAACTTTTCTCCATATGCTCTTGAATGGGATAACAATAAAAGAGATGGTTTATATCTAGGAATGGATTATGGTATTTATTATAGAGATATGAATATGAATGAATGGGAACCATTTTCAAATAACTTACCTAATGTGAGGATAAATGAACTTGAAATTAATTATGCTGATGGTTATTTATATGCTGCAACTTATGGTAGAGGAATTTGGAAATCTCCTAGAGCAAAATATGATGACTCATCAGATGATCACGGAGATTATTTAGATAATATTAAAGTATATCCGAATCCAGTAAAAGGAGAGTATGTTTATATTAAAGGAGATAAAGAAGAAACGGTTGCTATTAGATTATTTAATTCTAAAGGACATATATTAAGATATTTCAATGGTGTTGCTTTAAAAAATGAAGCATATCGTATGTCTATAGCATACCTGCCTAAAGGTATTTACTTTATAAGAATCAATAGTAAAGAAATGGTTGTTACAAAAAAGATAATCATCGAATAGTATTAATAAAATTAAAGCTTTCGTAGGCCGCTCGTTATCGAGCGGCTTTTTTATGTTTTTAAACTCTGCAAATAAGAATGTTCGAACGAAAAGTGTGAAACGTTGAGAAAATGATAAGAAAATATGTAGAAATTACAATTGTTGTACGTGAAACTGTTAAGAATTGTTAATATAATGCTAAATTTTATAGACACTCCGTTGCAATAAAGTAATTTAGTGGCATAAATAATATAAAATGCAATTAAAAAATATAGTTTTAGTTTTACTATTAATGCTTGGAGGGCATGTATTTAGTCAAACATTAATTCGACAACCAAAAATTAGCCCAGACGGGTCACATATTGCGTTCAGTTACCATGGAGACATTTGGGTTTATAACGTAACTAACCAACAAACAAAAAGATTAACAGTTCATCAAGCCTATGAAGGGAACCCTATATGGAATTCAAGTGGGAGTGAACTGGCGTTTTCATCAAATAGAAAAGGAAATACAAATGTTTTCACTGTTCCAGTAGAAGGAGGGCTTCCAAAACAATTAACATTTTATCCAACAACAAACACTCCTTCCGATTGGAGTGGGAAGAATATTATTTTTACAACTAATAGAGTTTTAAAAGGACCCGAATGGGATGCACAAATTTATTCAGTAAATGAAAATGGAGGAACTCCTAAGAGGTTAATCACTGCTTACGGGTTTGCAGCATCGATTTCGCCTGATAAGAATTTGGTATCCTACACAAAAGGAGCATGTAGAATCTCTCGTGAAGATTATTCTGGTTCTGCTCAACGAGATATTTGGGTATATAATAAGAGAGCTAATAAATATCATCAGATAACTACAAGTAATAAAAATGATCACTCATCTCTTTGGGATGGGCAAGGAAACTTATATTATATCGGAGCAAAAAGTGGGAGGTATAATATTTATAAGCAATCTATTTCGAGTACCGGAGAAAAAGAAGGAGAAGCGGTTCAATTAACTTTTCAGAAAGTTGATGGGGTAAGATCGTTTTCAGTGAGTAAAAATGGAACAATAGTTTATACTTCAGGAATCGATACTTATATTTTAGAGAATGGAAATACAAGAAAGCTAGCATTAAACATCCCTTCAGATAATCGTTTTGATATTGAAGAAACCAAAACAACTACATCAAAAGTAAGTAACTACGCTATTTCTCCTGACGGAAAGTTAACAGCATTAGAAATTGAAGGAGAAATTTTCGTAAAGGAAAACGATAAAGAAAAGAAGAATTCTAATAATATTAGTAAAGATTTATTTAATGATAGGCAACCACAATGGATAGATAACAAAACTGTAATTTACCTTTCGGATAGAGATGGGTATTATAATATCTATAGTGCTGTTTCATCAGATACTTTGGTGAAATTATCGAGAAGTTTAACGGTTAAAACAGAGAAATTAACAAAGGCTAAAGTCGATATTAAAAATATCATTGTTTCTCCTGATCAAAAGAAAATAGCGTATACTGAAGGTAGAAGTAAGTTAATTATTGCTGATATTAAAGAAGGTAAAATTAAGAATCCGAAGACTTATTCAGATACTTGGGCATCTGCAGATGGACTTTCATGGAGTCCTGATAGCAAATACATCGCTTACTCTCAGGAAGATTTAAACTTTGATAGTGAAATCTACATTCAATCTGTAGAAGACAGTAAAAAGAAATTTAATGTAAGTATGCATCCAAGAGGAGATAGAAGTCCTGTTTGGAGTGCTGATGGAAAAAAACTCGCCTTTTTATCAAATAGAAGTGGAATCAATTATGATGTTTGGATGGTATGGCTTCAAAAAGAAGATTGGGAAAAAACAAATAGAGATCATGAAGAAGGTGATTACTATGTAAAAGCTGAAGACGAGAAAAAGGATAAAAAGAAAGGTAAAAAAGACAAGAAAAAGAAAGTTACTGTTAAAATAGATGAAGATAAAATTTATGATAGACTTGTTCAAGTAACTTCTCTTTCTGATGATGAGTATAGTTTGGCATTTAATCCAGATAGTGAATTCTTATATTTCTCAGCCACAAATCCAGCCACTACAAAAAGAAGTTTGTATAAAGTGAAATGGGATGGAAGCAAACCTAAAGAAGTTAAAGGAGTAAAAAGAGCTGGTGATTTTACGGAAGTAAAAGGAAAGTTATATTTCTTATCTACTGGTGGAGTTAAAATGTTTAAAGGAAAATCAGATAAAGTTGAAAGTTTTCCTCACAAAGCAACTTACACAATCAACTATAAAGAACAAAGAAAGCAAGTTTTTGAAGAAGGAATTAGAGCATTAACAGCTGGTTTTTATGATCCTGAATTCCATGGATATGATTGGGATGCCTTAGTAAAGAAATACAGACCTTGGGTACTAGCAGCTTCGACTCAACAAGATTATAGCTATATGTTTAATCTTTTATTAGGTCAGTTAAATGCAAGTCATATGGGATATAGAGGAGGTAATCCTGAAAAGGTTAAAAGCGAAAATGTTGGTTTATTAGGATTGGAAGTTTCTGATGTAAATAATGGAGTAAAGGTAGACTATGTTTTAACAAATTCTGTTGCAGACAAATCGAAGAGTAAGTTAAATATTGGAGATGTTATTACTGCAGTAAATGGTCAAGCAATAAAGAAGGGAACCAACTTTTATAGTTTATTAAAAAACTCAAGAGGAAATGAAACTTTAGTGACTTTATCAACTGGAAAAAACGTTGTTTTAAGACCACAACGCTCTTTAAAAAGTTTACAATATGAAGAATGGGTAAATTCAAGAAAAAAGTTAGTAGATGAATATTCGAATGGGCAATTAGGTTATATTCACATTCAAGGAATGAATTTAACAAGTTTTGAAAGATTCGAAAGAGAATTAAAAGCAAGTGGATATGGTAAAAAAGGAATTGTTGTTGATGTTCGTTATAATGGAGGTGGATGGACTACCGATAGATTAATGGCTGTTTTAAATGTTACACAACATGCCTATACAATTCCAAGAGGAGCAACAAATAGCTTAAAGAATCATAAAAACTTTACAGGAAATTATCCTTTTAACGAAAGAGCAATCTTATCCGTTAATACCAAGCCTTTAGTAGCGTTATGTAATGAGAATAGTTACTCAAACGCTGAAATTTTCTCGCATGCATTTAAAAGTTTGAATCTTGGGAAATTGGTAGGGCAACCAACTTTCGGTGCGGTTATTTCTACTGGTGGCCAAAGTTTACAAAATGGATATATTCGTATGCCGTTTAGAGCATGGTATGTAAAGAATTCAGGAGAAAATATGGAGAATGATGCTCCTGCAACACCAGATTATTTAATAAAGAATTTCCCTGGCTGGAAAAGTCGAGGAGAAGATGCACAGCTAAAGAAAGCTGTGGAAGTATTATTAAAAGATATTAATTAATAATACTTAGCCTACTACTATGAAACGAAGATGCTGCCACATCTTCGTTTTTTTTTGTTCTAATTTAGAAGTTTTGAATATACAAAGTAGTTTTATGAGTGTTTCTATTTACCTATTTTTGCTTTATGGTAGAGATTGAGGAAAAAGAATTGCTGGCAAAATTAAAGACCAATTTTGGGTACGATAGTTTTAGACTTGAACAGCAGAAAATAATAGAGAACATTTTAGCTAAAAAAGATACTTTGGTAATTATGCCAACGGGTGGAGGTAAATCCATTTGTTATCAATTACCAGCCTTGTTTTTTAAAGGAATTACTTTAGTAATATCTCCTCTAATTGCTTTAATGAAAGATCAGGTAGATAGTTTGAAAGCGAACGGTATTTCCGCAGCTTTCTTTAATAGTAGCCAATCATCAGAAGAACATGAACAAGTTTTTGATGGAATTGCTAGCGGAAAAATCAGATTATTATACGTAGCTCCTGAAAGTTTACCATTATTACAAAATATTCTAAACCAAAATTACATTAGTTGTATTGCAATTGATGAAGCGCACTGTATTTCATCTTGGGGGCACGACTTTAGGCCTTCATATAAGCAATTAGCTTTTTTAAAAAAATCGTTGCCAGATGTTCCTGTTGTAGCTCTTACGGCCACAGCTGATAAGGCAACTCAGGAAGATATTGTCGATCAATTAGCAATTCCGCATGCTACAAGGTTTATTAGTTCATTTAATAGAGAGAATATTACTTTAGAAGTTCGTCCAGCGAATGATAGAGTAAAACAAATTATTAGCTTTATTGAAGATAGACCGAATCAATGTGGAATCATTTACTGTTTAAGTAGAAAAGCAACGGAGCAATTAGCTGGAAAACTACAGAAAAGTAATATCTCTGCCATTGCCTATCATGCAGGACTTTCCTTTGATGAAAGAGCGAGAGCTCAAGAGGCATTTATAAAGGATGATGTTGAGGTCGTTTGCGCTACAATAGCTTTTGGAATGGGAATCGATAAATCAAATGTACGATGGGTGATTCATTACAATATGCCTAAAAATATTGAAGGTTACTATCAGGAAATAGGACGTTCAGGAAGAGACGGTTTACCGTCGGAGGCATTATTATTTCATAGTTATGCAGATGTAATTCAGTTAAGACAGTTTATTGAAAACACAGGAAATAAGGATGTACAAGAGGCTAAACTAGAACGAATGAAACAATTCGCTGAAGCTACAGATTGTAGGAGAAAGGTTTTGTTGAGTTATTTTGGAGAGCTAATAGAGAAAGATTGTGGTAATTGTGACGTATGTAAGAATCCTCCTAAGTTTTTTGATGGAACAGTGATTGCTCAAAAGGCATTATCGGCAATATATAGACTTAAGGGAAAAGAAGCAATGGGAACTGTTATTGATGTGCTCAGAGGAGCACAAAATGCTGCCGTTTTAGATAAAAATTACCAATCATTAAAAACATATGGAGCAGGAAGAGATATTGCTTGGAGAGATTGGCAACATTATCTAATTCAGCTAATGAATCAAGGATATTGCCAAATAGCTTTTCATTTAAATAATTCGTTACAGTTAACTGAGTTTTCAAAGAAAGTACTTTTTGAGGGAGAAAAAATTAAATTAACAAGTCCTGTTGAAGTTAAAAAAGAAGAAAGAGTTGTTAAAAAGAAGAAGAAAGAGGCTTTGAATAATACTTTATTTGAACGCTTAAGAAAATTGAGATATCGCATAGCGAAAGAGGAAGATATTGCGGCGTATTTGGTTTTTAACGATGCTACTTTAAGAGAAATAGAAAAGAATAGACCCACAACAGATAATGAGTTTTTATCAATCAGCGGAGTAGGTCAACGAAAACTTGAAGTATATGGAGGGGAGTTTATGGAAGAGATTAAAAGCTTTCTGAACGAAAAGAAAAAGAATAAAAAAGATACAACTATAGAAACATATAAGCTATATAATGATGGTTTAACGGTAGAAGAAATTGCTGAAACCCGAAACTTAAAGACAACAACTATTTTTTCACATTTGTCCAAACTGTATTTAGAAGGTAAAGATGTTAGTTTAGATAAATTTATAACGCCTGATATACTTAAAGAAATAGCAAATGCTAAAAAAGTTTTAAAAGGGGAAGTCGCATTAAAGCCATATTTTGAGTTTTTAGGTGAAAAAATACCTTATGAACAAATCAGAATAGGGCTCACAATATTGCAAAAAAAACGCTAGTCTCATTAGCGCTTTTTTGATTATAGATAAACTATTGTGATAAGGTAAATGGTTAGTTTTTTAAGGCTTCCATTTCTTTGATAAGGTCGTCTAGTTTTGAGAATAATGTGCCATATACGAGTTGTGTTGAAATGGCATAAACAGCGTTACAAATTAGGGAAATAATAGTTGCCATAAGGAAACCGATTCCTAAAACTTGTAAGAAGGACATATCTTTTGAAATAAACTTTGACAAAAAACTTTGTTCTTTAATAAAAAAAGCCAATACAAAAATAGATAAGACAGCTAAAGGTAAAATAAAGACAAAAAGTTTTTTTGTAGCTTTTGTAATTGATGCCGTAATTCCTCTATATTCCTTTAAATAAGTTAAGGTATCTGATTTTACATCTAATGTTTTGAAGTTACTTAATAGTTTTCTATTATAAAAGAACAAGCTTAAAATTAAAAGAGCTGCGTAAGATCCAATAACTACTTCAGAAATGGCTGTCATAACAATAAAGATCAGGATTGCCATCGGAATGAGCCCTTTATTGTCAAACTCATAGGTTCTTTTGATACGATGAATAATTGATTTTGATTTTTGATTGTATAGATCATTTATTTTAGGGGCGATCAAGGAATCTTCATTAACAAATGATTCATCCCATATTTTTTTAATTGATTTTTCCATCTAGTAATATTTTTAATTGTTTTTTAATTCTATTTACTCGTACGGCTACGTTATTCGGACTGGTACCTATAATAGAGGCAATTTCCTTATTTGCATTTTCTTCTAGATATAATAAGATAATTGCTCTATCTACTTCCGATAATTTTTTAATAGCATCGTACAACAAGTTCAAATCTTCATTTTGAAAAGCTTTATTTTCCTCTGAATTCTCTGGTATTTTTGAGTCTACAGAACTCGTTCTTACCTTTTTTTTAGTTAGAGTTAAACAAACATTTAAAGCAATTCTATAAATCCATGTAGACCATTTTGACTTATTTTTAAAGGCATTACGACTCTTCCATATTTGTAGGCAAACCTCTTGATAATAATCTTCAAAATCAGGTTCTGAGTCAGTATATGCTCTACATATTTTAATTATAATTCCCGCATGAGGTAAAATAGATGTGTTGTAAAAGTCGTTACTCAAATTGGTTGTTTTAGTATAATTACTTTGTTTCTGCTATCAAAGTAAAGATTATTGATTGTTTATTTAGTTAGTATTTTGAAGAATTCAAATATTACATGAAACTTAAATTATTTTATTTTCAATAATTATTGAAAGTTTTAAAAATAATTGTATATTTGTGGTATGAAGTTAGAAGACGCGAAATTAAAATACATTCATACATGGGGTAGTTTAGCTACTAGTTGGGGAATTAACAAAACAATGGCGCAAGTGCATGCATTGTTATTATCGTCAACAAAACCTTTATCTGCTGATGAAATTATGGAAATATTGAAAATTTCAAGGGGAAATGTGAACATGAATGTTAGAGCATTAATCGATTGGGGAATTGTTCGAAAAGAGATTGTCGTAGGTGAGCGTAAAGAATTTTTTGTAGCAGATAAAGATATATGGGAGTTGTTCAAGCAGGTGACAAAAGAAAGAAAGAGAAGGGAAGTAGAACCTGTTTTGAAAGTTTTGGAAGAATTAAAAGAGGGAGTAGAAGAAAACTCTGAAGAAGCAGAGGAATTTAAAAAGTTAATGAATGACCTAGCAAATGTAACCAATACAGTAAATAGCATTTTAGATAAGGCAATAAAAGCTGATGAGCATTGGTTATTATCTAATTTGACTAGAATAGTTAAAAAATAAAAAATTTTACAATTAAACTTTCAAAAATTTCTGAAACTATGAAAAATACAATTAAAATATTTACTTACATAAATAGGTTTTTGATGATTATTACTTGTGCTTTATTTTTAACTATAATGGGAGGAATGCTAGCTGAGATACTGTTAGGAGGCTTTCATGTAATTTCTGCGCTTATACTTTTTGTATTCTGGAAACATCTAGACAATTTAGAACGTAAACGAATTTGTGCATACATTTTTACAACAACTATCTATCTTTTTTTGTTTTTATACTTTGATCTTTTAAATAGACCAGAGTTTTATGAGACGTTTCTTTGGGTAATACTTATTCCAATGAGCTTGGCAGCTTATTACACATATATTCTTGAAAACTTAAAGAAACGAATGTTATGACAAATATTGTATATGCAATCTACCTTTTGCTGTCTTTTGTAGTTGTTCTTTATATTGGGAATGAATGCTATCAAAATGGAAAGATTTATATCAATAACTACTTTCCTAAAAACACAGCATTGGCAAATGCAATCAATAATACCTTACTCATTTCTTATTACTGTTTAAACCTTGGTTTGTCCATATGGAATTTGAGTACAATCGATGAGGTTTTTACAATTGAACAAACCATATTGCAAATAGCATTAAAGCTAAGTTCTATCATTTTAATAGTAGGGACCCTCCATCACATTAATCTCTATGCAATTTACCGAATACATAAAAAATTTAAAACTTATAAAAGATGAAACTAAATCTACAAACACAGTGGTCTTTAATTAAAGAACATATAAAAAAGAACAGACAAAAAAATATGTTTGTTTCAATAGCCTCGGTGAACGCTGACAATGAACCAACAATAACACCAATTGGTTCGCTATTTCTTAATAATGATTGTACAGGATTTTACTTTGAAAAGTTTGCTTCAAAACTTGGACAGAATGCACCTAATAACAAAAGTATATGTGTGCTTTCGGTAAATAATGGAAGGTGGTTTTGGTTAAAGTCTTTGTTTAAAGGACGATTCGATTCTTATCCGGGAGTTAAATTATATGGCGAATTAGGTAAAAAAAGGGAAGCAACAGAAAGAGAAATGAGAGCAATGCAAAGACGTGTACGTGGAGCAAAAGGTTTAAAGGGGCACGATTATCTCTGGAAAGAGATGAGTCAAATACGTGAAATAACCTTTACAAAAGCAGAAGCAATTAACCTGGCAAAAATGACGAGAAATTTAAAATAACAATAAATCTTAATATTATGAATACTTCACTTGAATTAATAGCCTATTTGATCTATTTACCAGTAGCTATTGCGCTAACAACTTTTGTCTCTCAACAGTTATTTAAGAATAGTAAAATATTTATGCTCGATATTTTCAATCAAAAGCAGGAAATAGCTCTGGCAACGAATAAATTATTTAAAATTGGTTTTTACTTATTAAACATTGGTTTCGCTTTACGAATTATCCATGTATATAATATTTCTAGCTATAAACGTCTTGTTGAAACTTTAAGTGAAAAGATTGGTGGTTTTACTATTTACTTAGGAGTGACAATGGTCTTTTTTATCATATTTTTTCTTAAAGGTCGCAGGGCTAGTAAAAGTCAATTGGAACAAACAATGTAAAACTATTTTCATGGAACAAGTTAAGATAAATCTCAACTCAAAGGAGGTGTTTATCGGAAGTTACATGTAAGTAATAAAAAATGAACAGATGAAAATTATAATCGCTGGAGGTACTGGATATTTGGGAAAGTTGCTAATTGAATATTACAAAAGAGATAAAGAAAATCAAATTTATGTTTTAACAAGATCTCATAAGTTGGATGATGATAATGTTCGCTATTTAAATTGGAACGGAGTTACAGTTGGGTATTGGGTTTCGTTTTTAGAAAATTCAGATGTATTGATAAATTTATCGGGGAAGTCTGTAAACTGTAGATACACCGAATCAAACAAGAGAGAAATTTACAATAGTAGATTATTATCCACCGATTTATTATGTAGAGTTGTTAAACATCTTAATAAACCGCCAAAAGTATTTATTCAGTCATCTTCAGCGACTATATATGAACATTCAGAAAATAAATTCATGACAGAATCGAAAGGGAATATCGGAATAGATTTTTCTATGGATGTATGCAAAAAATGGGAAAAAGTATTTAATAATTACAATTTGGCTCAAACTAAAAAGATTATTACCCGAACTTCAATTGTTTTAGGTAATAAAGGGGGAGCTTTTCCTTTAATGAAGAAAATGACTAGTATTGGACTTGGAGGAAAACAAGGGAGAGGAACCCAATATGTTAGTTGGATATCTGAAGATGATTATGTGAAGGCAATTGATTTTTTAATTAATAAAGAAGAAGGAGTGTATAATGTTTGCTCTCCAAACCCCATTACCAATAGATTGTTTCAAAACTTACTACGTAAAAAAATGAAGGTTCCTTTTGGCTTAAACCTTCCAAAGATGGTTTTGAATTTAGGAGCGATAATAATGGGAACTGAAACGGAATTATTATTGAAAAGTAGGAAAGTATTTCCTGAAAAGTTACTAAAGTTAGGATTCAATTTTCAAACGGTATCTTTTAATGAATTTAAAATATAGTAGATGCCTACAATTACGTTATTAACTCGAATACAAGCGGACAAATCAATTGTTTTCAATCTTTCGCGGAGCATAGAATTACATTTGATTTCGTCAAAGAAAAATAAAGAGAAGGTTGTAGGAGGAAGGAAAAGTGGATTAATAGAATTGGGAGAAACAGTGACATGGAGAGCCAAGCACTTAGGTGTTTATCAAAATTTTACTTCAAAGATTATTGGATGTGAAACGGACAAATATTTTGCAGATGAAATGACTTCTGGAGCTTTTGAGAGTTTTAAGCATGAACATTATTTTTTTGAAAAGAACGATTGCACATTTCAAATTGATGTATTAGAATTTAAATCGCCTTTTGGTGTTCTTGGAAAACTTGTGGATTTCCTTTTTTTGAAAACGTACATGGCAAATTTTTTAAAGAAAAGAAATGAAACAATAAAAGAATATGCTGAAAGTGAAAAATGGAAGGAAATAGTATTAATAGCCTAAATTTATAGTATGAGTTTTTTAAAAGCAGAATGGAGAAAATTGGTAATGATAAATTATAAAGTAACTCCCGAATTATTAAAATCATATGTTCCTGTAGGAACTGAATTAGATTTTTTTCAGGGTAATTGCTATGTAAGTTTGATAGGTTTTATGTTTAAAAACACCAAGTTACTTGGAGTTAAAATTCCATTTCATACAAATTTTGAAGAAGTAAATTTACGTTTCTATGTGAAACGAAAAGATAAAAATGTATGGAAAAGGGGAGTAGTATTTATTAAAGAAATTGTACCGAAACCGGCAATTACCTTTGTAGCGAATACCATATATAATGAAAACTATCAAACCCTTCCAATGAAACATTCATGGAAAATAGATAACAATAATATTGAGGTAGATTATTTATGGAAAAGTAGTTCTAGCTGGAACAGTATATCGGTTTTAGCAGAAAATACGTTAATTGATATAGAGAAAGATTCAGAAGTGGAGTTTATAGCCGAGCACTATTGGGGATATGCAAAACATAAATTAAAAACTAATGAATATGAAGTTGTGCATCCATCATGGAAATACTATCCTGTAGTTGAATGGAAAATCGATGTCAATTTTAAAGAAACTTATGGAATTGACTTCAAATTTCTTAAAGAAACGACACCAGCTTCGGTTTTTTTACTTGAGGGATCTGAAATTTCTGTTGAAAATAAAATCGAAATGATCTAGACTATTTCGATTTATAATTTAAAAAGTTTCAACGATAATAACACCATTTGCACCTCTTGATCCATAGGTTGCGGCTTCAAGACCTTTTAAAAAACGTATTTGTTTCATAGTTGCTGGTACAATTTCATCAAAAAAACTTTGATTCACTGTGGAGCTATTAAGGACAAAAAGAGATGTTGAACTATTATCTAAAGTATTATATTTAACAATATAAGTGATTGGAAAGCCTTCTTTTATTGGTTTTGCTTATAATTTAAGAACTAAAAGCGTTGGCAACCATTCTCTTTACAACAATACGATGAAATGGTTTAATTATAGTCATATATATTTTCCCTTTCAGATTATTGTATTCAACTAATGTAGTAACCTTAACATTATATTGTTCTAACGTTTGTCTGGCTATAATTACTCGAAAATTTAAATGAGAGTCGTTTAAACCTAAAATACATTCAGCACCTTCCAAATCATAAATTTTAAAAAAGCCTACATAACCACCAATTTTGAAATCATTATTATAGTCTTCTGGAACACTATTTTTTAGTCCTACTATTGCCGCTAGTTTATTTCTTATAGAAAATAAAGTATCAATCCATTTTGGTGAATAATTGAAAATTAACTGCGTGATTTCTTTAATGCTATTACTATGATTTGTAGTTGAAAAAGTGTCGCTAAAGTCAATTAATTTAAGTAACTCTTGGTGTTTTTTCTTTAAACTAACAGGTTCTTCAACTACTTTTCTAAAGGAATTTGTTGTACCCATTTTAATTAAAGATGTTTTCTAGTTGTTTTTGACCTACACTTGATGGAGTTAATTTCATGATAGTATCTCTTAATGTAACTAAAATAGGATTGCTTAAATGGGAAATTTTACCAATTCTCCAGCTATTTTTTACAATAGTACTGGCTTTTGAATAACGTTCTTGTTGGTATTCTGAAAAAGCATTTTTAATATTTTCAGTACTTAATTTTTCAGAAAGTACATAAGCATCTTCGATCGCTTGACAGGCGCCTTGTCCCATATTGGGTGTTGTGGCATGAGCAGCGTCTCCCAGGAGACAGATTGAATTGTAATACCAATTTTTCATGGGGAGTAAATCTTCAATTTGAGCGTAATGAATGGAATTTTGAGGTGTTGATTTAATAAGCTCTGTTACTAAAGGGTTAAAGTTCTTAAACATGTTATTAAAATCGAATATTGGCTTTTCATTTGAAGGGGTGCTTTTTAAAGCATACCAATAGACTTTTTCATTATCAATAGGAACAAAACCAAAACGAACTTTCTTTCCCCAAGCTTCCAATAACTTGTTTTGTTGAAAAGTACTTAATTTAAAAGAAGTAACACCACGCCAACATGCTTGATGCCCATTTCTAATGTTTGAATTTGGAAATATGTAATGTCTAACTTTAGATCGCAAACCATCAGCTCCAATTAGCATTTTTCTTTTGATAACATCTCCATTTTGAAATGTTAATTCATACTCGTCTTTTAGCTTGTTAATAGATTTTAACTTCTTACCAAGATGGATTTGTGTAGTAGATAAGTTTTTCAATAAAATATTTTGAAGTTGGGCTCTATGTATGGCAATAGTTTTTGTTTGAAACTTGCTTTTTAAATTAGAGAAATCTGTTTTTGATAAGATGTCAAAACTCGGATTGGTAATGTTCATCTCTGATAACTCAATTCCATGATGTTCTATTTGCTCATGAATACCCAAATGAGTGTAGACTTTCATAGCATTAATAGCTAAAATAATTCCGGCACCAATAGGTTGAAATGATTCAGCTTGCTCGTAAATTTCAACATTAAAGCCTTTTTTTTCTAATAGAAGAGCTAAGGTTAGTCCTCCAATACCCCCTCCAATGATAGTGTGTTTCATAGTTTTAAATAAATTAGGTCAAAGTTACTAAAAAAATATTTATTAGGTCAACTATACTAATTTTTATATTTGCAAAATGGGAAAAACAAAAGATAGAATATTAGAAACGGCCATATTTCTTTTTAATGAACAAGGACTATCAAAGGTAACTTTAAGAACAATCGCAGCGGAAATGGGAATAAGTCAGGGAAATTTGAATTATCATTTTAAAAAACGGGAGGATATAATTGAAACGATATACTTTGAAATGGTAAAGCAAATAAATAAAGAAATAGAATTATTAATTACTAATAAAATAGAGCTTAAATTGTTGTTTAACCTAAATAGAACAATAGCCCATATCTTTTATGAATATAGATTTTTTATGCTCGATTTCATGCAAATAATGCGGGAACATAGTAAAATAAAGAAACATTATGTTTTATTAACAAGAATTAGAGAGCAACAATTTTTAGAGATATTTAATGATCTAATTTCGAGAGATTTTGTAAGAGAAGAGCAGCTGGAAAACGAATATTTGAATTTGTACAAGCGCATACAAATTATTGGCGATTTTTGGTTTTCACATGCAAGTATCGAATCACAGTTAAATCCTAGTAAGATAAGTTTTAATAATGAGCTAATTATGCAAACTGTTTTCCCATATCTCACAGATAAAGGGAAAGACGAATTTTTTACCTATACAAAAGGTTAGCTTTTATCAATAATATAAATACCGGAATTCGCCTTAATTTAAAAATACAGATTTAAAGGTAGCATTATCTGTTAATTTTTATTGACTCCATTAAAAAAACAGTAAGTTCGCGGCGAAAACAATCTAAGCAAATAATTTATGAAAATCATAGCCTTGCCATTCGCAGGAGGCAATATATATAGCTTCAAAGAACTTGAAAAATACGTTCCTAATACTATTGAGTGGGTGACTTTAGAGTTACCGGGAAGAGGAAATAGATTTGGTCAACCAATTCTTGAAGACATAGACTCAATGGTAAATGATCTATTCTCCCAATTAAAACCACATTTAAACGAGGAACCTTACATGATTTATGGTCATAGTTTAGGTACATTATTAGGGTATGAATTAACAAAAATGTTAGTGAAATTTAAATGTCAATTACCAGAATGTTTATATTTTACAGGTAGGGGAGCACCAGGAACCCAGAAAATAGAAAAAAAGTCTGAGCTACCTAAAGATAAATTTTGGAAGCAAGTGGAAGAAATGGGAGGTTTACCAAGTGAGATTTTAGAGCACGAGGAACTTTTAGAGTTACAATATCCTATTTTAAAGGCGGATTTTAAAGCGCTAGAAGAATACAACTATGAACCTATGAATACTCCGTTTTCAATACCAATATTTATTTGTATGGGGGAAGATGAAATTGGTGAAGGCAAGAATAAAACTCTATTGACTTCTATTAGGGCATGGGGTAACGAAACCAAGTTTCTGCAAAAATTGGAATGTATTCCAGGTAACCACTTTTTTATTTTAGCTCATCCAAAGGAGATTATAGTAAAAATCGTTGACGCATTTCAAAAGTCGGTAAAAAGTCCTACACTAATTATATGATGAAAACTGTCAAGCTATATTTTAATTATCCAATGAAGGATAACAGTGTATGAATGGCTAAAACAGGGTATAAAACAATACCTGCATAAATTTGATAGTTTTTTTCCTCTTTATTAATTAATGAGATAATAAGGAAAGAAACTCCAATAATTAACGTAATTATATTTATTACAGACAATACTTGAAGGTTTCTACCAAAAGTATTTTGATCTTCAATTAGCGGATTAAATGAAGAGATAAGAAAAGTAAGTGTCGCTTGTGTTATAAAAGTATAGATAAGACATCTAAAACTCCATTTCTTAAAGTTAATCGGAGCATTTTTCATAGCATAAATTTTTTAAATAAAGAGCACCTATCTAAAAAGGTGCTCTTTATGTTAATTACATATTTCTTCTATATTGACCTCCTACTTCAAATAAAGCAGAAGTAATTTGACCTAAGGAACATACCTTAGAGGCATCCATCAATTTTTCAAATATATTTTCATTCTGAACTGCAGCTTGTTGTATAGATTTTAATTGATCTAAAACCTTTTGTTTGTTTGCTTCATTCAGGTTTTCTTTTGTTTTAATTTGGAATAACTTTTCTTCTTCTGTAGCTCTGATGACTTCCTGTGGAGTAACCGTAGGAGAGCCTTTAGAACTTAAGAAGGTGTTTACACCAATAATAGGGAATTCCCCAGTATGTTTTAATGTTTCGTAATACAAGCTCTCTTCTTGAATTTTCGAGCGCTGATACATGGTTTCCATAGCTCCTAATACACCACCACGTTCCGTTATTCTATCGAACTCTGTAAGTACCGCTTCTTCAACTAAATCAGTTAACTCTTCAATAATAAATGATCCCTGAATTGGGTTTTCATTTTTAGCTAATCCAAGCTCTTTATTGATAATTAACTGAATAGCCATAGCACGACGCACTGATTCTTCAGTTGGAGTTGTAATAGCTTCGTCATAAGCATTTGTGTGAAGCGAGTTACAGTTGTCGTAAATAGCGTATAAAGCTTGTAATGTAGTTCTAATATCATTAAAGTCTATTTCCTGAGCATGCAACGAACGCCCAGAAGTTTGAATATGATACTTTAACATTTGAGCTCTTGGATTTGCACCGTATTTATATTTTAAAGCTTTTGACCAAATTTTACGAGCAACTCTACCGATTACCGCATATTCTGGGTCAATACCATTTGAGAAAAAGAAAGATAAGTTAGGACCAAACTTGTTAATGTCCATTCCTCTCGATAAATAGTATTCTACATAAGTAAATCCATTAGCTAAAGTTAATGCCAGCTGAGTAATTGGGTTCGCCCCAGCCTCAGCAATATGGTATCCAGAGATTGAAACGGAATAAAAGTTACGTACATTTTTTTCAATGAAATACTCCTGAACATCTCCCATTAAACGTAGAGCAAATTCTGTTGAGAAAATACAAGTGTTCTGAGCCTGATCTTCTTTTAATATATCCGCTTGAACAGTACCACGAACTTGTGATAATGTAGTTGCTTTAATTTCATTATAAACTTCTACAGGCAAAACTTGATCTCCTGTAATACCTAATAGTAATAAACCTAAACCATCATTTCCTTCAGGAAGCTCACCATTATATCTAGGTCTTTCAATTCCCTTGCTATCATACAGCTCTTTAAGTTTAGCTTCCACTTGACTTTCAAGACCATTTTCTTTGATATACTTCTCACAGTTTTGGTCAATAGCTGCATTCATAAAGAATCCTAACAGCATTGGAGCAGGACCATTAATAGTCATGGAAACCGAAGTCATTGCATGACTCAAATCGAAACCAGAATATAACTTTTTAGCATCGTCTAAACAACAAATGGAAACACCTGCATTTCCAATTTTTCCATAAATATCAGGTCTATGTCCAGGGTCATTTCCGTATAAAGTAACCGAATCAAAAGCTGTAGATAAACGCTTTGCTGGCATACCTAAACTAACGTAGTGAAAACGTCTATTTGTACGTTCAGGACCACCTTCTCCTGCAAACATCCTTGTAGGATCTTCTCCAGTTCTCTTGAAAGGGTATAATCCAGAGGCGTATGGGAATTCACCAGGAACATTTTCTTGCAAGTTCCAGCGAAGTAAATCACCCCAAGCTTTATACTTTGGTAATGCAACCTTTGGTATATCCGAATGAGAAAGAGATTTGGTATGGGTTTCAATTTTTATTTCTTTATCGCGAACCTTAAAAGTGTAAATAGGATCTTTATATTTTTTAACTTTAGTATCCCAATTCAAAATGATTTCCCAATTGTATGGGTCAAGATTCATTTTAACACGATCGAATTCTTTAATCAATAAAGACAAGAACTGTTTATCATCCTCATTTGTAGAAAAAGCAAGAATTTCTTCTTCGTTGATTCCAGATTTATCTAGATATGACGTTTCTGTTTTGTCGATATTAGCAACAGAAAGAATAGTTTGATAAATTCCATAAAGTTTCTGAGCTACTTTTTCTTGTTCATCAACTTTTTTATCGTAAGCTCTATTATTTTCAGATATTTCTGATAAATACCTTGTTCTAGCAGGTGGAATAACAAATATCTTTTCAGACATTTCTTTTGTTATTTCAAAAGTAGACTCTAAGTCTGCTCCAGTTTTCTCAACAACTTTGTCCATAATAGCTTTATACAAAGAGTTCATTCCTGGATCATTAAATTGAGAAGCAATCGTTCCGAATACAGGCATTTCATCCATTGGGGTATCCCAAAGATCATTATTACGCATGTATTGTTTCTTTACATCTCTAAGTGCATCTAAAGCTCCTCTTTTATCAAATTTGTTAATAGCAACTAAATCCGCAAAATCAAGCATGTCTATTTTTTCCAATTGAGTTGCAGCACCAAATTCGGGCGTCATAACATATAAAGAAGTATCAGAATGTTCAATAATTTCCGTATCTGATTGCCCAATACCAGAAGTTTCTAGTATAATCAAATCAAACTCGGCAGCTTTTAGTACTTCGACTGCTTCGTTTACATATTTTGATAAAGCTAAATTAGATTGACGTGTAGCCAAAGATCGCATATAAACTCTAGAATTGTTTATAGCATTCATGCGAATACGATCACCTAATAAAGCACCTCCAGTTTTACGCTTTGACGGGTCTACTGAAATTAAACCTACAGTTTTATTAGGAAAATCTATTAGAAATCTTCGTACTAGCTCGTCAACAAGGCTTGATTTTCCAGCCCCACCTGTACCTGTAATACCTAATACAGGGGTTTTTGACGTTTTATTTTTCTCATGAATAGTTTCAAGAGTAGTTTTAGCTATGTCAGGAAAGTTTTCGGCAGAAGAAATAATTCTGGCAATACTTCCTATTCTTTTTTCGGTAAGCGTTTCAATTTCTCCATTTAAAGCATCGCCTATAGGAAAGTCAGATTTCTGAACTAAATCGTTAATCATTCCTTGTAAGCCTAGCTCTCGACCATCGTCAGGTGAATATATTCTGGTAATCCCATAGTCCATTAATTCTTCTATCTCTTCTGGAAGAATTACACCACCACCACCGCCAAAGATTTTAATATGATCTGCACCTTTTTCCTTTAGTAGGTCATACATATATTTAAAATACTCATTATGTCCCCCTTGGTAAGATGTCATTGCTATAGCATTAGCATCTTCTTGAATTGCACAGTTAACAACTTCTTCAACACTTCTATCATGTCCGAGGTGAATTACTTCAACCCCAGTTGATTGAATAATTCGTCTCATAATATTAATAGCTGCATCGTGTCCATCAAATAAAGATGCGGCAGTTACAATTCTTACTTTGTGTTTAGGTTTATAAGGAGTTATTTGTTCCATTCGTAATTTAGGTTGAATAATAGGACTGCAATTTACGGAAAACTTAAAAAAAAACGGAATTTTTTGAAAATTATATATAATTAATAAAAGACCAAAATTTTCTGTTATTCAAATAGTTAAGGTTTCCTTCGTTTAAATAAGCTTCTTTTTCAAAGCTTATATTCTTGTAAGCCAATGCAGTATTTTGGTATTTAATTAATTTAACAAACCATTCAAGTACATAAAAAACAAAGAAAAAAATAACCAAGGTCTCTTGCTGTTGTTTTAAATGAATTTGTTCATGGTTAATCAAAAAAATATCTTTTTTTAGTTCATCTTTCTTTAAAAAAATAAAAGGGTAGATAGCCAAACCAACAAAACCGTTGGGGACAAGATATTTTGAAATAAGTATCACGTGCCAAAAGTACTTATAATTTGCGAGTAATGTGATTACTACAGATTAAATTTTCAAATTAATCGTTTAAATAATAAAACAATTGAAAAAATTAACTTTTTGGCATGTTTATTGATGTGTTTTTAACACATTTAGACGTTCTTTTTTGAGTTTTTTCAAGAAATGATTGTTTTGTTGTATATTATGTAAAAGAAGTTGTTCCGCTATAGAACTAATTTTGTAAATGCTAGTTATGAAAGGCTTCCGAAAATCAGATGAACGAATGTCCAACAGTTTCTGATAAAATTTGTGTATTCCATGCGAATTTCTAATCAGAAAACCTTTAAATATATAAAAGATGAAACTATCAAAGTTACTATTCATACCCATGTTAGCGTTACTGTTTACTTCATGTAGTTCAGTAAGAGTATCTACCGATTATGATACTAAAGCAGACTTTGCAAAATATAAAACATTTGCATTTTATAAGACAGGAATTGATAAAGCTCCTATTAATGATTTGGATAAAAAAAGAATTCTTAGAGCGGTAGAAGCTGAGTTATTGGCAAAAGGAATGACAAAATCTTCAGCTCCTGATATATTAATAAGTTTGTTTACCAAATCAAGAGAAAGAATTAATGTTAACGACAATAGATTTGGAGGCTTCTGGTATCCTTGGTACTATGGACCAAATCTTGTTACTGTTTCTCAACATACTGAGGGAACTTTATTTATTGATTTGTTAGATGCAAGTAATAAGGAACTTATTTGGCAAGGAGTTGGAACGGGAGCTCTTAATATGAGAAATGTAGAACAAAGAGAGGAACGAATCAAAGAATTTGTAAATAAAATAATGGCTGAATACCCTCCTGGGAGCCAAAAACGATAATGTGTTTTTTTATATAAGGGGATGAAAGAGGAGTTTTAACCGAGGTTGAACTCCTCTTTCTGTATTTAATAAATTATCGTTTTCTGTAACAAAAGAGAAAAGCAAGCTTCTAACAATAAACTTTTGAATTAAACAAACATAATATTTTACTTATGAGATTAGTTGTTGAAAATCTTGCTAAAACGTATAAAAATGGTGTAAAAGCTATTGATCATTTGAACCTTAGTATAGGCACGGGAATGTTCGGACTTCTAGGTCCTAATGGTGCTGGTAAATCTTCTCTAATGAGAACGATAGCAACCCTACAAAGCCCAGATACGGGATCGATTACTTTTGATGGTATTGATGTTTTAAAGGACCCAATGAGCTTTAGAAAAGTTTTAGGGTACTTGCCTCAATCTTTTGGGGTATATCCTAAAATGTCTGCTGAAGATTTATTGGATTATTTTGCGACTTTAAAAGGAGTTTCTTCTAAATCTGATAGAAATAAGATCATAACTAATGTTTTAGAGATAACAAACTTATATGATGTTCGAAAAAAACATGTAGCTGGTTATTCTGGAGGAATGAAACAACGTTTTGGTATTGCGCAACTATTATTGAACAACCCAAAACTTATAATAGTTGATGAGCCAACGGCAGGTTTAGATCCGGCCGAAAGACATCGATTTTTAAATGTGTTAAGAGAAGTAGGAACAAATTCAACAGTGATTTTTTCTACACATATTGTTGATGATGTAAAAGAATTGTGCAATGAAATGGCTATTTTGAATGGAGGACGTATTTTAAAACATACAACTCCTGAAGAATCAACAAAGGAAATTGAAGGGAGAATATGGACCAAAATTGTAAATAGAGATGATTTAGAAAAACATGAATCTATGTTTAACGTACTGTCGGCCAATTATAATCAAGATAATACCTTAAACATTCGTGTCTTTTCGGATGAAAAACCAAATGAGGAGTTTGTTAATGCAGCTCCACAATTAGATGACGTGTATTTTATAGCTTTAAAGAAAGATGAATCAGTAAAATCTGCCTAGTTGCTTTTAGTTAAATTATAAAAACAAAATATATGTTTTCTACAATATTTAAACATGAAGTGAATTACTGGTTTAAGAAACCAGCCTTCTATATATATCTTTCAATTTTTTTCGTTGTATCTCTTTTTTTCTCAGCAGCAAGCGCTGGTTTTTTTGATGGTCTTGTTGTGAGTGTAGGTGGAAATAAAATAGTAAATTCTCCATTGGGAGTTCACGGAATGTTCAATGGAATGGCACAATTGATTTTTTTCCTATTTCCATCAATAATTGGTGTAACTATTTTTAGAGATTACAAGAGTGAAATGCACTCTATTTTGTATTCTTATCCATTTACAAAAAGTAGTTACTTATTTGCAAAATTTTTAAGCGGACTTCTAATAGTTTCCATAATAGTACTTTCTGTAGGGCTAGGTGTAATTATAGGTTTTAGGTTACCTGGAACAAACTCAGAAATAATTGAAACTTTTAACTTCTCTTCTTATGTATACACCTACTTGGTTTATGTAATTCCAAATTCAATTTTGTTTGGTGCGATAGTTTTCGCTGTAGTTACTTTTACGAGAAACATCGCCTCAGGATTTATTGCAATTGTCATTGTTATGTTTATTCAAGGGT
The DNA here is from genome assembly GCF_964513065.1 of Tenacibaculum xiamenense. Lineage (NCBI taxonomy): Bacteria > Pseudomonadati > Bacteroidota > Flavobacteriia > Flavobacteriales > Flavobacteriaceae > Tenacibaculum > Tenacibaculum xiamenense. The sequence continues at coordinate 290,550 of NZ_CAZEQU010000034.1, forward strand.
TGATGTCGAGTTTACTATCTGAAGAAGAAAATAGATTTATTGCAGGGCTTATTGACCCTTATGGAGATTCTGCGCTAAAATATTATACAAGATACTGGACTGTAGCAGAACAAAATGAGGTTGCTTTACCTTTTAAAGGTTTAATAGTCTATAACAGATTGCTTTGGTTAGGAATTTCATCGTTAATTTTTGGTTTTGTTTATAAGAAGTTTTCTTTTGCTCAAAACCCTTTGTCTTTATCAATCTTTAGAAAGAAACAAGGAAATAGAGTAGTTAAGTCTAATTTTGGAGGTATTACCAAAGTACAGTTACCTAAAGTTACTTATAGTTTTTCTTTTTTTCAAAATTTAAAAACGACTTGGAAATTAGCAAAAGTAGATTTTAAATATGTTGTAAAGGCTGTTCCTTTTGCTGCAATTGTCTTGGTAGGACTAATTCTAATTATAGTTTCATTATCAGAAACAGGGCTGTTGTTTGGTACGAAAACATTACCTGTTACTTGGAAAACACTTCAATATGGAACTGGAGCCTTTACTTTATCAATAAATATCATAACATTTTTGTACGCAGGTATGTTAGTTCATCGTGGTAAGATGGCTAAAGTAAATCATTTGGTTGATGTAACTCCTACACCAAACTGGGTGTTATGGCTATCGAAGTTAATTGCATTATTAAAAGTTCAGCTAGTATTGCTGCTTATTATCATGATATCGGGAGTACTGTTTCAAACTTATAACGGGTTTTATAATTATGAACTATGGCATTATTTTTTCGAATTATTTGTATTAAAATTTGTTCACTTAGCTATTTGGGCTTTTATGGCACTTTTTATACAAACACTTGTGGGGAATCCTTATATAGGTCTTTTTATTTTAATTCTTATCAATTGGGGACTTCCATTTTTAGATAAAGCAGGAATTGAGCAGTCTATTTTTAAATATAACCAAGGACCAAGTTTCAGGTATTCAGATATGAATGGTTATGGTTCTTCCTTAAAAAGTTATCTAATTTATAAAGGGTATTGGACTTTAGGAGGTCTTATATTGGTAGTGTTATCTGGATTGTTTTGGGTTAGAGGAATTCCTAGCTCTTTTAAGGAGAGACTGTCTATTTTAAAGGAAAGGCTCTCATTAAAAACCAGCGTTGTTTTGGTTGTTCTTACAATTGCTTTCTTTGGATTAGGAGCACGAATTTATTACGAAAATAACATTTTAAATAAACGAACTTCTAGTAAAGAAAACGAGGAACTTAGTGTTGAGTGGGAGAAAAAATATAAAAAATATGAAGGAAAAGCACAGCCGCGAATTGTAGCAGTGAATGTAAATATGAATATTTTTCCTAAGACCTACGATTTTAACTCTTCCGGTACTTATAAAATGATTAATAAAACGAATGAGGTTATTGATTCATTATTATTAAATCATAACAATTATCCAAGTACTTTTAAATTTAATATACCAGTAGATTTAGTTTCAGAAGATACGATTCACAATTTTGATATCTATAAATTGAAAACTCCTTTGCAACCTGGTGATAGCTTAGAACTCGCCTTTTCACTGAAAAATAAACCGAATACTTTCTTTAGAAAGAATTCACGAGTAAGGGAAAATGGAACATTTATCAATAGTGGAATTTATCCTTCTTTTGGGTATTCATCTCAAGGTGAGCTTCGTGATGATAAAACAAGGAAGAAGTATGGATTGGCTAAAAACGATTTAAAACCACATCCTTCAGATAGCACAGCTTTAGGGAACACATATATTTCAAGAGATAGTGATTGGATTGATTTCGAAGCTACGGTTAGTACGGATGAAGATCAAATAGCAATAGCTCCCGGATACTTACAAAAAGAATGGAATGAAGGAGGTAGAAGGTACTTTCATTACAAAATGGATAGTAAGATTTTAAACTTTTTTGCTTTCAATTCTGCGAAGTATGAAATTAAAAGAGATAAATGGAAAGATGTAAATCTTGAAATTTATTATCATAAAGGACATGAGTATAATTTAGACAGAATGATGGATGGAATAAAAGCTTCTTTAGAGTATAATTCAGAAAATTTTAGTCCATACCAACATAAGCAAGTCAGAATTATAGAGTTCCCAAAAACAGGAGGGTCTTTTGCTCAATCATTTCCAAATACCATCCCTTTTTCAGAATCTATAGGATTTATAGCAGATGTAAATAAAGAAGATGAAGGAGTTGATTATCCATTTTCGGTTACTGTACATGAGTTAGCGCATCAATGGTGGGCTCATCAAGTAATTGGAGCAGATGTATTAGGTGCTACCATGTTATCAGAAAGTCTTTCTGAATATGTTTCATTGAAGGTGTTAGAGCATAAAGCTGGTAAAAATGAAATGAGAAAGTTCTTAAAGAAGTCTTTAGATAATTACTTAACAAGAAGAACTTTTGAGAGAAAAAGAGAAAAGCCTCTAATGTATAATGACGGACAGGGTTATATTCATTATCAAAAAGGTTCTTTAGTACTTTATGCCTTGAGTGATTATATAGGTGAGGATAAGTTAAACGGAGCTTTGAAAGAATATGTTGATAAAGTAAAGTTTCAATCTCCTCCTTATACAACCTCCATTGAAATGGTAGATTATATTAGAAAAGTAGTACCAGATAGCTTAGAGTATACCATTAAAGATATGTTTGAAACTATTACGTTGTACAGAAATCGAATTATAGATGTTAGTTCGAAAGAATTAGGAGGTGGCAAGTATCAAGTAGATATTGAGTTTAATGTAAGTAAATATAGAAATGATGATAAAGGTAAACGATACTTTGGAGAAAAAATGGGTGATACTATTTCTTACAAAACGGAAAAAATGAGAAAGCCTATATTATCAGTTCCGTTAAACGATTATATTGATATTGGAATTTTTGGAGAGAAAGATGTAGATGGTAAAAAAGAAGAAGTAGAGTTATATTTGAAAAAACATAAAATCACTCAAATTAACAACAAAATCACTCTTATTGTTGATCAGAAGCCAGTAGAGGTAGGGGTAGATCCTTACAATAAATTAATTGATACTAAATCAGATGATAATAGGAGAAAGCTATAAAAATATACGTTTTAATTAAAAAGAGTTTTTTAGAAGTAAAGTAAAATAGAAAGAGGTGAATGTTAATTCACCTCTTTTTTATATTTTATCTAATATCCATTCTTTTAAGTCTTGTAGGTTACTGAATACAAGATTGATGGTGTAGTCAACGGAATCAACCTGTACTTCTGAGTATTTATCAGGCATAACAGCAATAAATTTTCCTTTGGTTGGATGTATAAAATTATAATGAATAGCGTTTAAAAACGAATCATATCCTGCATTTTTGAACGATAGCTTTGTTAAGGTTAAATCAGTAATCATAACTATATATTTTTAATTAATTATTTAAGGTGATTTTCATTATCTCAAACTATATGCCATAGTTTATCGGATATGAACTTAATTTAAAGATACTAGCAAAAGAATGAAAAAGGATTAAATATAGATCAAGTCTTTTTTACTGTGGGTTAGTGTAAGTTTCTTGTAGTTAGGTAGTTGTGTGTTTTTTTACATTGTGGTGATATGAAAGCAATTTTGATTTGAAAGTTCATTAATGAATAAAGCTCGATTTTCCATCGAGCTTTATAAATGTTGATTTTTTAGTTTTAAAATCCTTCACCGGGGGCATCTGGGCTCTGAGCCTGTGCCTTTTTGGGATTAAGTAAAATGTACATTCCTAATGAGGAAAGAGCTGTATATTTACCGTAATTCCCTATTTTTTTAATAGCTTCTTTTCTTGATATGTTTTTGTTGACTTCTTTTTTCATTTTCTTTTAATTGTAATTACTTAATAACTATTTTCTTGCTAATCATTCCTAATGAAGAATATATTTCTATCAAATAAACTCCAGTTGATAACTGTGGTATTTTAATTGTTGTGTTTCCATTAGAGTTAAACTTGGTGCTCATAATTTTCTTTCCAATAATTGAGTATAATGATAAAGGAGCTTCTTTTGTTTGTAGTCCAGTAATTGTAATAGAATTATTAGTTGATTTGTAAATACTAACGTTGTTTAATAGTTCAAGAGGAGTAATGTCTAGTGTTTTCTTTTTAGTGTGTATGTAAAATTGGCCAAATCCATCGACTTCTTCATTTAGAACAACTGGATAAGCTCGTTCAAATAAATTTATAAAAAACTTATTGACTCTATCTTCTAATATTAGCTTTATATCAGCAGGAAAATTTAATGCTGTAGCAGAAAACGTAACTTGCCCAGCTTTAGATTTTATTCCAATAGGAATTTCTAAAGTTTCATAATGGTTATTAGGTAAAGTTTGAATGGCTAATTGTTGTCCTTTATTGTCTGAAATCAATTGAGTAAATATAGTTAGGTCGGAAGTATCTTCACTAAAACATTTCGAATCATAACCATTATCAAAACCTGTGGTTTTATGATCTATAAAAAACACCTTCGTAGATTTTTGTTTTCCTTTACTATCAATGAATAACTCAAAAGTGGGATAAGATTTTACTGAATTCCTTACAAAAGTATCGTTGGTTTGATGACTTTGGTTCGAAACGTCGAATATTAAATTACCATTTTCTGAAGCTTCAATAAAAAATCCTTGCCCTGGAGCTAATTCAATTGGTGATGCAGCGTTATAGGTTACATATTGCTCACCATTCCAAAGCCAGATAGTTTCTTCCGACAATAATGTCGTATTTGAAGTGGCGAATGTAGCTGAATTAACATAAGAGGTAAATGGATTTCCAATTAGGTTAAAATTATTTACGTTTTGGGTAATTGGAAAACCCACATTTTCATTGTTTAAGGTTCCTGTAAAAGAAATAGAGCCAGGGGAAGCCAATTTTACAGAAACTCCTTGACCTGGAACTAAATATCCTGTTGAATTTATTGTTTGATAATTCCAAGAGGTACCATCATTTTTATATGGAGCTATACCAATATTTGAATTTGTTCCAGAAGAAAACGTATGATTATTAATTAAGTTTTCAATTGTTTCTCCAGAAAGAGGGGAAGAAATTAAGTACCAATTTGAAGTTGGTAAATTTCTTTCATAGGTAACATTACCGATAAGATTCGCATTTGCAATTAAAGAGGTTCCTGAGTTCATTTTTAAAGAATTTATGCTAACAGGACTAGAAACGTTAGGGTAGTTTGTTAAACCATAAGGGATAACTACATCGGAGTTATAGGAGGGAATATTGCCGTCAAGCCAGTTCGTCGAAGTGTTCCAGTTATTGTCAGTTATTCCAACCCATTTTATTTTTGACGAGAATGCTGTATTATTACTGTTATTTCTTCCAGGAGAAAATAAACCAGGATTGGTCGTAATCTCTGAGTGATCTACAAAAGATCCATGAACATCATTATTTCTGGCTATAGATTGATTATTTCCTGCAGAGGAATATGTTTCGACTAAAATGGAATTGTTGTTTTCATCTTTAATAGAGATAATATCTCCACTATTGTTTAGACCTAAAGAGCCAGAAGATGCTACTTGAACTAATCCTGGAACCGTTACGGGGGTTCCCGCGCCAAAAATTACGATAGTTTCTTCTTTTGGAATAATGGTGCCGTTAGGGAACGTATGTCGTATTTTGGTAGCATCTTGTAATAGCCAATTTGATATATCCAAATCAGTTCCACTATTATTATATATTTCGATAAACTCATCATCAGCTGTATCAATTATTCCATCACCATTTGCGTCACCATTAGAAGAATCGGGGTCTGCATGAATTTCATTTATAACCAATGCCTTGTCATCGTCTAATATAGATATTGTATGTTCGGAAATTGAAATGTCAGCGGTTCCGTTAGTAACAATCAAATTCAAGACAATAGTTTCATTGTCAATGTCGGTATCATGGTTTATATCTAAGGAAACATATTTTGTTCCGTTATCATTAAAATTTAAGGAAGTTGTGTTTAGCACATAATCACTAGCTTCGGCTGTGCTACTTTCATCAATGGATAAATTTATTGTAACATTTGAATCGTAATTAACCATTTTAATAGGTATCATTGTATTGAATGGATTATTAGTTTCCGTCTTAACGCTCGAGCTAGATTCGAAACCAACGGTTGGATTTGAAGTTGAGTAGGCTGTCCAAATAACATCGTCAACGGCAATACGGTTATCACCTCCACCGTTGTCACCTCCTATCTTGTTAGTTATTCTAAGAACGAAATTACCTGCTATATTAATATTATTAATAGAAGCAGTTGTTGCAGGAGAGTTTTCATCTCCATTGTAAGATACAGTTCCAATTTCCGAGCCGTTAATATAAATAGTTAATGTACCAGAATCAGTTCCTGAGAAGAATTGTTTAAAGGTTAAGGTTATTGATTGAATTCCATTGGGAATTGTGCCTGACTCAACATAGGTGTTTGCTGTGTCATCATTAAGACCAGCTGCGGTTCCATTAATATCGGCTCCATTCGTTCGAGAATTAGTAGCTGTCCAAATAGACCCATCGTTGCCTGTCCAAGTTCTTGTTTTATATCGAGTAGAAGAACTAGTATCGATATTATCAAAGGTTTCATGGCCTTGTCCGTAAGATGATCGTGTGCAGAAAAATACTAACATAGCACATGTAATCATCTTGTAAAAGTAGATTTTGTTCATAGACTTTTTTTACTAGATTTTAAATTGAATAATAATATGTATTGGAAAGTTTAATCACCTTTAGAAAAAAGACGAGTATTCAAATCCATAGCATAGCTTAAAAGTAAAGAAATATCTATAACAAAAGTAGTTTTTGAAACTTTTTTTTGTTTTTAAGTTCGGTTAATCAGTTGTTTAAATAAAAAAAAAACCTCAAGTTGAAGCTTGAGGTTTTAGTTTTATAAAGCGAATTATTAGAAGTCTTCTCCAGGTGCTTCAGGACTTTGAGCTTGAGCTTTCTTTGGGTTTAATAATAAATATGTTCCTAAAGCCGTTAGGGCTGTGTATTTACCATAGTTTCCAATTTTTTTAAGAGCTTCTTTACGTGAAATATCTGTATTGTTACTTTGTTTTTTCATTTGTCGTCAAAATTGTAATTACTCAATAATAATTTTCTTACTTACTTTTCCTAAATCAGAACGAACCTCTACTAAATAAATTCCTGTTGGTAAATCAGGTATAGTAACATTAGTAGTTCCGTTAGAATCAAATTTAGTAGTCATAATTTTCTTTCCAACTACTGAGTATAAAGCTAACGTAGCTTTTTCTGTTTTTAATCCAGCAATTGTAATTGTACTGTTAGAAGATTTGTAAACACTTACATTACTTAAAGATTGAGTTGGATCGTTACTTAAAACCTGTCTAGTTGTATGGATATAAAACTGTCCAATTCCATCGATACTCTCTGTTAATGTGATTGAATAGTCTTGTTCTGATAGGTTAGTAAAAGTTTCATTTACTCTGTCTTCTAAGAAAACTTTAATATCAGTAGGAAGGTTTAATGCATTAGCAGAGATTGTTATTTCTCCAGTTTTTGCTTTAACTCCGACTGGAATAATCATGTTTTCAAAATCACTATTAGGTAATGTTTGAATAGCTAACTTTTTTCCTTCGTTATTTGTAACTAACTCTGAGTATATTTTTAAATCAGAAGTATCTTCATTGAACATTTTAGAATCATACCCATTATCGAAAGATGTTGTTTTTCCATCTACATAAAATACTTTAGTAGACTTTTTCTCATCTTGTCTTTCAACAAACAATTCGAAAGTTGGATAAGAACTTTCTGAACTTCTCATAAAAGTATCTGTAGTCTGATGACTTTGATTTGCATAAGCAAAAGTAACATTTGTACTACCTGCAGAAGCAGCTTCAACAAAGAAACCTTGACCAGGAGCTAATTCAATTGGCGAGATAACATTGTATGTTACATATTGTGTACCGTCCCACAACCAAATTGTTTCTTCTGATAGAACCCCTGTATTATCCGCTGTGAAAGTAGCCGAGTTTACATAAGATGTAAATGGGTTTCCTAATAAATTAAAGTTTGTTCTTGTACCACCTGAAATTGGAGTAAGTACGTTAGAAGTATTTATTGTTCCAGAGATTGTCAAGTCTCCAGCAGACGCTAATTTTACTGAAACACCAATTCCATTTGCAATGGTTCCTAGTTGTCCCGCCTGTGCGTAAAGCCAAGCTGGTCCTGTAACATTACTATAGTATCCTAAACCTAAGTTACCACCCGTTCCTGAAGCGAAAATATGATTTGCCAAAACATCTTGCAGCGTTTCTCCAGCAACAGGAGCAGAAACTAAATACCAATTCGTAGTTGGTAGGTTTCTAGTATAAGTAACAGTTCCATTAACAGAAGATTGAGCGATAAATGATGCACCATTGTTTAAAGTTATACTGTTAACGGTTACACCAGATGTAGCTGTAGGATAGTTTGTTAACCCATTAGGGATAACCACATTTCCTCCAGTATGAGGAACAACGTTATTGTTCCAGTTGGAAGCATTACTCCAGCTGTTACCAGCACTTCCAGTCCAAGTATAAGTATTGTAATATATGTCTATATTAAAAGTTGATGAATTTGGACATGTTCCAGCAGTTGTGTAAGTAACAGTATATGTTCCAGGTGTAGAAGCCGAAACATCAATAGTTCCATTTGAAGCAATACTTAATCCAGCGGTTGACGAGAATGAACCTCCAGTTAACCCAGTAATAGTTGGAGAAGGATCAGAATCTTCTGTTGTGTATGATGAAGCTGCATAACTAAAAGAAGCATCATCTAAAGGATTAATGGTAACACTAGCAGTTGCAGAGTTCGGACACGTTCCCGCTGTTGTATAAGTCACAGTATATGTTCCAGGTGTAGAAGCTGAAACATCAATAGTTCCATTCGAAGCAATACTTAAACCAGCGGTTGATGAGAAAGAACCTCCAGTTAATCCAGTAATAGTTGGCGAAGGATCAGAAGCATCTACACAATAAGCTGAAGCGCCATAGTTAAATGAAGCGTCATCTAAAGCATTAATGGTAACACTAGCAGTTGCAGAGTTCGGACATGTTCCAGCGGTTGTATAAGTCACAGTATATGTTCCAGGTGTAGACGCTGAAACATCAATAGTTCCATTTGAAGCAATGCTTAAACCAGCAGTTGACGAGAAAGAACCTCCAGTTAAACCAGTAATAGTCGGAGAAGGATCAGAAGCATCTACGCAATACGCAGAAGCACCATAGTTAAAAGAAGCGTCATCTAACGCATTAATAGTAACACTAGCAGTTGCAGAGTTCGGACACGTTCCTGCTGTTGTATAAGTAACAGTATATGTTCCAGGTGTAGACGCTGAAACATCAATAGCTCCATTTGAAGCAATGCTTAAACCAGGAGTTGATGAGAAAGAACCTCCCGTTAATCCAGTAATAGTCGGAGAAGGATCAGAAGCATCTACACAATACGCAGAAGCACCATAGTTAAATGAAGCGTCATCTAAAGCATTAATGGTAACACTAGCAGTTGCAGAGTTCGGACACGTTCCTGCTGTTGTATAAGTAACTGTATATGTTCCAGGTGTAGATGCTGAAACATCAATAGTTCCATTCGAAGCAATACTTAAACCAGCAGTTGACGAGAAAGATCCTCCAGTTAAACCAGTAATAGTTGGCGAAGGATCAGAAGCATCTACACAATAAGCTGAAGCACTATAGTTGAATGAAGCGTCATCTAACGCGTTAATAGTAACACTAGCAGTTGCAGAGTTCGGACACGTTCCAGCTGTTGTATAAGTAACGGTATATGTTCCAGGTGTAGACGCTGAAACATCAATAGTTCCATTCGAAGCAATGCTTAAACCAGCAGTTGACGAGAAAGATCCTCCAGTTAATCCCGTAATAGTAGGAGATGGGTCAGAAGCGTCAACACAATAAGAAGAAGCTCCATATGAGAAAGAAGCATCATCTAAATTATTTACAGTAACAGTTACACTTCCACAGCTTCCAGGAGTCACGCACCCTCCTTCACCACGGATATAATAAGTTGTAGTGGTTGTTGGGCTTACATTAAAGGTACCAGTAGCGGTAGTTCCTATTTGAGTCCCTCCACAAGAACCTGTATAAATATGCCAATTGGTAGCATCGTTTAAGTTACCTGTAATATTTAAGTTGGTATTTCCCCCAGTACATATAGGTGAGGCTGCGGCTGTAACCGTTGGTACATCTGGATCAGTACAAGAACTAGTTCCTTTTAGTACTATATTATCAAATGCAAACTCCTCGTGAGACTCTGGCATAGAAAAGCGCACTCTTATTTCAATAGTATTACCGCTTACAGTGCTTCCAGTAATGGCATCTAAATCTAAATTAAAAGAGGTCATAGCGGTATTGACAAAAGTAGTTTCTCCTCCATCAATGGCTCCACTTAAATTATCATCACGAGTTAATCCAAGTGTTCCAGGATTACCATAAAAAGCCAAAATACTAGTGTAACTTCCTGTACCATCAATTCGATAATCAACAATTAAAAAATCGTCGACTTCATATCTTGTGTTAAGAGTATTGGGAAAGGCTACATCAATATCTATAGTAAGATTTGATTTTCCACTAATATTAACGGGGTCTAATTCAATATAAGAATGTCCATTAAAACCTCCATTTAGAAAATTAATATCTTCTCCACCAATCATATTGGTATTATTGCCAGTAATAGTTCCAGCAAAAGTAAAATTTGATGGTATATCTCGTCTAATATAGTCGGCACCGTCTGTTTTGAAAACTTGCGAAGCATAATCTGTTCCAGTATCACCATTACCAAGAGCGTATCCAGAAAAGTCTGAACCTTCGAAATCTTGTTGATGAATAATGGTTTGTGCATTGACGATTGGTATGGAGTTAAGTATCGTGAAAACAATTAGAAACCAAAAGGTAATTTTTTTCATGTTTAATGTAGTTTATGATTTAGTAATAAAAATATTTTAATTTCTAGCTGGATAAGTTCCATATAAAGCGATGATGTAGTTTAATGCTAAATATGGTTGAATATTGTCATGAGATTGAGAACCTCCTGTATTATTTAAGGTAGTACTAGCAACAATTGAATTTCCCATTTGAGTGTTAACTGTTGTACTTGAGTATATTTCAGAGCCTGTACCCGAACCACTTGCTAAAACAACTCCTGGACCTAGGGTATCTTCATCACCTGATGCACTTTGTCCGTAAAGGTTGGCTGTTGTTTGAGCTATATGTGAATGAGAAGGAATCTGTAAAACATTTAAAGTAACTTCTTCAATACCTCCTCGTTGTCCTAAGACTCTAGGAGACAAACCAGGACCTGTTCTAGGGCCCATTGGCACTCTTCCTCTTAAATCAGGTAAACCAAAAGAGGTTCTTCCATCACCACCATACGTAGTTCCTAGGATGGAAAATAAGGCTGTATTGCTATTTATTGCGAGTAGTTGTCCGTCACAAAGTGCCCAACCTCTTGGAGCAAAGTTTCCAGCGAACAACATAATTTGACCTATAAATGGATTCATAATAATTAATTTAATTGGTTTTGGTTATCAGAATACCCAAAATTCATAGGGAAAAGTTGAATCTAGCATTTAGAATTTGCAATTTCTCCTCTTCAACACTGAATAAGCAGGTATCATCTTTTAAATATTTTGTAAAGTGTTTTGTGATAATATAAAACTCCAATAAGTTGTGATTATTAAAAGATAACTATCACAACTTGAGTTTAAATATTGTTTAAAAAACGTGTTTTAATTTCTACTCGGGAATATACCTTGTGTTGCAATAATATAGTTTAAAGCAAGAAAAGGTTGCACGTTGGTATGCCATTGACTCCCTCCTTGATTGAGTACCGTTGTTTGAGCAATAATTGAGCTGTCTCCCATTTTAGTATTAGCGGCTTGAGAAGTATATACTTCAGAACCTGTACCTGATCCACTAGCAAGAACTACTCCTGTACCTATAGTGTCATCATCACCACTAGCACTCTGTCCATAAAGATTGGCTGTAGTCTGTGCAAGGTGAGTGTGAGAAGGAATTTGATTAACAGTTAAGGTTACGGTTTCAACACCGCCTCTAGCTCCTAATTGATAGTTAGATAATCCTGGTCCGCGTCCTTGATGTACAGGAACTCTACTTCTAAGATCTGGTAAAGCAAAAGAAGTTCTTCCATCTCCACCATAAGTAGTTCCTAAAAGAGAAAATAAAGCCTGATTAGAAGAAATTGCTAAGATTTGTCCATCGCAAAATGCCCAACCCCTTGGAGCAAAGTTGCCAGCAAATAAAATTATTTGCGCTAACATTGGTTCATCCATTGTAAATTGATTTAGTAGTTAATGTTCTATTTGGTTATGAGTAAATTAATACTTCTGTTAATATAGGAAATATTATCTACCTCAAAAAATATTTTGTTTTCCTGTATACAAAGTTATTTCTTTTGTACATAACTAGAGGTTGTTATAGCATGAGCGTACTCTTTTTAGGCGTAAGAGTGCTAATTTTTGGAACGAAAGTTTGTTTTTTGATTAATGTGCTGGAAATCAGGTTAGTTTTTTCTCCAGAAAAAGGGTGTTAATAAAATTAATACTGTAAATAATTCTAATCGCCCAATGAGCATTAAAAATGAACAGAACCATTTTGCTCCAATAGATAAATGCGAAAAGTTATCTACAGGGCTTACGCTTCCAATGGCGGGTCCAATATTACCTAAAGAAGAAGCACATGCTCCTAGAGCAGATTTGATATCAAGACCTAAAAAAGCTAGGATTACTGTGCCTACAATAAAGATAAGCATATATAAAATAAAGAAAGAAAGTATGTTAAAAACAATAGATTGATTTACTGCTTTTCCATCGTATCTTACTGGTATAATAGCATTCGGGTGTAATGATTTTTTAAACTCCAAAAAGCTATTTTTTAGCATTACAATATGTCTAACAATTTTTACACCACCAGAGGTTGATCCAGCCGAACCTCCAACAAAAAATAGGGCAAAAAATATACCCGTTACAAAGAAACTCCACATCGTAAAATCAGCAGAGACAAAGCCCGTAGTTGTAACTACTGAGATAACCGAAAATAACGAATGTCGTATTGCACTTTCAGTTTCGCCATAGATCATTGGGTGGTCTATGGAAGTTTGTAAATTAGGATCTTGAAAGAAGATAATTGTTACCGCAATAATCATTGAAATTCCGATAATACTGAACATATAATATTTGAATTCTTCATTTCGCAAAACTTTGTTTACCTCACCTTTAAGGGCATGATAAGTTAAAACAAAATTGGTTCCGGCAACAAACATAAAGAAGATAATAATGTATTGAATCATTGGCATGCCATTCCAATGTGCGATGCTCGCATTTTTCGTTGAGAATCCACCAGTACTTACAGTGGCCATTGAATGATTAATGGCATCAAACCATGTCATGCCTGCTAGTTTCAAAAGTAAAAACTCAACCACTGTTAAAAGTACATAAATTTGCCATAATCTCTTGGCTGTATCTGTAATTCTAGGGTGTAGTTTATCAGCAGATGGACCAGGAGCTTCCGCCATAAAAAGTTGCATACCTCCAATACCTAATAAAGGTAAAATAGCAATGGTTAAAACAATAATTCCCATTCCACCAATCCAGTGGGTTGCACTTCGCCAAAAAAGTATTCCCTTTGGCATAGATTCAATGTCTTTAAGTATTGAAGATCCAGTTGTGGAATATCCCGAAATAGTTTCGAAAAAGGCATCTGTAACAGAAGGGATGGAACCAGTTAATAAATAAGGAAGCATTCCTGTTGAGGTTAACATAAGCCAACCTAGAGTAACTATTAAGTATCCTTCTTTGGTCTGAATATTTTTTGAATCAGGTTTGTTAAAAAAGAATAATAAGGCGCCTATAGTTATGGTAATTATTCCCGCGTTTAAAATTCCTAATGCTTGATCTTCTTCAAAGTATAAGCTAAATGGAACGGCCATCCACATAAATAAACCGTTTAAAACCGCCGTTATACCTAAAAAGCGATAAATAATTTTAAAGTTTAGATTTTCCATCTAATTAAATAAGTCTTCTACAATTGATATTGCTTCTGGTAAACAGAAAACAATGGCTTTATCTCCACTTTGTAATTGAAAATCACCAAAAGACATCAATGCTTTTCCATCTCTAATTACACCTCCAATAATTGCTTCTCTCGGAAATCTTAATTCTTTAATAATTTTCCTAGTAACCTTAGCGTCAGGTTGAACTTCAAATTCAAACACCTCGGCGTCAACGTTATGAAGATTGGCTAAAGCTAAAATTTCGCCTTTACGAATATGACGGAAAATATTACTTGCAGCAATTAATTTTTTATTAATTAAAGTGTCAATACCAATAGTTTGAGATATATTGATGTAGTCCATGTTTTCAACAAGTGCTACGGTTTTCTTAACTCCTTTTGATTTAGCGACTAAACAAGACATGATATTGGTTTCCGAATCACCAGTAACAGCAACAAAAGCGTCCATTTCACGGATGTTTTCTTCTTCTAACAATTCTAAATCTCTACCATCTCCATAGATTACAAGTGTATGGCGTAATTCTTCAGCTAATTGAAACGCTTTTTCCTTATTTTTTTCAATAAGTTTTACTTTGAAGTTGTCCTTGCAAAGTTTTCTCGCTGTTTTTCTCCCAACTCTACTACCTCCAAGAATCATTACATTTTTAATGTCGATATGTTCCTTACCTATAATTTCATATAGTTTATTAATACTATAGCTTGGTACGGAAAAATAAACCTGATCATTTAATTTATAGGTAGAATCTCCTCTAGGAATAATTGTTTGAGCAACTCCTTCACGTTTAATAGCAATGGTAATAAAATCTACTAAACAAAACTTATCCTTTGCCTCTTTAACAGTTAAATCTAAAATAGGAGATTTATAGCCTAAAGTGGTACCCATTACATTGAAAACTCCATTTTCAAAGGCAACAGTATCATTAAAAGATGATTGATTTAATAACAATTTTATTTCCTTGGCAGCTAATTCTTCAGGCGATATCATAAAATCTACTCCAAAACCTTTGAAATTAACAATTTCATTGCTTAAAAATTCAGGATTACTGATTCTGGCAATCGTTTTTTTAGCCCCCAAAGCTTTACCTATAACCGATATAGTAAAATTGGTGTTCTGGCTGTCAGTAACTGCTAAGAGTAAATCGGCACTGTCAATTCCTACTTCTTTTAAAAGTTTAATAGAGGTAGCATCACCTTTTTTAGCAATAACATCTAAGTGATTGTTTATATAATTTAGTTTATCTCCATCGAAATCGATGATGTACGTATCTTGCGATTCGTAAGATAACAATTTAGCCAAATGAAAGCCTACGTCTCCGGCTCCGGCTATGATTATTTTCATATCAAAAAATAAAAAAAGATAGCACACAAAGATACTGTGCTTGTTTCGGTTGTGCAAAAAATGATTTATATTTATCAAAAATTAAATGAATTGCACAAATGAAAAAGTTATCGATAAAATCGTGGGCTCTTGATGATAGACCACGTGAAAAAATGCTGCTAAAAGGTAAAGAATCTCTTTCAGATGCAGAGCTTATGGCTATTTTAATAGGGTCTGGAAATAGGCAAGAAAGTGCTGTTGATTTATCCAAAAGAATCTTAAGATACATTAACAACAATTTGAATAAATTGTCAAAGTTATCTATAGAAGAATTGATGCAATTTAAAGGAATAGGGGAAGCGAAGGCAATAACTATTGTTACTGCGCTTGAATTTGGAAAAAGAAGGCAATTTGAAGATAAAGCGTTCTTACCTAAAATAACAAGTTCAAGTGAAGTAATGCCAATAATAGGTCCAGTCTTATATGATTTGGATCATGAGGAGTTTTGGGTGTTGTATTTAAATAATGCGAATAAAGTTATTTCAAAACAACAAATAAGTAAAGGAGGTTTAACGGCAACTTTGGTAGATGTTCGTATTATTTTTAAGAAAGCTATGGAATTAAACTCAGTTGGAATTATTCTATGTCACAATCATCCCTCAGGGAAGCTAAGCCCAAGTAAAGCAGATATTGAATTAACTAATAAAATTAAGGTAGCCTCCTCAACACTTGATATAAAATTATTAGATCATCTAATAATAAGTGAAAAAACGTATTTTAGCTTTGCGGATGAAGGAATCTTATAGGTTTCTTCCATAGATAAAACAACAATGCTTTTAATATATACCCACAAATTGACTCCAAGAGTTCGATATATATTTAAACATATATTGACAAGAATTCTTCAAATACCTATCGATTTTACGATGAAAGTGGAAGAGTTTGTGGCTCATAATGGTCCAAAATTTTCATATACTAAGGTAGCTTTAGGTAAAGAGTTTTTTGTAAAAAGTCATGAGTTACTTTTTCAACAAGGAATAAAAGACATTGAGATAACATTGAGTAATTGGGAAGGAGTTCCTTGCTTTTTTTTACAAGGCGAAAAGTCTGATATACCTTTTGATATATTTTCCGCTAGTTTTTATTTAATATCCAGGTATGAAGAGTATTTGCCACATATTAAGGATAAATTTGGGCGGTTTAAAGCTATTGAAAGCTTAGCTTATAAGAATGGTTTTTTGGAAAAACCAGTTATCGATATATGGGCATATAAATTTTTGACTGAATTAAAAAGAAGATTTCCTGATTACGGATATAAAAATCGTTCATATCAATATATTTCTACTATTGATGTAGATAATGCTTATGCATATAAGTATAAAAGTTTTGTTAGAACTGTTGGGGGCTTTTTGAAGGATGCTTACCAAGTCAAAGTTTTTAATTTATGGGATCGATTTGCGGTTCGATTTAATATTAAAAAAGATCCTTTTGATACCTTTCAAAAGATTATTAACTTCAAAAAGGAACATGATGTAAGAACTATTTTTTTCTTTTTAATTGGTGATTATACTTCATATGATACCAATGTTTCAGCTTCTAAATCTAAATTCAAATTATTGATAAAAGATATGGTAGATTATGCGAGGGTGGGCTTACATCCTTCTTATTACACCATGAAAAATACAGAAATGCTAAAAAAGGAGAAAGAAAGATTGGAAGCAATTACAAATATTCCTGCAACCCGTTCTCGCCAGCATTATTTACGTTTTACGTTGCCTGATACTTATCAAAAGCTGATTGATTTAGAAATAACTGAAGATTACTCTATGGGGTATGCAAGTATGGCTGGTTTTAGGGCGAGTACTTGTACGCCATTCTACTTTTATGACATTGATTTTGAAATTCAAACACCTTTAAAGGTTTTTCCGTTTGCCGTAATGGATACGACTCTTAATGATTATATGAAGTTAACACCTAAAAGAGCGTTGGGTAAAATAAGAGATTTGAAAAACGAAGTAAAAAGAGTTAATGGCGTATTTATTACTTTATTTCATAATGAAAGTTTAAGTGGCTATCAACGATGGCGTGGATGGAGTAGGTTGTATGGTTCGATGCTAAAAATTGTGAAGAGTTAATGATAACATATTTTGAAAGGGACAATCTAGATATTGAAAAATATAATTATTGTATTGAAAATGCCATTCAGTATAATATATTTGGGTATTCATGGTATTTAGATATTGTATGTGAACAATGGGGGGCATATGTTCTCAATGACTATGAGGCTGTAATGCCAGTACCTTGGAGAAAGAAAATGTTTATTAAATATGTTTATCCTCCTCTTTGGATAATACAGTTAGGAATTTATTCAAAGCAGATTGAAGATGAGAATGAATTTTTAATCGAGGTTTTCGATGATTTTCGATTTGTTGAACTAAGAATGAATGTGAAAAATTCATTCAGTATGTTAAACAAGTTTCAGAAGGAAAAACAACTCCAAGTTATATCGCTCAAAAAAGACTATGAAACAATCAAGGGGGGCTATAATCGAAATAGGAAAAGAGAATTAAAAAAATCTTTAGAAGCAGACTTAACGGAACATTGGGGTGATAACCCTTCTCGTTTTATAAAACTGTTTAAACACAACGTGGGAAAGAAGGTTCATAAAATAAAAGAATCAGATTACCAAAATTTACATACACTTATGCAGGTATGTATTGAAAAGAAAGTAGGAGAGTTACTTACTATATACGACAAAAAAGGTAATTTGGTATCTGGAGCTTTCTTTTTGAAACAAAGAAATAGAATCACAGAATTGGTGTGCTCTTCGGATTTCAAGAATAGAAAAAACGGGGCTAATACATTTATGAATGATAGAGCTGTTTATAGATATGAGAAGAACTACGATGTTTTTGATTTTGGTGGTTCATCAATGAGAAATATTGCAAAATATTATAAAAGTTTTGGGGCAAAAGATGAAAACTATGTTCAATTAGCATATAACAATTTACCTAAGCTTTTAAAATTAATTAAGCGTTAATGTATTTTTTATAAAAAAAGAAAAAGCCCAAACAAGAAGCTATACCTGTAAACCAAAGGAGAACAGCAGAAGTAAAAGCCGCTCCTTTGATGCCAAAAATAGGAATTAAGAAGTAATTTGAGATTATATTCAGAATAATTGCAATAAACATAATGTAGTAGTTAAATCGAACTTTCCCTATTGAGGATAATAAATTACCGAACAATCCTCTTAAAGTCAGGATGCCGACAACCCCAATTGCTACTATCACAAAGCTATCAGTATATATAACGAAAGTAGAATCTAAAAAACTCAGTAAGTTGTTTCCAAAAGAAACAACAATAAAAAGGAAGAAAATACTAATTATTGAGAATAAAAGAATATAGTTTTTTATATATCTAAAGACATATGTTTTATCCCTTATGTTTTCCGTAAACTTTACAAAATCTGTAGCAATAAAAACTCTTGGTAAAAAGAGGATGCTATATGGAATAAGGGTTATGTATCGAAAAGCGGTAACCTTTTCTGGAAGCTCTAGTATGTTCCCAATTAGTAAAATATCTACTGAGAATAATAAAAGGGTAGCAACGTTCGAAAGACTGGCATAAAAACCGTATTTCCAAAACTCTCGGTTTATGAAGTTAGGACGATTCGCGGTGTTACCATTGAAAAAAGTTTTTAGATAAAAAAGTAATAATAGCGTTGGAGTAATAATTAGAGCGATTATATATCCAATTTCTTTTAAGAAGTAACTTAAAAAAATAACCATTAGTATAAGCAAGGAATTATAGCTAATGTCAATGAAGGCATACTTTTTGTTTTTATGTGTTAATCGAGCTTTTGTTTTTAAAGCCTCAATTAAAAATGCCGGAGCAAATACAAGAGACATTGCGCTAAGATAAATTCCGGAATTCCTGAATTCAAAAGGAATGATAAAGCTGCAAATCGAAGTAATCAAAGTTAAAACTATTGATGCAATTACCCCCTTTTTAACAATATATGAAAATAGAAAATCGTTGTTGGCACTATTTTCAGGAAGAGCGCCATATCTAATATAACTTTGATGTAATCCAAAGCCAA
Organism: Tenacibaculum xiamenense; assembly: GCF_964513065.1. NCBI lineage: Bacteria > Pseudomonadati > Bacteroidota > Flavobacteriia > Flavobacteriales > Flavobacteriaceae > Tenacibaculum > Tenacibaculum xiamenense. Next base: position 309,994 of record NZ_CAZEQU010000034.1, read on the forward strand.
TAAGAGGCATTAGAAAAGAAATAATATTCCAAGAATATAGGACTTCTCCGAGCTCTTTATTAGGAATTAGTTGTAAGGTAATCCAAGAGGTGAGAAATGATAGCCCCCTTGAGAATATAGTAGCAAAAAATATATACCCTCCTGATCTATATAGGAAATCTATTATGTACTTTTTAAGATGGTTCATTTAGAGCTTTTAGGTAAAGTAAATTAAACTGATTTGCGATACTTTTTTTGCTGAAGTTAATAACGGCGTAGTTGTGCATATCCCTTTGATTAAACAAGAAGGAACCACGAATTTTTAATAAAACATCTGTTAAAGCCTTTTCATCTTTTGGCTTTATAAGAAAACCGAATTCATCAGGAAAATATTCAGATATTCCTCCAACATCAGTACTAATAACAGGGGTACCGCAAGAAAAACTCTCTAATATTACACAGGGTAAATTTTCATAATTACTAAAAAGAACAAACACATGGGCTTTACTTATTTGTAATGCGATTTCGGAGTGTGGTTGATGATCAAGAAGCTTTACATTTTCGCTCAGCCCTAAGTTTTTTACTTCTTCCTCATACTGAAGCGAATTATCACCGATCAATAAAAGTTGAAATTTACTTACCTCTATAGAAAACTTCTTTACAGCTTTTAAAATCCCATTGATATTCTTGTGAGAATTATTCATACTAGATGCATGAATAATGGTAAAAATCTTTTCCTTTTGCTCGCTTGGTTTAAACAAATTACAATCAACAACATTTGGAACTTTATGGTAATTTCCCTTAAAACCTAAAGAAATCATAGATTCTTTTAAGTTATCGGAAACGGGACATATAAAATGAGATTTTAGAGTTATAAGTTTAGTGAAATAGCGTTCAATTTTACCGATGTTATTGGATTGTGGCTTATGATACCCTGTCCAATGCTCAGAAATTATATAGGGCTTATTTAAAAACCATTTTAAGTATAAAGCAAAGAAACCAAAAGGGTAAAGTTTATTCAAGTGAACAACGTCAAAATCTCCAATTTTTTTGAGCAATAGTTTAAAGGCTTTTTTAAATAGAAGTACTTTTTTTAGCGGGTTTTTAACTATCTTTATATAAGCTATATAGGTTTTAATGCTGTTGCTTTTCGATATTTCAATTTCAATATCTTTTTTTAATGATCCATCTGAAATAATATGAAGTACTGAGACGGAATTATATTCTCCTACGGCTTCGGCATGACGTTGAATAAAGTCTCCATTATGTGGTAAAACTCGAGAAGGGTACCAACCACATAGAAATAGTATATGAAGCTTTTTTTTTACCAATAGTACATATTAAATTTATGCTAAAATAGCTTTTTAAATTATAAAACCTTTAAATTTGGCCCATGACTAATGTAAAACATCTTTTTTTTGATTTAGACCATACTTTATGGGATTTTGAAACAAATTCTGAGTTAACATTTAAGCAAATATTTAAAGAACAAAGCATTGCAATCGACTTTTCAGAATTTTTTAAAATCTATTCACCGATTAACATGAAGTATTGGAGGTCATATAGAGATAATGAAATTAGTAAGGAAGAATTGCGATATAAAAGATTAAGAGAAACATTTGACGATTTAGGTTTCGAAATTTCTGATAAATTAATCAATACTATTTCAAAAGATTATATTGATTACTTACCTAATTATAATAATTTATTAGAGGGAGCAGTAGAAGTGTTGGAATATCTGAAATCAAAATATGTACTTCATATCATAACCAACGGATTTGAAGAGGTTCAAAAACAAAAACTTGAAAAATCAGATATATCACATTATTTTAATGTTATTGTAACCTCTGAATGTGTTGGTGTTAAAAAACCAAACCCAAAGGTTTTCGAACATGCCATGGAAAAGGCAATGGCAGGTGCGGAAGAGTCTGTTATGATTGGTGATAGTTTTGAGGCAGATGTTTTAGGAGCTATGCAAGTAGGAATGAAAGCGATTCATTTGGCAGATGAAAAAAACGATTCAAATGAATTTGTTGCTGTGAAATCATTACATGAATTAAAACAATATTTGTAAAATATCGTTAACTTATAGGGAACAATCAAATTTTAGGGGGAAATATATTCTAGCTTGTTTAAAATTTAAACAAGTTTATTAATAAAAAGAAGAAACCTTAAATATATGTACATAAATATGAAGTATAGAATTGTTAGTATTATTTTTTTTATTGTCGCCTTTGGCTTGTCATCTTGTGTAGAAGATTTGGACTTTGACCAAGCGGATGACATAGAGTTGACCCCCACTTATATCGGATCATTAATTTATTCGAACCTACCTCAAACTTCTTTGGTAAGCCCAACGGGTGTAGAGATAGGTAGAATTACTGATGTAACAAGAGTAGAAATATTTGAAAATTCTGTTACTGATAGACTGAAAAAAGTTGATATTGATTTTGAAATAACCAACCCGTTCAATAGAAGATTTACTATAGATTTTAGGTTTTTAAATCAAGCAAATGACGAAACATATAGGATTCCCCAGATTGCAGTGGGTCCAAATGTAAGTAAATATAAAGTTAAAGAAGAGATAATATTATCGGAAAATAATAATATTTTAAACTCAACTAAAATAGAAGTAACGTTAGAGTTACTGCCAAGCACTGATGGTTCTATAATTGACATCAATGATGACAAAACATTTATATTAAAATCAGCAGGAACCTTTTATTTCGGAATAAATTAATGAAAAAGTTAGTAGTTTTTATGATGTTCCTTACAGGAATATCAATAACATCTGTGGCTCAGAATAAACAGGTGTTGTATGAGTTTGATAAAATTCCTCAGACATTATTGTTAAATCCTGGAAGTAGAGTAAACTATAAATATACAGTTGGAATTCCTTTGTTGTCTGGAATCTCATTTCAGGCTGGAATAACAGGTGTTACAGTTGCTGATATTTTTAGGAATGATGGAGTAGATCCAAATATAAAATTTAGAAATGCGCTAAATAGAATTACAGCTGATGATTATTTGCAATTTAATTCTCAAGTAGAAGTCGTTAGTGGTGGATTCAGGTTGGATGAGAAAAATTTTATTTCGGCAGGTTTTTATACAGAAGTGGATATTTTTGGGAATGCACCAAAAGATATTTTTACATTATTGAATGAAGGAAATGCAGCATACTTAAATAAGAAATTCTTCTTGTCTCAGGGAAACTTTAAAGCAGAAGCACTAGGTGTTTTACACTTCGGATTGTCAAGAAAGGTCAGTGAAAAATTAAATGTTGGAGGTCGATTAAAAATCTATTCTGGAGTAGCGAATGTTATGACAACCAATAATACTGGGAGCTTTACAACAAGATTAGGGCAAGATAATATTTACAGACATTTTTTAAATAATATAAACGCAACTGGATATAGTTCTGGAATTTATGATGAGAATGATGAAGTGGTTGAAGCTGGTACTTTGCTAGGTCGTTCCTTTTTAGGTGGAAATTTAGGGTTAGGAATAGATTTAGGTTTTACTTACCAGTTAGATGAAAATACGGAGTTAACTGCTAGTTTACTTGATATCGGATTTATCGGTTATTCAGAAGATATTAGGAATGCAAATATTAATGGAAGTTATTCGTTTTCAGGAATAGAATTTCAATATGATGGAAATAATACCAACTATTGGGAAGATTTAAGTAATGATTTTAAGTCAAAGGTTCCAACAGAAGAGAATAGAGATTCGTACTCTGTAATGAGACCTATAAAGTTTAACGCTTCAGTTAAACATGTTTGGGGTAAAACTAGAAAGGAAGAAAACTGTTATGATATGAGTTATAATGATTATTATGATAATGGAGTAGGGGCGCAAGTATTTTCAGTATTCAGACCTACAGGACCGAGATTAGCTCTTACAGGATTTTATGAAAGAAGGTTTTTAAGAGGATTAATGGGGAAGTTTACTTATACTGTTGATGATTTTTCCTACACAAACATAGGGGCTGGCTTATCAGCTAAGATTGGAAAAGTGAATATTTATGGTATTGTTGATAATATTTTTGGATTACCAAATTTAGCAGATACTAATACAGCTTCTTTTCAATTAGGAGTGAATTTAATTTTTAGATAAAATAAATTTCAAATATTCTTATATTCATCGTTGAAAATAATAAAAATAATAAATGAAGATTAACAAAGTGTTTTTCGTTATTTTTTGTGCGATAACTTTAACAGGTTATGGTCAGAAAAAAATTAATAGTTACAAATACGTCATTATTCCAACTAGATTCGACTTTTTAAAAAAGGATGATCAATATCAAACGAGTTCATTAACCAAGTTTTTATTTGAAAAGTATGGTTTTAAAGCTTACTTAGATAACGAGGCGTTGCCAGATGATTTAAGTAGAAATAGATGTTTAGGATTAACGGGAGTGGTTAAAGATGCTTCGAGTATGTTTGTAACGAAAAACTTCGTGGAATTAAGAGATTGTAATAACAACATACTTTTCACATCAAAAGAGGGTAGAAGTAAACTGAAAGATTTTAAAAAGGCTTACCATGAGTCGATAAGAAATACTTTTGTTTCTATTAAAAACTTAAGGTATAAATACGTACCTGTTAAGGAAGGAGAAGTTAAAGTTGATAAACCTATTACAACTCCAGTGATTTCAGTATCTCAAGACGATAAATTGGCTAAAAATGATAAGCTGGAATTGTTATATGCACAGCCAGTAAATAATGGATTTCAACTTGTAAATAGTAAACCGGAAAAGGTGTTTGTTATGCTAAGATCTGAATTAGAAAGTGTATTTATTTTAAAAAATAGAAAAGGCATTGTTTATAAAGTGAATGGTTTTTGGAAAGCGGAATATTATGAAGGTGAGAAAAAAATAACTAAATCATATAATATTAAATTCTAGAATTGGCTAGAGTTGATAAAAAAGGAGATGTTTAAAACACATCTCCTTTTTTATTAATAATTGTATTTATTCTTCCAACGTTGCTTTAAAGTTTCTCGGAATTGATTTTCGCGAGCATTATTACCTGGTTCGTATAATTTAGTGTTTTTTACTTCGTCAGGCATGTATTCCTGATTAATAAAATTCCCTTGATAATTATGAGAATATAAATAATCTTTCCCATAATCAAGGTCTTTCATTAACTTAGTAGGAGCATTTCTTAAATGTAGTGGTATAGGTAAATCTCCAGTTGTTCTTACCAAGCTCTGCGCTTCGTTTATTGCCATATAAGAAGCGTTACTTTTGGGAGAGTTAGCTAAATATACAGCGCATTGACTTAATATAATTCTTGATTCTGGATTACCAATTACTGAAACAGCTTGGAATGTATTATTAGCCAGAATTAAGGCGGTAGGATTTGCATTTCCTATATCTTCAGAAGCCGAAATTAGTAATCTACGTGCTATAAATTTTACATCTTCACCTCCTTCAATCATTCTTGCTAGCCAATATACGGCGGCATTTGGATCACTCCCACGAATTGATTTTATAAAGGCAGAAATAATATCATAATGTTGTTCTCCTGTTTTGTCATATCTTGCCGGAGTCTTTTGGATTTTTTTTAAAACGAGGTCATTTGTTATTGTAACCTTATCTTCTGTACTTACAAGTAAATCAAAAGTATTTAATAATTTTCGAGCATCACCTCCAGAAACTCTTAATAAAGCATCCGTTTCTTTTAATGTTATTTCTTTCTTAGAAATAATTTCATCTTTTTCTATTGCTCTGTTCAGTAAAGCAATTAAATCGTTTTTATCAAATGAATTAAGTATGTAAACTTGGCATCTCGAAAGAAGGGCAGGAATAACTTCAAAGCTTGGATTCTCAGTTGTGGCTCCAACTAAGGTGACCCAACCTCTTTCTACTGCTCCAAGTAATGAATCTTGCTGAGATTTACTGAATCTATGGATCTCATCAATGAAAAGAATGGGGTTCTTTTGAGTAAATAAACCACTACTTTTTTTTGCCTTTTCAATAACTTCTCTAACATCTTTTACACCTGAGCTAATAGCGCTTAAAGTGTAAAAAGGGCGTTCCGATTCTTTAGCAATGATATTAGCAAGTGTTGTTTTTCCAATACCAGGAGGTCCCCACAATATAAGCGAAGGAATTATTCCTTGTTTGATATGATTTGTTAAAATACCATTTGGTCCAACTAAATGTTGCTGACTTATATAGTCTTGTAATGATTTTGGTCTTATTCTTTCCGCTAAAGGTTGGCTCATTTTAAAGAGAGTATTTTAAGTCAAAGTTACTAATTATTTTGACTAAATTTAGTTCAAATGATTATGACAAAATAGCATAGAATTTCATTTGGATATATTTTTGATAATAACATATTATGAGTGAAAAGTATGAACTTAAGTTTTCGGATAGTATGATTGTAATACCATTTGTGATGGTATTTGTAATATGGTTTATTTATTGGATTGAAATTAAGTTTGGATTAAATTTTAATAAGTATGGTGTTTATCCAAGGTCTTTTGTTGGATTGAGAGGAGTTTTTTTTTCGCCATTTATACACAGCGGTACAAGTCATTTATTCAATAATTCTATTCCGTTATTTGTTTTAACGAGTATCATGCTTTATTTCTATCGAGAAGCGGCTATAAGGACTTTATTATATGGTGGTCTTATAACTGGTTTTATGACATGGGTAATTGGAAGAGAGTCTCATCATATTGGTGCTAGTGGAATAGTGTATTTGCTCTTTAGCTTTGTTTTTTTTAGTGGGATATTAAAGAAACATTTTAGATTAGTTGCGGTATCACTAGTAGTGATTTTTTTATATGGGAGTATGGTTTGGTATGTATTTCCAATAAAAGAGGGAATTTCTTGGGAAGGGCACCTATCAGGTTTTTTGGTCGGATTAATTTTAGCTATTTTTTACCGAAAGAAGGGTATTGTTAAGGAGAAGTTTGTTTTTTCAAGGAATGAATTTGACGATATGTTCGATGACGAAGGAAATTATATTCCTCCTGTTGTAGAAGAAGAGGAAGAACTTCTCGATAAAGAAACAATACGATATCGATATATATATAAAGAAGATTCAGAATAGCACTGAATCTCCTTCTTTTTATTTTATAATGAACGCTGCCTTACAGTTTCGTACAAAAAAGCACCACAAGCAACTGATACGTTAAGAGATTCTATTTCTCCTAATAAAGGTAATTTGGCTTTATAGTCGGATAACTTTAAAACCGAACTACTAACTCCTTTATGTTCTGACCCCATTACTATACCAATTGGTTGATTAAAATTAACATCGAAAATAAGGTCTTCAGTTTTTTCAGTAGCCGACACGAGTTTTATATCGGCAGATTTTAGATGAAATATAGCATCTTTAATATGATCAACTTTACAAATAGGAATTTTAAAAGCAGCGCCCGCTGAAGTTTTTATTGTTTCAGCATTAACTGGTGCGCTTCCACTTTTTGGAATAATAATACCATTAACCCCCGTACATTCCGCAGTTCTTATTATGGCTCCAAAATTACGAACATCCGAAACTTGGTCTAAAAGAAGAAATAATGGTGTATCGTTACTTTCTAAAGTAGTCGAAATTAAAGTATCAAGATCACTAAACTCAATAGGAGCAATTTTGGCTACAGCTCCTTGATGATTATTATGTTTAGATAATCTATCAAGTTTTTCAGCTGGAACTAAGCTCGTAGAAATTTTATTCTTTTTTGTCAGTTTTTCTAATTGGTAAAATAAGTCACCTCTTAGTCCTTTCTGGAGATAAACTTTATTAATTGAAGAACCGCTTTCTATTGCTTCAATAATTGCTCTAATACCGAAAATAATTGTGTTTTCTTGCATGCTGCAAAGGTAATTTAATTATTACAAATAAAAAAGAGACCGATACAACGGTCTCTTCTTGTTATAGAATAATATTTATATTATCTTATAATGGGTTTTGGTCCACTACATTAATATCTGGGTTGTTATCAAGCTCTTCAATTGGTATTTGGAATAAGAACTGATTATCTGTATAAGGGAAGTTAAATAGACCGAAAGCAGTATGATTTGTTCCAGGATAATCTCTATTTAAATCAACTTTATTACGCTTCATATCAAACCAAGCGAATCCTTCACCCCATAATTCAATTCTTCTTTGTAATAAGATTTCATTGATTAAATCCTGACCAGTGTTAGTCGATTGGGTATATCCACTATCTCTAGCGCTAACTAATTGAAATAACACAGTTTGAGCTTGAGAATCATTTCCTGCTCTAGCCAATGCTTCAGCTTCATTTAAATACATCTCAGCAACACGCATGTAAACATAATCTCCTTCGAAGAATGTAAAATCAAAGAACTTAGTATTTGCATATTTAGGCAAAGAACCATTTCCATCCGCAAAATTTTGTTTTCTAATATCAGTTGCAGGAATCGCATCATATAATTTAGCATCAATACTTTTATAAATACCTAATAAGCCCGCGTATCCAGGGTTTCCAGAGGCTACATGAGAAAAGAAAGAAGCATAGATTGTAGAAGTTTCTGAATTTATATCAGCTCCCCACATCCATTCAGAGTTAGAAATTAAAGAAAAACCATCATTTACATATGAAGAGTTAGTCATTAAACTACCAGAAGCTTTTGCTTCGCTCGCTAATTGAGCACATTTGTTGTAGTCAGTACCAGTTTCTAAAAGAATTCTAGAATAGATTCCAGCAATTACTGCTTTGTTTAATTTCTCTTTAGACGCTCTTGTGTATCCAGTTATATTATTGTATGCCCAATCGATGTCAGATAAAATTTGATCATAAACTTGTTGAACAGTTGCTCTAGAAGTAATATTTACATCACCAGCATAAAGAGGAACACCAGCAGCACCTTGATTTCCTTGATAGGTGTACTGATAAACCCTAATCAACCCGAAGTAAGAAAAAGCTCTTAACGCTAATGCTCTAGCTCTCAAATGAATTAAAGCGCTATCAGTTGCATCAACAGGTATTTGTTCAATTACAGAGTTAACATTTCTAATGATAGAATAATAATAGTTAAAGTTTATTTTAGTCGTAGAAAAGTTTTGTACTCTTCCTCTGTAGGCATAGTAGTTACCAAACCAATGATCTTGAACCTGAACCATATCATTTGATAATAAGTCCATTCCAAGGTCTATCGATTTTTGACCAAAGTCATCATGACGTGAACCTGTAACTTCGAAATTAGTTGCAAACTCGCGCATAAAGGCGTATTGCCCATCTTCAACACCAATATTAATAAGCAAAGAAGCTTCAGGTGAAGAGTTCGCTAGATCTTCTAGCTGCTGATCAGATACTAATCTTTTAGTATCAAAATTCAATTCATTATTACATGATGTTATAACTAAGGATAGCAAGGCTAACCCAAACATCGATTTAATTATTTTCATTTTTTCTTAAAGTTTTAAATTAACACCAATAGTCGCATTTCTTACAAGAGAGAAGTTATTATTATTGTTCGTTCCTGTAACACTTAAACGAGGGTCATATCCCTGACGTTCACTCCATAAATATACATTATCAATAGTACCGTATATTTTCAATTCGTCTATTCCTAGTTTTTCAGTTAATTGTCTATTAAAGTTATATGAAATGTTGATGTTCTGTAAACTTAGATACGAAGCATCTATAAGTTGCAATGAAGATGCATTATAATAGTTCAAATCATTATTTGGAACAACAAGAGGTAATGGTGCCGAAGTGTTATCTGGCGTCCAAGTTTGTGTGAAAAAATCTTCATGGTAATTAGTACCAGCATTTCCAGATAATAATCCATTGTATGTATTATCAACCCCATAACCACCAATCTGGTAAGCAAAATTGATTCCTAAGTTCCAACCCTTATATCTTAAATTTGTTCCAAATCCTCCATATAAGTCTGCAATAGCACTTTTATCTAAGAAATAACGTGTAGCTTCTGAGTGATTTTCAGTTAATTCACGTTCACCAGTTGGTTCACCAGTAGTTGCGTCAAGAACATCTATATAAAACTGAGCAGCACCGTTGGCACTATTCACTCCAGCAAATTCTCTTCTAAAGTAGTCAAAAATAGATCTTCCTTCAACGTATCTAAAGTTACCTGCATCTACAAACTCTCTAGGTAGTCTTGTAATTTCATTTTTATAATGAGTACCATTAATACCAACAGACCAACCAAAATTCTGATTATTTATGATTTGACTATTAACGGTAAATTCGAATCCTTTGTTAACCATATCTCCAACATTTTCAGGGAAAGGAGGAAGTCCTGAAGAAGGTGGCTGTGGAGTGTTAAATAATAGGTCTGAAACTTCCCTTTGGAAATACTCAAAATCCACACTGAAAAGACCATCAAATATATTTAGTTCGAAACCTGTATTAAAGTTTGTAGATTTTTCCCATGTTAAATCTTCATTACCTTGGTAAGCTAAAGACAATCCGAAGTTTCCATTATTATTGGTAACTGTAAATTGGTCTTGATAAGCCAAATAATTTCTCCTTGTTAAACCAGGATAAATAATTCTATCATTACCTTGCTGTCCTAAACTGGCTTTTAGTTTTAACTCATTTAACCAAGATGCGCCTTGCATAAATGACTCTTCTGAAATTCTCCATCCAGCACCAAGACCATAGAAGTCACCCCATCTATTTTCAGGACTAAATACTGAAGAAGCGTCACGTCTATAACTTGCATTTAGGAAATACTTATTTCTGAAGTTATAGCTCAGTCTACTAAAATAACCCTCGACAGCATAATTATATTCGTTATTATTAACTCCCTGAATATTAATACCTAAATCAAGAACTGTTTCATCTGGCAATAAAAATTGAGTTTTTGATCCAGATAATACGACATTATCAGTTCTAGCATATTCATGTCCAAGTAATACATCAAAAGAATGGTCACCGATTGTTCTATTCCATGTTAATAACTGTTGCTGAGTTAATGTAAATGTTCTATCAGCTTGAGGAGTTGATCTACCTCCTACAGATCCAGCATCACCTCCAACACCTGTATCAAAAGAAATTAAATGTCTTGAGAATAGATCTGCTGATAAGTTATATCTGAACTTTAAACCTTCTAAGAAAGGAATGTTATATTCAAAAAATGCTTGACCATTAAGATTATCAACTGTTCTTTTCTTAATATCTAATAAGGCTGTAGCATATGGGTTTGCAAATGACCCGTAATTTCTTCTTTGAGGAGTACCTCCTGTACCATCTCCAAAATCATAAATATGTACACCGTTATTATCAAGAATTGGATTACCATCTAAATCATATCCGAAAACAGGATAAATAGGCGCAATAGACCTACTCCAGCTAAATGCACCTGCAATACCTCCTTGATCAGGAACGTTTTGAAGAGTATGCGAATAATTTATTAAACCACCAAGACGGAATTTATCATTGAAATTATGATCGATAGAGAAGTTTGCTGTAACTCTTTCAAAGTTCGAGTTAACTAAGTATGCTTCATTTTCTTCATGCCCTAATGAGAAATATACCTTAGAGTTTTCTCCACCACCATCAGCACTCACGAAACTCTTGGTAGAAAAACCATCTCTAAATAAATAATCGGCCCAAGGCTCATGATAAAGTAATTTTGCATTGGAATTTAGTTTTCCTGTAGTTGGGTCAATAACTTGGTTGTTAGGAACATTATAAACATTATAACCAAGTTGATACCCTAAGTTTGCATTATCTATAATTAAATTCTCAGCAGCAATATTTGCGGCATCCGAAGGAGTATTACCATTATTAATTAAGAAGTTCTTCATTGCCATGAAGTGAGCTTCGTAAAACCTACCTGGATCTGTAATAGCATTATAATCTTCAACTGCACGAGTAGATATAGTAGTACTTACATCAGCTCTAATACTTAAACTTCCTGTCTTTCCTTTTTTAGTAGTTATAATAATAACCCCGTTTGATCCTCTACTTCCATAAAGTGAAGCAGCTGCTGCATCCTTTAAGACAGTAAATGATTCAATATCATTTGGGTTAATAGAGTTGATACTACCTGTAAATGGTACACCATTAACAACATATAAAGGGTTACTAGAAGCATTTATTGAACCAATACCTCTAATTCTTACAGTAGGTGCAGCACCTGGCTGTCCTGAGTTGTTTAATACCTGAACACCAGCTACTTTACCAACAATACCTTGTACAACATTCGATTGTCTTACTAACTCAAGCTCTTCAGTTTTAACAACTCCAACCGATCCAGTAAGCGATTCCTTAGATTGAGTACCATAAGCAACAACAACAACCTCTTCAAGTAAGTTGTCATTTTCTAAAAGTACATTAATTTGGTTGGAACCGTTAACTGCTCTTTCAACAGTTTTCATCCCAACAAAACTAAATACAAGGATATCTCCTGATTTAGCTTTTAAAGAGTAGTTTCCGTCAAAGTCCGTTTCAGTACCTTGTGTAGTACCTTTTTTTAAGACTGTAACCCCAGGTAATGGACCTGACTCATCCGAAACAGTACCCGAAATTGTTCGGTCTTGTGCAAAGGAAATTTGCACAACCAACGCCAGCAATAGCGTTAAAATTCCATTAAACTTTGTTCTCATTATATAATTATTTGAATTAATTAGTTGCTAAAATCTTAAATAAATCTTAAAGAAGCAATTTTTTAACAAAAAAAATGAAGCGAAATTGCCTTAAAAATAAAGGAATTCCTTCATTTTGAGGAATATTTACTAATCTTCAATATGTTAACGAATTCTAAATTTTAAAAAAAGAGAATTTGATATAATTTAAGAAAAAAGAAACTATTCTTCTACAAACTGAAAAGCCCCGATATCTATTGATGGTATTCTTGGGGTACCCTTTATATCTAAATTAAGGGATGTGGGTGTGCCATTTCCGATGGCATTGCTGTTGCTTAATAAGGAAAATAAATTTTCAAGTGGAGCGTTAAAATCTGGAAGTCCATTAATAATATTGTTTTGATAGTGGGATGTGTTATTGAAATTTAGTTCTTCCACATTAGCATAAACATTATTTAAATCATCAAATCGAATTAAGCAGTTATTAAAATTATAATTAAATGCACTTGAACTTAATTTGTCAAGAACTAACTCAACATTGTTATTTCCTTCAATTATTGAATTAGAGAAGTTGGCCTCGATTAAATCCCTAATTTCAGTAACATCTTCATTATTATCATTTTTAAAAGTAAAATGATTGTTTATAATTACTGAGGGGAGTTGTCTCAAACTGCTATTCCAATAGTTGGCAAAAGTGGCATGATTGAAATTGTATTTTCCACCATGGGTACAAGCTAATGATGCACGTCCCGCACTTCCAATAACTAGATTAGTACCAACAATATTGGTGTTTCTTCCGAATAAACCATAAGCGGAGCAATCATATATTTCTGTATTATGTAATGTAATTGATGGTGAGTCTGTTAAGCCTTCGACCAATATCCCAACTACTGCATTTTTTATAATCACGTCTGATAATATATTGTTAATACTACCGTGTCTGAACCATATAGTTCCCCACTGACCAGGAACTCTATTGAATCGATGCTCTAAACGGTCTCCTTGAAAAGTGATTTTTTCTTCTAAAGTACCATTGGCGATCAAAGTTGCATTACTATCGACAATTAGTCCTGAATTATTATGAAAATGAATTTTAGCACCTTTTTCAATGGTAAGTGTTTTTCCTGAAGGTACAGCGGCATACCCATAAATGACGTAAGGTTTTTCCGCCGTAAAATTCAATTCGTCATCAGTTAAGTAACGTCCTTGTATGTTAGTTTCTTCACCATCGATAGTTAAGGTTTCTACTTCTAAACCGTTCCTGTTTGGGAAGATGAAAGTAGCGTCTTGAACCAAAGTAACTAGATCTACATCTTGTTCATTATTACCGTTGTCGAATAAGATTTTGTCTGTGTACAAAGGATCGGTTATTGACGCGAAGTCAATTGTAGTTTCAACGAAAATGAATATGCTGTCTTTTGCTAAAATATCTATATTATCAAACTCTTTACCAGGTATGCCATCAACATTTAAGCGGTAGTTAGATGTTGTACCATTTTGGAGTTTTATTGATGGAATTGTAATGGCATCATCACCTCTATTGTATACCTTCAGATTATAAGTTGATGAGCCGATATTGCTGAATATTGTATCCAAGAAGACAGTGTCTTTTGAAAACTCTAAATTTCCATAATTTGGTATCGTATCAAAATCTTTTCTACAAGAACCTATAGAAAAAATTAGAATAACAAGTCCGACAACTAATACAGTAGATCTCATCAAAATATTTTAGAAGAAAGGTTTAATGGTTCTAAAATAACAATTTTAAAAGGAATTTATTGTTTAATAATTTCTATTTCAAATAATTTATTCCAGTATTTACCTGTAACAAAAATTCTGTTATTTTCTTTATCATAGGCAATTCCGTTTAAAACCTCATCTTCATCAACTAGATTTTGAGTTTTTTTCATTTCTTTAACTAAGTCAGTAAGGTTAACAATTCCTTCAACGGTACCATTCTTTGGGTTTATTATTGCAATAAGTGGTTTTTTCCAATAATTTGCATAAATTTTTCCATTAATAAGTTCTAACTCATTTAGTTCCTTAATGGTTAATTTATTGGTGTATACTTGAATACTTCTCTTTTCTTTTTGGTCGCTTGGATTTAAAAACCAAATTTTATTTGTTCCATCAGATTTAATCAACTCAGATTCATTATGTGTTAAACCCCAGCCTTCATTACTTTTATTATAATCAAAACTACCAATTTTTTCGAAGGTATCTAACGAATAAATAAAACCTTTACGAGCTTGCCAAGTAAGCCAATAGATTTTATTGTCGAAAATTGTCATTCCTTCTCCGAAGTACTTCTTATCTAGGTCTGTTTTTTGAAGAACTTTTCCAGTTTTTATGTCTACTTTTCTTAGACTAGATTCACCTCTTCTACCTGTAGATTCGTATAAATATCCGTTGTGATATTCAAGCCCTTGAGTATAGGCTTTGTTGTCGTGAGGATAAGTGTTTATTATTTTGAATCCAAGTAATTTAGGTGCTTTGTTTGCAAAAACTTCAATAGAGTTATTTAGTTTTTTCGATTTATTTGGATAAAAAGCTATGGCAGTAATCAAGTGCTTTCCAACTCCAAAATCTGAAGTGTTAAAAGAAACTGTTGTTTCATTTTTGTTAACCCTCTTCTTGTTTACATATATATGAACTGAATCAATTTTATCGCCCTTTAATTGTTCAAATTTAATATTTGCTTTTGCTCCTAAGTTGGCTTTTTTAGTGGCATTAAGCTTAAATTTGTAGTTGTTTTCACTACATGATATTAGTAGTATTCCAGCTAAACAGATAAAAGCAAGGTGTTTATAAATGTTCATAATAAAATGATATTTGTATTCAAGTTTGTTTTTGACCCTACAAATTAAAACAATTTATTGTTTGGAAATTAAAAAAAAGGGTTAAATTTGCACCCTCAAATAGCCATTGCAGGTTTTTGATTTTTGTGAAGGCGCCTAAAGCTTTACCAACTTTGAGCAATTTCATTATAAAATTTAAAGTAATATTAAGATGAAAAAAGGTATACACCCAGAAAATTATAGATTGGTTGCATTCAAAGATATGTCAAACGGAGATGTATTTATTACTCGATCTACTGCAAACACAAAAGAAACTTTAGAAGTTGAAGGAGTTGAGTATCCATTAATCAAATTGGAAATTTCAAGAACTTCTCATCCTTTCTATACTGGTAAGTCTAAGTTAGTTGATACAGCTGGACGTATCGATAAATTCAAAAGCAAATACGCAAAATTCAAGAAATAATTTGAATTTTTTACAATATAAGAGCTCTGATTATATCAGAGCTTTTTTTATGCAATAAAACTTGCTATTTTTAGAATCTAAAACTTGATTATATGAGAGATACGATACTTGCTGTTGTCATAGGTTTAAACGTTTTGTGTGGGGTGCTAACGTTTTTTATGCCTGAAATGGGGAATTTTATTTTATTAAGCATTTCAACTGGTTTTACATTATTAGCGCTTTTTGATGCTTTTGTTCAAAAGAAACATTCATTGATGAGAGCTTTTCCAATTGTTGCGAGATTACGATGGGTTTTTGAAGAAGAACGCGAAAAGATTCAGCAATACTTTATTGAAGATGATTTAAATGGAACTCCTATTAACAGAGAAAAAAGAAGTATTGTGTATCAGAGGTCAAAAAAGGAAATTGAAACAATACCATTTGGTACTCAACATGATGTTTATAGAAAAGGATATGAATTTGTAAAGCATTCACTTTTTCCTACCGACCATCATCATATTGCGGGAGAAAGGGTTTTAATTGGGTCAGATAAGTGTTCTCAAAAGTATAATGCGTCAATAATTAATATTTCTGCAATGTCTTTTGGTTCATTGAGTAAGAATGCTATCATGGCTTTGAATCAAGGGGCTAAGCTTGGTGATTTTGCCCATAATACCGGAGAAGGTGGAATTTCACCGTATCATTTACAGGGTGGTGATTTGATATTTCAAGTAGGAACTGGGTATTTCGGAGCAGGTGAAACCAAGAATGGAAAGAGGGTTTTTAACGATGAGATTTTCAAAAAGAATGCAATCAAGCCAGAAGTGAAAATGATTGAGATAAAATTTTCTCAAGGAGCTAAGCCTGGACATGGTGGAATTCTTCCAGCGAAAAAGAATACAGAAGAAATAGCTAAAATCAGATCGGTAGAACCATTTACGAGAGTTGATTCACCTCCTCGTCATTCATCATTTTCTAATTTTAAAGAAATGATTGCATTTATTCAGAAAGTTAGAGATTTGAGTGATGGTAAACCTGTTGGAGTTAAATTTTGTGTTGGTAATACAGATGAAATTGAATCTATGATAAAAGAGTTTGCTGATTCAAATAACTATCCTGATTTTATTGCTGTAGATGGTGGAGAAGGAGGTACCGGGTCGGCACCATTAGAATTTACGAATTACATTGGTACTCCTTTAATTGAAGGATTGGTTTTTGTGAACAAAACATTGAAAAAATATGGTTTGAGAGATCAAATTAAAATTATAGCTAGCGGTAAAGCAGTTGATGCCTTTGATGTTGTAAAATATCTAGCACTTGGAGCAGATGTAATAGGAATGGCAAGAAGTTTTATGCTTAGTTTGGGGTGTATTCAAGCCCGTGAATGTAACTTAGATACCTGTCCGGTTGGCGTGGCAACTCAAGATGAAGATTTGGTTGAGGCTTTGGTTGTTAAGTATAAGAATGAAAGAGTAAAAAATTACCATCAGAAAACGGTGGCTGCTGTAAAAGAAATGATTGCGGCTATAGGGAAAGAATCTATTTCAAATGTTGAAGCTAAAAATATATTTAGAAGAGATAAGAGCGAGAAAATAGCTTCACTAGATGAAATATATTACAACTAAATATTAAGTGTTTAAAAAACAAAATATACTAATTGGTTTTAGATACAAATAGGGGGAAGTTTTTATTAAAACGATATCCTGAAACAAAAGATAATAATTTACGTGCTTGGAGTAATGCTGAGTTAATGGTGCTGGATTTCATAGATGACTGTAGTGATAAAAAAATTTATACGTTTAACGATCGATTTGGTGTTTGGAATTGTGTTTTGAATGATCTAGATGTTCGGTCCGTGGTTACTCATGCAAGCCAAAAAAAAGCAATATCGGAAAACTTAAAAAGAAATTCATTGAATATCGATGTGCCATATGTAAATCCATTAGATGAGTATATTGATATTGATTTGGCGTTGATAAAAATCCCAAAATCTTTAGAGCTTTTCGAACTCTTTTTGCATAATATACATAGAAGTGCTCACAAAAACACACGTGTTATTTGTTGCTTTATGACCAAATATTTCTCTAAAAGTATATTGAAGATAGCGGAATCATATTTTGAAACCACTGAACAAACAAAGGCTTGGAAAAAGGCTAGACTATTGGTTTTGAAGAATCCTAAGAAAGATATACCATCTAAAGAGTTAATAAACTCCTTTGAGTTTAAGGGCAAAAGATTTATGCAATATTATGGTGTTTTTTCTTCTAGTGGAATTGATATTGGAACAAAGTTCTTTCTTGAGCACCTCAAAATAAAAAATAATGAAGTTAAGGTACTTGATTTAGCTAGTGGTAATGGGATTATTGGGTATGTGGTAACTGAACAAAATCAAGAAGCTGAAGTTACTTTTGTTGATGATTTTAACCTTGCCATAGAGTCTTCTAAGCTTAACTTAGCTAATAAGAAAGCGGTGTTTAAGTGTAGTGAAACGATCGAAGATCTTAAAGGAAGCAACTTTGATATTGTAGTTTCTAACCCTCCGTTTCATTTTGAGTTTGAAAATAATATTGAAGTAAGCTTATCTTTATTTAAAATGGTGTTTGATTGTTTAAAAATTGGAGGCCGTTTTGTGTTAGTAGCAAATAAACATTTGAATTACAGAACGCATTTGAGTAATATATTTACTTCAGTTCGAGTCATAAAAGAAAATAGGAGGTTTGTGATTTATGAGTGTTTGAAATAGTATTTCTAAGTACTCGTTTTAAAGGAATATTGCTAGACCAAAAACTAAGTTTTCAGAATTGAAATCTAAATCGAAGTTATTAGAGGTGATCTCTTGATATGGATTATCAGATGTGGTAGAAGCTATGTTGTAGGTTAAAAAACCAAAACTAGCTTCAAAAGCAATATTTTTTGCTAGGAAAAAAGTAATTCCTGGTCTTACTCCTAATTCATAAATGTCAGATATGTTGTTTGTAATAGAGTAATCGCTTGGAAAAGTTTGAATACTCTCAATTTTCTTAGTGATATGAGAATATCTTAACTCTCCTTGTAAAGAGAATAAAAGCTTTTTGTCAACATTGAAAAACTTCTTTAAGAATGCAAAAACACTATATGAGTTATACTTTTTATTGTATGTGAAGTTGGTACCGTTAAAATTTTCATTGTCATTATGAGTTATACTTCCACCAAACCCAGCAGCCAAATTATCATTAAAAAAATAACCGAATTTTGGAGAAACACTATAGCCAAATGTTTTGCTTTCCGGTGACCTGTCAATATTATTTATGTTTCTGTTTTCTGAAGTAAAAGCCAACCCTCCTGATATGTACCAGTCACCGCGATAGATTGTTGTAACCTGCCTGCCTTTTTGACAATAGGAGTGTGTAGTTATAAATAAGGTTATAGCAATTAATAATAGTCTTTTCATAAGACTGATTTTTAAATTTGGTGCAAAAATATTTTATTGTTCATTATCAACCTAATTTTTAAGCGAAAACTAATGATAGACTAATCAATAGAAAAAACAAGCTTCTTGTCAGGAAGCTTGTTTCATGGTTAAAAGAATAGGTGAAATCAAAAGATAGTAATGATGATTCCCTATGTTGTTAATAAACGTTCGATTTGCCTATTCTAAAGTTGAATATTTGTGTACTCGCCGGATAGAATTCTTCTCCATTATTCATTACATTTGATTGGCTTGCTCTGCAATAAACAACATTAGATTCATCTGGAAAAACTAAAGAATTAGTAACATTAGAGTTTGTTTCAGGAAAGTTTGGAAATTCGAAAATAGTAAATAAACCGTGATAGTCGAAAACTCTATTAAGATCTGCTAGAAATTTGTTTGAAGGGCTGCAAGCTTTTACTGGGGCATCAAATGTTCTCATGATATTTAAGTTAAGATCAAGTTGATGGTTTTCCCAAAAAATGTTTTGTGTGTCTCGTGTAAGGAATAGTTCAGGTGTTTCATTGGTAACTATAGTGGTACTAATTGGAGTAGTGTTTAATGTCATTAAGTCATTGCTAACAGAATATTTATATAACTGACCATTATTAGAGCCACTTTTACCGGCATAGATTGCGTTATTTAGAAAGCTAAATTTTATTCCAGAGAATGTCATTGGATTTACGATTGGACCAATTAGTTTGCTTCCAGAATTACCATCGTAAATAGTAAACTTTGAGCCATTCATTGTAGGTGAATTACTATAACATAGCAATGTGTTATTCATAGCTATTTCTATTCTTTCAATACCCCATCCTTCCGTATGTGTTGTAAATGTTGAAGCCTCCAAATTATTGAGGTCAAGCTTTGTTATTTTATCGCCATCAATTTGAGATAAGAAAAGATAAGAAGCGTTTTGAGAAATTACTAAATCAGTAAAAAAATCTTCTGTTAGTATGTGGGATGAGATTTCAAAAGTATCTTCAGTTTTATCGATAACAACTAATCCATAGTTACTTGCTGTATAGTCTTTATGTCCTACTAGGGCATAAAGTTTTGGTCTAATAGGGTCTTTGATTATTTTTCTTAAGTAATATGGAAACTCTATAAATTCACCAGGATGCATACTTTCAATATTACTGCCGATTATATGGTCCTTTGGTGTTTCAGTTTTTACGACAATTTGATAATCTTTATCTTCCGTAAGAGATTCAAAGTTTTCACAATTGTATTCTAGTGTATTAATATCATAAATTTCCGTAATAGGGGTGAAGTTTTCACTAAATACTTGATATGAAACAAAATCATCTCCATTGTACTTTGTCCAGTTTAATTTTACCGATTTGCTAGTGTTATCTGCGGTTAATTTGATGTTGTTGGAAAGCATAATAGAATCTTTTGAAATAATATCCTTTCCGTTTATAGATGCTTCAAAATATATTGTATGTAAACCTTGGCTTAGTTTTTTGTGTAGGTCACTTTCAAAGTAATTGTTTGGAGTACCTTTAAAAAGTACGCCATCAATACTACTTTTCCAAACTATTTCAACATCAGTATTAGTGAGATTTGATGATTCGTTCGAGTAATTTACTTGAACACTTCCTTGAAACAATTTTTTTTCTTCAGGGTTTTCAAAAATTCCGTTGGTTCCATTATCCGAGTAAGAGTAATCTCTCGTTTGAATAGGAGAATTAATTTTTGCAATAATTTCTAAAACTTCTACAGTTTGATCTGGTTCTGTAGGTTGCTCGGGGGCTAATTCATCTTCATGGGCACAACTTCCAAATATTGTTATAAATAACAATAATAATGCATAATTTTTCATTTAAGGTTAAGGTTAAGGTTGAACTTTTAGGGGGGTAGTAAGCCTTACCTTTTTGATTTGCTAAATTTTATAAATTAGGGGTTATTTCATTTGTAAAATTTATAAGATTTCAGATTGGGTGGATCTGATTTCTATTCTAAAGATACGAAGTATTTAAAGTTAATTCGTACGGTTTTCCGTAAGTGATAGGGGTTTTTCGGTTAATAGTCAGTAAGTTAAGATGAATGGTTAATCTAGCGATAATCTGCACTCATTAAACTAAACTTCGAAAAAAGAAAGGATAAAATGTATAAAAGAGAAGTAAAAAGGAGTAACTCACAAGTTACTCCTTTTAGTATTATTAAGCTTCAATATAATCTTCAATAGGATTACAAGAACAGATCAAGTTACGATCTCCGTATGCATCATCGACACGACGCACAGTTGGCCAAAACTTGTTTTCCGCAATATAATCTAAAGGGAAAGCAGCTTCTTTACGTGTGTAAGGTAGGTTCCATTCATCCGAAGTAAGCATTTCCTGTGTATGAGGTGCATTTTTCAATACATTATCTGTATTGTCAGAAGAAGCGCCATCAATTTCTTTTCTAATAGAAATTAAAGCATCGCAAAAACGATCCAACTCCTCTAAACTTTCACTTTCAGTTGGTTCAACCATAATAGTTCCAGCTACAGGGAATGAAACCGTTGGCGCATGGAATCCATAATCCATTAAACGCTTAGCAATATCAACAACTTCAATACCATTTTGTTTGAAGGATCTACAGTCAAGAATCATTTCATGAGCAGCTCTTCCCATTTCTCCAGTATAAAGTGTGTCAAAGTGTCCTTGTAAACGCTCTTTCATATAGTTAGCATTTAAAATAGCATACTTTGTTGAATTGGTTAAACCATCAGCACCTAACATGGTAATGTATCCATAAGAAATTAAACAAGCTAATGCCGATCCCCAAGGAGCAGCTGAAATTGCTGTAATTGCTTTTTCTCCTCCTGTTGCTATTACAGGATTTGTTGGTAAGAAAGGTACTAATTGAGGTGCTACACAAATTGGACCAACACCTGGTCCTCCACCTCCATGAGGTATAGCAAACGTTTTGTGTAAGTTTAAGTGACAAACATCAGCTCCGATAGTTGCAGGATTGGTAAGTCCTACTTGAGCATTCATATTTGCACCATCCATATAAACCTGCCCTCCGTTGTCATGTATAATTTGCGTGATTTCTTTAATGGCTTTTTCGTAAACTCCATGTGTAGATGGGTATGTAACCATTAGTGCAGCAAGATTATCCTTATGTAATTCAGCTTTGGCACGTAGATCTTCTAAATCAATATTACCTTTTTCGTCAGTTTTGGTAACAACAACCTTCATGCCTGCCATTACAGCTGAAGCGGGGTTGGTTCCATGTGCAGAAGCAGGGATAAGACAAATATTTCTGTTGTCATCACCATTTGCTTGATGGTAAGCTCTTATAACCATTAAACCAGCAAACTCACCTTGTGCTCCTGAATTAGGTTGTAAAGAAGTTCCCGCAAAACCTGTAACTACATTAAGTTGGTTTTCTAAGTTTTTCAATACTTCTTGATAACCTTGTGCTTGATCAACTGGAACAAAAGGGTGAATATTACCCCATTGTGGGTTGCTCAAAGGTAGCATTTCGGAAGCGGCATTTAATTTCATAGTACATGATCCTAAAGAGATCATAGAATGATTTAAAGCTAAATCTTTACGCTCTAATTTCTTTATATATCGCATCATTTCTGTTTCAGAGTGATACGTGTTAAAAACGTCATTTGTTAAAAAGTCAGTATTTCTTAATAGGTTTTCAGAAATAGGACTAGTAGAACTAAATTCAGCAATTGTAATGTCTTGAATATTGAAAGCCTGCTCGAAACAATCTACAATGTCGTTAATTTCATTCAAACCAACAGTTTCATTTAACGAAATAGAAACATGATTATCATCAATATAATTAAAATTAACACCGTTAGCTTCGGCAGTTACTCTTAGTTTTTTAGCTTCAACCTCAACTAAGATAGTATCAAAATAAGATGTATTCTTTTGTTTAAAACCTAGCCTTTCTAAAGCAGCTGCAAGTGTAGTTGTTGCATTATGAACTCGATTGGCAATGTACTCTAAACCTTCTTTTCCATGATATACAGCATACATTCCTGCCATAACAGCTAACAAAACTTGTGCTGTACAGATGTTAGAAGTGGCTCTTTCACGCTTAATGTGTTGCTCACGTGTTTGTAATGCCATTCTAAGTGCGCGTCCACCATCTTTATCTTTAGTAACTCCTATAATTCTTCCAGGAATACTTCTTTTATAAGCTTCTTTAGTGGCAAAGTAACCTGCATGAGGCCCTCCATAACCTAAAGGAATACCAAAACGTTGTGTAGTACCAACAACGACATCAGCACCAAATTCTCCAGGAGCTTTTAATTTTACAAGTGATAAAATATCAGCAGCAACAGCAACTTTAATGTTGTTTGCATTTGAAGAGGCTATAAATTCAGTATAATCATATACTTGTCCATGTTTTCCTGGATACTGAACAATTGCTCCAAAAAATTCATCTGAAAAATCAAAATCTTCATGGTTTCCTATTACTAATTCTATTCCAATTGGAATAGCTCTAGTTTTAAGAACAGATAAAGTTTGAGGTAATATTTCATTTGAAACGAAAAATTTATTTGCTCCTGCTTTTTTCTTACTTCTTTCTCTTACATCAAAAAGAAGAGCCATTGCTTCAGCAGCGGCAGTACTTTCATCTAGTAAAGAAGCGTTTGCCAACTCCATTCCGGTAAGATCACAAATTAATGTTTGATAGTTTAACAAAGCTTCTAATCTTCCTTGTGCGATTTCCGCTTGATAAGGAGTATAGGCGGTATACCAACCTGGATTTTCTAATATATTTCTTTGTATTACACTTGGTAAAATAGCTTCATGATATCCTAAACCAATGTAACTTTTAAAAACTTTATTTTTTTTAGCCAGCTCATTAATATGATTTAAATACTCATATTCACTCAATGCTGGTGCTAAATCTAGTTCTTCATGTAAACGAATATCATCAGGAATTGTCTCATAAATTAATGTGTCTAAAGAGTCAACACCTATTGTTTTTAACATTTTTTCTTGATCCGAAGAGCGTGGACCAATATGTCTTAATTGAAATGAATTTGTGTTCATTTGTGCTGTTTGTTTTAGGTGGTTCAAAAATAGCGAAAATTGCTGATTTCTAGCATATCTTTTTCATAGCAAATTGATTATTTATTATCATTATATTAAATAATGAACAGATATGTTATTTTTGTTTAATGAATTACTTAAAAACAGCCATAAAATTTTACATAAATTCAAGTATTCATGTTGCCCTTTCTGTGTGTAGTTTTTTGAAAATCACAGAATTATATTTAGGGCTTCCAAATAACGAGTGGCTTCTTAATTTTGTTTTTTTTGGAACCATTACAGCTTATAATTTTGTTAAATATGCCGGAGTAGCCAAGCTACATCATAGAAGTTTAACAAATAATTTAAAATTAATTCAAATATTCTCATTTTGTTGTTTTTTGTTGTTTAGTTACTATTTTTTTCATTTAAAACAAGAAACACTATTTTTAATCGTGCCTTTTGGAATTGTAACTTTGTTGTATGCAGTTCCTTTTTTTGGAGGATTTAGAAAAAATCTTCGGAGTATAAGTTATCTAAAAATACTTATTGTTTCATTGGTTTGGAGTGTTGTAACTGTAATTTTACCTGCCTATGATTATGGTTTAGAGAAGTTAGATTTAATTAAAACTCTATTGATGGCACTGCAAAGGTTTTTGTTTGTCTTTGTATTAATACTTCCGTTTGATATACGCGATATGAAATATGATGCAATATCACTGCAAACAATACCTAAAAGAATAGGAGTTAAACAAACCAAGAAAATAGGATTTATTATTCTTTCTATTTGTTTGGTTTTAGAGTTTTTAGTGGATGGTGGAATGAATTTCTCGAAAAGCTTTTTAATTATTTTTTGCACTACTTTGTTCTTGTTAATGAGGGCTTCAGAAGAGCAAACACCGTTTTACAGTTCTTTAGGAGTGGAAGCGATTCCTATTGTATGGTGGCTTTTACTTATAATTTTATAGCTTATTGAAGCTAAAAATGATTTTTTTTAAGTAAAAACTAGTTAGATTAAAAATGTTATGGTTTTGTGATACTTTTTTAACAGATCCTTTGTACTTTGCACATCACAACACAATACACTAAACCATGAATACAGTGAGTACTATAAAACGAAATTTTATATTTGATTTTGACAGTACATTGACCAAAGTTGAGGCATTAGATGTTTTGGCTGAAATTACTTTAACAAACAATCCTAAAAAAGATGAAATTATTCAGGGGATTGTTAATCTTACTAACCTTGGAATTGACGGGGAAATTTCATTTACAGAATCGTTAGAGAGAAGAATTAAATTATTAAATGCGAAAAAATCGGATTTAACACTTTTGATTGACGAGTTAAAGAAGAAAGTTTCAAAGTCCATAGAAAGAAACAAGGAGTTTTTTGAAAATTACTCCGATGATATTTACGTAATATCTGCTGGATTTAAGGAGTTTATTGTTCCAATTGTAGCAGAATATAATATTCCTGCAGACAGAGTTCATGCGAATACGTTTGAATTTGATGAAAATGGAACAATCATTGGTTTTGATAGAGATAATGTTTTATCAAAACACAATGGTAAAATTAAATGTTTGAAAGATTTAGAGCTTGAAGGAGAAATTCAGGTTATTGGAGATGGTTATAGTGATTATGTAACCAAAGAAGCCGGAGTAGCGGATAAATTTTTCGCATATACCGAAAATGTATTAAGAGATAAAACGGTTGCAAACGCTGACCACGTTGCACCTAATTTAGATGAATTTTTATTTGTAAACGATTTGCCAAGAAATATATCATACCCTAAGAATAGAATTAAAATGCTTTTGCTTGAAAATGTTCATGCAGATGCTAAAAAGAGATTAACAGAAGATGGATTTTCAGTTGAAACTGTTTCGAGAAGTTTATCTGAAGACGAGTTGGTTGAAAAAATAAAAGATGTTCATGTTTTAGGAATCCGTTCAAAGACTCAAGTAACTAAGAGAGTAATTGAAGCTGCTGATAAGTTAATGGTAGTTTCGGCATTTTGTATTGGAACCAAGCAAATTGACTTGGAAGCTTGTAAAGAGAAGGGAATAGCTGTTTTTAATGCTCCATATAGCAATACACGTTCAGTAGTTGAATTGGCTATAGGAGAAATAATTATGTTAATGAGGAGCGTTTTCCAAAGAAGTACTGAAATTCATGACGGGCAATGGAATAAAACGGCACAGGGATCAAGAGAAGTTAGAGGTAAGAAACTTGGTATTGTAGGGTACGGTAATATTGGTAAACAATTATCTGTACTTGCAGAAGCTTTAGGAATGGATGTTTATTACTATGACGTTGAAGATAAGTTAGCTCTAGGAAATGCAACTAAAATAAATTCACTAAATGAATTATTAAGTATTTCAGACGTGGTTACTTTACATATTGATGATAATGCCGCTAATAGAAATTTTATAGGTGAAGAAGAAATAGCTCAAATGAAAGACGGAGCTCATTTAGTAAACCTTTCTAGAGGTTTTGTTGTTGATATTGATGCGTTAGTTGCAGCTCTTGAGTCTGGAAAAATTGCTGGTGCGGCCATTGATGTTTATCCTGAAGAGCCGAGGAAAAATGGCGATTTTTATACAAAGTTAAAAGGTTTAAATAATGTGATTCTAACACCTCATGTTGGAGGAAGTACAGAGGAAGCGCAAAGAGATATTGCCGATTTTGTACCTAGTAAAATTATGGCTTATATCAATTCTGGGAATACTGTAGATGCGGTTAATTTCCCTAATATTAGGTTGCCAAAACATAAAAATGCACATAGATTTTTACATATTCATAAAAATGTTCCAGGAGTTATGGCTAAGATCAATGAAGTTTTAGCCAAATATGAATTAAACATTACTGGGCAGTATTTATCAACTGACGAAAAGGTGGGGTATGTAATTACCGATGTAGATAAAAAATATAACCAAGAGGTTATAAGGGATCTTAAAAAAGTTGAAGGAACGATTAGATTTAGAGTTTTGTACTAGTCGCCCTTAATTAAAAATATGAAAAAAATTATTGGATTACTCGTGTTACTATGTACGAGTCAAATTTTGCTGGGACAAAACGATTGTGCAACACCGCTAGTAGTTTGTGGAAATGAAGGTTTTGATAATATTGAAGTTTCTGGTCCAGGAACACAAGAATTAGTAGGTACTAACTCTTGTGCTAGTCAAGAGCACAATAGCTTATGGTTTGATGTGACTATTAAAACAGGAGGGAAATTGGCCTTTACTCTAAAACCGGAATCAAGTGATATAAATGAGGATTTCGATTTTTTTGTTTTTGGTCCGAATGCAAGTTGTACTAACCTTGGTCAAGCTATTCGATGTTCAACAACAAACCCTGTAGCTGCAGGATTATCTTCTAATCATACAGGAATGTCTATTTCTGAAAATGATGCTTCTGAAGGGCCAGGTCCCGATGGAACTAGTTTTGTAGCAGCAATTGATGCACTGGCAGGACAACGTTATTTTATTGTAATTGATAGACCCATCGGAAGTAGTAATTTTACAATTGATTGGACAGGAACTGCCGAGTTTAATGATGCTCCGGAAGTTGAAATACCTTCAGGTATAACTATTGATTTAGAAGAATGTGATAGTACAGCACCTTATGATGATCAAGCAACAGTTTTCGATTTAACTCAAAATGATTTTATAGTAGGGAGTCAGGCTAACGTTGTTATTAGTTATTATACAAATAATACTTTTGCGAATACAGGTGAAAATCAAATAACCAACGCAAATGCATTTTTAAATACATTGAATAACCAAACAATTTATGCCCGTTTGGAAAATACTGTCACAGGGTGTTATAATGTTTCTTCTTTTACTTTAAATGTAGTTAATGGTCCGCCTGTGCAAGAAGATAGTATTGAAGAGTGTGATGAAGATAATGATGGGTTTACAAGTTTTAATTTAACCAATTTAAATGCTAAAGTTTTGGTTTCGAGTAATCCAAGTGATTACAATTTTTCATATCATTTAACAGAGGCTGATGCTCAGAATGATGTAGGAAGTCTAAACAGCCCCTATACAAATATTGTACAAAATCAACAAGAGATTTATGTTCGAGTTGTAAATTCATCAAATAACTTTTGTATAAGTACAGTGAAGGCTAATCTAGTTACATTGTCTTCTCCAGAAGTTTCTAGTAATGTTGAGTTGAAACAATGTGATGATGATACGGATGCTATTACATTATTTAACTTAGAAGAGGTGAAGAGTAAGATTTCTGTCAATTACATGTCTGAAACAATCACATTCTATGAAAGTTTAAGTAATGCTCAAAATGGTATAAATGCAATCTCTGACATTACTGCTTATCAAAACAACACACCATCGAGTGCAACAATATGGAGTCGCGTGGAAAATGCAAATGGCTGTTATAAAACCAATGAAATTAATCTGACAGTTTCAACAACAAATATTCCTAGTAGTTTTATGAGGGAGTTTCAAAGTTGTGATTATGTTGAGAGTGACAATGATATTTCTGGAGATGGTATAGCTGTTTTTGATTTTAGTTCTGTAGATATAGAAATTAAAAACATGTTTACAGCTTTGGGGCAACAAATACATGTAAGTTATTATGAGAGTCAATCAGATGCTTTAGCAGAGATCAACGCCATTTCTAATATTTCTAACTATAGAAATGAGAACTCGCCATTTCAACAAAATATTTATGTGAGAGTTGATAGTGATTTAGATAATGATTGTTTAGGTCTAGGTCATCATATAACCTTAACTGTGGATCCATTACCTGAGTTTTCTATTAATGCTCCTGAATATCTATGTCGGAACTCTATAGCAATGTTAGAGGCGAATGTTACATCTATTCAAAATGTGTCTTATCGTTGGAGTTATAAAAATGCATCGTCTATTTTAGGAACTACTAATCAGTTGGTGATTTCGCAAGCAGGTGAATACGAATTGGCAGTAACAAATACGGTAACAGGATGTGTCGATGTGAGATATGTAGAAGTTAAGTTGTCTAGCAGTCCAGTAATAGATCGAGATGATATTGTAATATTCGATGACTTTCATGGTTCTTCAAATGAGTATAAGATTAAAATTTTGAAAGAAAATCTGGGAGTTGGTAATTATGAGTTTAGTTTAGAATATGAAGATGGAACCCAAACACTTTTTCAAATGTTACCAGAATTTAGAAATCTAAAGGCAGGTAAATATACATTAGTCGTTCGGGATGCCAACGGATGTCAGCCAAACGCTGAGCTTGATTTTAACATCTTAAGATTTCCAAAGTTTTTTACACCTAATGATGACGGAGAAAATGATACATGGGTAATAAAGGGCTTAGATCAGAATTTGTTTAAACAAGGAGAGATTGTTGTATTCAATAGATTTGGAAAAATAATTTATAAAGACTCTGTTTTTGGTTTAGGCTGGGATGGGAGTTTTCAAGGAGTTGCTTTACCTAGTAATGACTATTGGTTTTCACTTAGCTTAACGGATGTGAGTGAAAATAATTACAAGTACGAAGGTCATTTCTCCTTATTGCGTAAGTAAAATTATTTCTTGAGAATGACGAAAAAATAGGTCCAACAAATAAAAAATAATTGTAGAGGAATTCGGAACCATAAGTATGAAAGTCCGTTTCCGTCATAAGAGCCAGTTTGATAATTTAGATTTTCAATACTGGCTTTTATATTAGTAGGTACAATAATAATTAGAAATACTATTAGTCCCCATCCGGATAATAATCTGATGTTTGGGATAAATATACCAACTGAAATTAGTAGTTCTAGAAAACCGGTTAAAATAACAATACTTTTTTTTAGAGGTATAAAATGAGGAATCATTTTACTCATACCTTCCGTAAATATAAAATGGCCAATCGTTGTAAAAATCAACATTACAGATAATGCTAATCTTCCTGCAAAGGCAAAGTTGATATCTTGATTAAGTAGTTTTTGAATTATTATACTTAGCAAAAAACTTAGAAGTAGAACGAGTAGAGGTTTCATTATGTTTTGAATTTTTTCAAAGTTGAGAAAAGCAATGTCATGAAACAATGAACCTGAGTTAAGAAATTCGTCTTCGTATTCTACTTAGAGCTTGTGGAGTAACGCCAATATAAGAAGCTATGTATTTAAGCGGTATTTCTTTGATTAATTCTGGGCGTTCTTTGAATAGATTTAAATATCGTTCTTCAGCAGAGGAATTTAACAATGATAATTCCCGTTTTGATTTAATAAGGAATAACTCTTCAGCGCATTTTCTTCCAATTTCATTTCCGATGTTAGTGTTTTGATATATTTTTTCGAGATCATCGAAAGTCAATCTGTATAGTGTTGTGGGGGTAAGTGCTTGGATGCAATATTGACTTGGTAATTTAGTAAGAAAAGAATCGTAAGCGCTCATAAAGTTGTTTTCAAAAACAAAGGCAAAGGTCATGTCGTTTTCTACCTTCGGTATAAAGAATCTGACTAAACCTTGTTCAATAAAAGATAAATAACTTTCTGTTTCACCAGTTGATAAAATAAGCTCTTTTTTCTTAAAGGTAATTCGTTTTAATTTAGAAGAAAAAAGCAACCAGTCTTTATCAGAAATATCTGCAATTGATCGTAACAAAGTATGTAACTCATTCATGTAGTCTATGGCAGGCTTTCAAAATCAGAAAAAGCTCTTTCAATATCTTTTATACCTTTTTTTAAAATGCTAATATAATTGGAAACATTTTCCATTTTAAATCTACTTAAAGGCCCAGAGGCGCTTAAAGAGGCAATTACATTTCCTTTTTTGTTTCGAATAGGAATAGCAATGCATACTAAACCAGATTCTAATTCTTCCATATCTAAAGCATATTCCTGATCTTTAATCTTATCTAGTTCAGATAGTAATTTGCTTTTTGATGTAATAGTGTTTTGAGTGTAAGATTGAAATTTAGTACTATTAATAATATCTTCTTTTTCAATACTACTCAAGAATGAAAATAGAAGTTTACCCGATGCAGTTGCATGTATTGGTTGGTAAGAACCAATAGAGGTGTTGATTTTTAAACCATGAAGGCTATCTGCTTTGTCGATGTGAAATACTTGTCGCTCTTTTAAAATACTTAGTAATACAGTTTCTTGTATATCTAAAGCAACTTGCTTTATGGGAGTTCTTGTAAGGTTTGTAATAGCTTTATAGATTGAAACTCTATTGCCTAATTCGAAAAGTTTACTACCAAGACTGTATTTGTCATTACTATTTTGATGAACAATATTCAAGGAACTTAATGTGTGTAATAGTCGATATACGGTACTCTTATTATAAGCCGTTTTTTGTGCAAGTTCCCTAACTCCCCAAGTTTTTTTTTCTTCAGTAAAAGCATCTAAAAGTTTGAACGCTTTTATAATAGATTGGTTAATTTTTTTATCGTTACTATCTGGCATAGAGCTAATCATTCTTGTCTGATTATTTGCTAAAGTATAAAAAAAATATTAGATTTATAAAACACCGTTTTAAATAGTGAAACGATTTGAAAAAGAATCAAACTATGCTATTTAGTAACTTTGTCATAAATAAATATTAATGTATAAGAATACTTTAGATTACGCTATTCAATTAGATAAAGAAGATAAACTAGCCCATCTTCGGGATGAATTTCATGTGCCAAAGGATCAAAAAGGGAATAATTGGCTTTATTTTACAGGTAACTCATTGGGGTTACAACCAAAGAGAACACAACATTATATACAGCAAGAACTTGATGATTGGGCGAAATACGGAGTCGAAGGTCATTTTGAAGGAGAAACACCGTGGTTACCATATCATGAGTTTTTAACAGATAAAATGGCAAAGGTTGTTGGGGCTAAGCCATTAGAGGTGGTTGTAATGAATACACTTACAACAAACCTTCATTTATTAATGGTTTCTTTTTATCAACCAACAAAGAAGAAATATAAAATTGTAATTGAGTCGGATGCATTTCCATCGGATAGATATGCAGTAGGGTCTCAATTAAAATTCCATGGTTTTGATATAGAAGACGGTTTGATTGAATGGAGACCTAGGGAAGGAGAAGAGTTGCTTAGAATTGAAGATTTGGAAAGTATTGTTGAAGAGCAAGGTGATGAAATTGCTTTATTGCTTATAGGAGGTGTAAATTACTATACCGGACAGTATTTAGATTTAAAAAGAATTGCAGAAATCGGTCATGCTAAGAATTGCATGGTTGGAATAGATTTAGCGCATGGAGCAGGGAATGTTTCTCCTGAACTGCACGAATCTGATGTCGACTTTGCGGCTTGGTGTACCTATAAATATTTGAATTCTGGACCTGGAAGTTTGGCAGGTTTATTTGTTCACGAAAAGCATGCCCATAATAAAGAACTACCTCGTTTTGCTGGATGGTGGAACCATAATAAAGAAACTCGATTTAATATGCGCCAACCATTTGATGTAATGGCAGGAGCCGAGGGATGGCAATTGAGTAATCCACCGATATTGTCAATGGCAGCCATTAGAGCTTCTTTGGATATGTTTGATGAAGTTGGGATGACCGCTTTAAGAGAAAAGTCAGAAAAACTCACAGCTTACTTTGAATATTTAATTCAACAAATTGATACGGACAGAATTCGAATTATTACACCATCAAATCCAAAAGAAAGAGGGTGTCAATTGTCAATTCAGGTGAAAAATGCAGATAAAAGCTTACATCAAAAATTAACAGAAAACAATGTTATAACCGATTGGAGAGAACCGGATGTAATTCGTTGTGCTCCTGTGCCGATGTACAATAGTTTTCAGGATGTGTTTAACATGGTTGAAATTTTAAAAAGCCTGTTATAATGTCGCACCTCCATAAAAATGCTCATTTATTTGTGTCTGCTGTCATCGTTTTAGCAGCAGCATTAGTTTATGGATTGAATCCAGAAAAAATATTGCCAATGTTCTTTGAATTTAAAGTAGAAGTACTTGAGCTTAAAAATATATTCAGAGCAGTAATGGGATTGTATCTTGCTTTTGCAGGATATTGGTTTTATGGAATTTTCAACTCGGATCATTGGAAATATTCCACAATAACAAATGTGTTATTTATGGGAGGTTTGGCATTTGGTAGATTAATAAGTACCATATTTGATGGAGTATCTCTGCAATATAGCTTAGGATTAATAGGAGAATTAATATTGTTGTTATGGGGTATTTATAATTTAAAAACTAAAACAGATACGTTATGAGTTTACTAGTTGAAGTGAAATCAAATATTAAAAGAAATATCAAAGAAGTTTTTAAAGCGATAATTGATAAAGAGGAGATTGCGAAATACTTCGTAACGTCTTCAAGCTCAAATTTAATAGAAGGTGCTCTGGTTACTTGGAATTGGGAAGATGTTTGTGCTGAACATATTGTGGAGGTAGTAGAAATCCGAGAAAATGAAAGAATAGTATTCATGTGGTCAGCAAATCAAGTGAGAACCAAAGTAAAGATTCTATTAGAAGAATTATCACAAAATCAAACTAGTATTAAAATTGAAGAAAAACAATATGAAAAAACAGATGAAGGGATTACAAAGGTGATGCAGCAAACACAAGGCTGGACAGACTTTATTTGTTCATTAAAGGCATATTTATATACAGGAATAAATCTTAGAACTGGAGTGGTTAATAGAAATTAACTCTAAACAATGTTCATTGAAACTATGAAGAAACAAGACAATATATTAATAATCGGAGCAGGACTATGTGGAAGTTTATTAGCACTTCGGTTAGCACAAAGAGGTTATAAAGTAACTGTTTATGAGAGCAGACCCGATCTTAGAAAAGTAGATATCTCTGCTGGACGTTCCATTAATTTAGCGCTTTCTGATCGAGGATTTAAAGCGCTAAGAATGGCAGGTGTTGAAGATAAAGCAAAGGAGATTTGTATCCCAATGTACGGTAGATTGATTCATGATATTGAAGGAAATACATTTGCGTCGAATTATTCTGGTAGAGAAGGAGAGTTTATCAATTCAATTTCTAGAGGAGATTTAAATGGTATTTTATTGACAGAAGCAGAATCCCATGAAAATGTTACGATTCACTTTAACTCTAAGTGTTTGTCAGTAGATATTGAAAACACTAAAGCTTATTTCAAAAGTTACGAAACAAAAGAGGAGTTTACTGTTGATGCTGATGTGATTTTTGGAGCTGATGGTGCTGGCTCGGTACTTCGAAAAAGTTATTATTTAGAAAAAAAGTTTTTGTTTAGTTATAGCCAAGAGTATTTAACTCATGGGTACAAAGAATTAGAAATACCAGGAGATAAAGACGGTAATCATCAAATAAGTAAAGATCATTTACATATATGGCCAAGAGGGCAGTACATGCTAATTGCCCTACCCAATTTGGATGGTAGTTTTACCGTAACATTGTTTTTAGGTCATGAAGAAGGAAAATATAATTTTAAAGATTTAACATCAGAAGAAAAGATTAAAGATTTCTTCCAAGAGCAATTTCCAGATGCATTAGAGTTGATACCAAATATATCGGAAGAATTTGCTAACAATCCAACTGGTGCTTTGGGAACTGTAAAATGTTCTCCTTGGTATTATAAAGGAAATACATTGATCATTGGTGATGCCGCACATGCAGTAGTGCCTTTTTATGGACAAGGAATGAATGCTTCCTTTGAGGATGTTTATGTCTTAGACGAAGTTTTAAACGAATTTGAAGGAGATTGGGATCAAGTTTTTAAAGTGTATCAAGAAAGAAGAAAAAAGGATGCTGATGCTATTGGCACTTTAGCGGTGGAGAATTATTATGAAATGAGAGATCATGTAGCCAATCCTTTATTCAAAGAAAAAAGAAAGATAGAAATGGAACTGGAAAGTAATTTTCCAGAAGAGTATTTTTCAAAATATTCGATGGTAACTTTCAATGAAGAAATAGGGTATCATGAGGCGATGAGAAGAGGGAATGCTCAGGATAAAGCCTTGTTAAACATGATTTCTGATAATGAAATTTCAGCATCAGAAATGGTTTCAAAAGAAAGTTTAGCAACCATTCTTGAAAAGGTTCAAAAAGAAACAAATGAAGTTTTGGAAGAAGATAAAATAGCGGGACTGTAATTTAATGTCACCTCGAGCGCAGTCGAGTGGTTTTTTTATGAAAAAATATTATGTATATATTATTGAGTGCTTTGACAACTTATTATATGTAGGAATTACTAATAATATTGTAAGAAGGTTTGAAGAACATAAAGAAGGGATAGTTAAGAATTTTTACTTTTAAAAGAAGACCTTTAAAATTAATATTTAAGCAAGAATTTAACAATGTTGAGCAAGCAATTTATTTTGAAAAGAAAATTAAAAAGTGGAGTTCTAAGAAAAAATTAGCTTTAGCACATCGTGATTTCGAATTATTACAAATATTATCGGAATGCAGAAATGCTACACATTATAAATATAAACCAAATAAATAGGTCTCGACTGCGCTCGACCTGACAAATAATGAAAACATACATTATCATATTAAGAGGTATTAATGTTTCTGGAAAGAACAAACTACCAATGAAAGATCTAAAGGAGTTACTGGAAGACATTAATTATAAGGATGTACAGACTTATATTCAAAGCGGTAATGTCATTTTAAAATCTGATGATAGTAAGGAGGTAATAGCTTTAAATATTAAAGCTTCTATTAAAAATAAGTTTGACTATGAAGTGCCAACATTAGTAAGAACTATTGAAGAATGGAAAGAGGCTATTGAAAAGAATCCTTATAAAAGTGTTGAAGAAAAACAACAATACTTTACGTTTTTGTCAGGAACTCCGGAAGAAGTAGTTATTGAAATAGATGCCAAAGATGATGAGTTTGAAATTATAAATGATGTTGTGTATGTGAATGCAGTAGGAGGTTACGGTAAAACCAAGTTGTCTAATGTTTTTTTTGAAAAAAAATTAAGAGTTACAGCAACAACAAGAAATTTAAAAACAACATTAAAGTTACTCGAACTAGCAATGGAGTAACGAAATATGAATCTAAAAGAAAAGGTTCGAGAAAAATTTAAAATAAATGGATAGTAAAGTAATTAAAGGTAAAGCAATTCCTAGAGGTAAATTTCCACATGTAAAGCAGGTAGGAGATTTTATCTATGTTTCTGGAACGAGTTCAAGAAGACCCGATAATTCATTTGAAGGAGTTGAGGTAGATGAGTTTGGAACTACCAACTTGGATATTCGCAAGCAAACAAGGGCTGTTATCGAAAATATTAGAGATATTTTAAAAGAGGTAGGTGCCGATTTGGAAGATGTTGTTGATATTACTTCCTTTTTGGTAAATATGAATGATTTTGGGGGCTATAATCAAGTTTATGCAGAATATTTCGATTATAATGGTCCAACTAGAACAACTGTTGCAGTTCACCAATTGCCACATCCTCATTTATTAATAGAAATAAAGGCAGTAGCTTATAAGAAACAATAGAATGTTTGTGACTGAATTACATAATGAGTTTAATGATAAAGGCTATTTTATTTCTGAAAATATTTTTAGTAAAACAGAAGTGAACGAACTTAAAAATTGCCTTAAGGTCAATAGTGGGACTTATGCAATTCGACAGCTTTTAGAAAAACGTCCCGAGATTAGTACTTTATTATTTCGTAATGCTAAGTTCAAAGAACTATATGATAGTGTTTGTGGAAGTGATTATTTTATTTCTAAAGCAATTTACTTTAATAAACCCGCTAAATCTAATTGGTTTGTTTCGTATCATCAAGATTTAAGTATTAGTGCGAAAAAAAGAATAGTTTCAGAAGAATACACGCAATGGACAAATAAACAAGGTCAATTAGGAGTAATACCACCGATTGATGTATTGGAGAGTACAATCACTTTTAGGCTTCATTTGGATGATACAAATGATGATAATGGAGCGCTTAAAGTTCTTCCAAAATCACATACAAAAGGACTGGTAAGAATTGATGAAGATTTTGATCAGGATAATTACGAAAAAGAGTTCGTTTGTAAAGTGAAATCGGGAGGAGTAATGCTTATGAAACCTTTGTTACTTCATGCATCCGATAAATCGATATCGGATAAGGATAGAGCCGTAATTCATATTGAATTTTGTAATAAAGAAATTCCACCACAATGGTTGGAGAAAAAACAAGTAGTATGAAAATTCAAAACTACATAGATGGAAAATTTTTGAACCCTATTGCGGATCAATGGATTGATAATTATAATCCTTCGAAAGGTGAGGTATATGGTCAAATTCCTAATTCAACAAAAGAAGATATTGAATTGGCAGTGACTGCTGCTAAAAAAGCATTTCCAGTTTGGTCAAATACAACATTAAATGAAAGAAGTGAAATTTTATCGAAAATAGCAAAAGGTATTTTTGATAAACTGCCTGAATTAGCCAAAGCAGAATCTAAGGATAATGGAAAACCATTAAGTTTGGCAACTAAAATAGATATTCCGAGGGCTTCGTCTAATTTTCAGTTTTTTGCTGACGCTATTACTCAGTTTCCATCTGAAGCTCATGAGAGTATTGGATTAAACGCGATAAATTTTACATTAAGACAGCCAATTGGTATTGTAGGTTGTATTTCACCTTGGAATTTACCTTTGTATCTATTTACTTGGAAAATTGCTCCTGCATTAGCTGCTGGAAATTGTGTCGTTGCTAAACCAAGTGAGGTTACCCCCATGACTGCTTTTTTATTAGGTGAAATATGTAATAAAGCAGGATTACCTTCTGGGGTTTTAAATATTGTACATGGTTTAGGTCAAACCACTGGTCAGGCAATTATTGAACATGCTAATATTAAGGCAATTTCTTTTACTGGAGGAACCGCTACAGGAGCACATATTGCCAAAACAGCTGCTCCAATGTTTAAAAAGTTATCATTAGAACTGGGAGGGAAGAATCCAAATATAATTTTTGCAGACTGTGACTATGAAAAAATGTTGAGTACTACATTACGATCTTCTTTTGCAAACCAGGGACAGATTTGTTTATGTGGTAGTAGAATTTTTGTTGAAGAAAATATTTATGAAAGATTTAAAAAAGACTTTATTAGAAAAGTATCTCAACTCACAATAGGAAACCCTTTTGATGAGGATTCAGATATTGGAGCATTGGTGTCTAAAAACCACTTAGAAAAAGTAAAGTCATATATCGATATTGTAGAGGAAGAAGGAGGAAAGGTCCTTTATGGAGGTGAAAAAGTTATTGTTTCTGGGAGTGAAAATGGGTATTACTTACAACCAACAATTATAGAAGTAAGTAACAATGATTGTAAATTAAATCAGGAAGAGATATTTGGACCTGTGGTAACTATTATGCCGTTTAAAAATGAAGAAGAGGTTTTAAAATTGGCAAATAACGTGAAGTATGGATTATCAGCAACGTTATGGACGAATAATTTAAATCGAACTATGAAAATGAGTAAACAATTACAAGTTGGAATTGTTTGGGTAAATACATGGCTGATGCGTGATTTAAGAACACCATTTGGCGGCGTAAAGGCAAGCGGAGTAGGGAGAGAAGGAGGTTTCGAGGCCTTACGTTTTTTTACTGAACCTAAAAATGTGTGCATTAGCTATGATTAAAATTAAGGATGATCTTTTATTTTCAACTAGTCATAGCGACATGGACCTAGATATGATTTACGGTTTTATTAAAGAGTCATATTGGGGGCAGGGAAGAACTTTTGAAGAGCAGAAAAAAGCAATTGAAAATACCTTGAATTTTGGGTTGTTTCATAATGAAAAACAAATAGCTTTTGCAAGAGTAATGACTGATAAGGTATTTTTTGCATATCTACTCGATGTTTTTGTTACTGAAGAAGAAAGAGGTAAAGGGTATTCAAAGATTTTGGTAAACGAAATTTTAAACGTTCCAGAACTCAAAAATGTTCATAAGTGGATGTTAGCAACAAAAGATGCTCATACTCTTTATGAAAAGTTTGGTTTCGAACTTGTAAAAAGACCTAATATGCTTATGGAAAAAATGAATGACACAGCAAAAAAAATATATACATAAATGGATTTAGGATTAAAAGGAAAAAATGCACTTGTTTGCGGAAGTACACAGGGTATAGGAAAAGCAACAGCAATTTTATTAGCAAATGAAGGTGCAAATGTAACATTAGTGGCTAGAAATGAGGAAAAGTTGAAAAAAGTAAGAAATGAGTTATTAAATGAAGGGCAAGAACATAGTTATATTGTGGCCGACTTTTCAAACCCAGAAGAACTTTCAAATAGATTAAAAGAATCGAGTTTGAATTTCCATATTTTGGTTAATAACACGGGCGGACCGGCTGGTGGACCAGTTTTTAATGCAAAATTAAGTGAGTTTGAGAGTGCTTTTACTCAGCATTTGAAATGTAATCATGTATTAGTTCAGGCTTTAGTTCCTTTTATGAAAGAAGAAAGGTATGGGAGAATAATTAATATTATTTCCACATCAGTGAAACAACCGTTAGATGGATTGGGGGTTTCTAATACAATAAGAGGAGCTGTAGCTAATTGGTCGAAAACTTTGGCTAATGAACTTGGTCAGTTTAAAATTACAGTGAATAATGTGCTTCCTGGAGCAACCAATACAGAGCGCTTAAATGAAATTATAAACAATAAGGCATCGAAAACGGGGAAAGCAAAAGAAGAAGTTGCAGAATTAATGAAGAATGCTTCTCCTGCTAAAAGGTTTGCAGAACCTTCTGAAGTAGCTAACGCTGTGGTGTTTTTGTCAAGTGAAAGAGCAAGTTTTATTAACGGTATAAATGTTCCAGTTGATGGAGGTAGAACAAAGAGTTTATAATAGAGTAATTTCAAAGCAAAATGAAACGTAACAAAAAATAGTATTTTTACCTTACAATAACCAAATAAAACAACTTAGTATGAATCGTAGAAAATTTATTGCATCCTCAACTATGGGAGCTGGAGCATTATCAATGTTTCCAATGTCAGCTTTTGCAAATTCATCTGAAAAGATTTTCAAATCAAAATTTGAAGACTCTTTTAACAGCTTTAATGTAGCTATTGAAAGTTTATCAAATGATGCAGCAAAAACTTTTGAGGATATGAAAGGTTTTTTGAAGGAATCTAATTATTCCTACAACACTAGTAAACTTATGAAGTTCAATGATGTTTGTTATGCAATACCTCTTGAAAAGAAATCGTTGCTTGGTTTTAATTCAAATGAATTGGGGCTTATTGTTAATCAAAATGGAACAAGTAAGTTTTATATTTTAAATGAAAAAATTACTGAAGAATTTCAGAATCTAAATGAAGGTTTCAGTTTAGGAATCGAGGAAAGTGGAGGAAGTATTGATGTTGCCAAATTCATTTTTCCACAAGAAGTAATTGAAGAAAAGAAAGGTCGCGAAAGTGTATTTGCCTATAAAAATGCATTAAACGACACAATTACTTTTAAAAGTTCAAGAAAAGGCACTCGAGCCATAATTAGCTAAGTATAATTTATAGAGCCTTCTTTTGGAAAGGAGGCTCTTCTAAAACAAAATCATATGAGTAAACTAGTACAACCATTGAATTTTAAAAAATGGATTGATGATCATCGCCACTTATTAAAACCACCTGTTGGTAATAAAGTAGTTTGGAAAGATGCTGATATTATTGTAATGGTCGTTGGAGGCCCTAATGAAAGAACCGATTATCATTATAATGAAACTCCTGAATTTTTCTATCAAGTAGAAGGAGATATGGTTTTGAAAGTGATGGAAGATGGTAAATCGAGAGATATTCATATTAAGGAAGGAGATATCTTTTTATTACCTCCAAAGATTCCTCACTCTCCACAACGTAATGCAAATACAGTAGGTTTGGTAATTGAATATCCGAGACCAGAAGGTGTAAAAGATAAGTTACAATGGTACTCTGACGAAGATGGAAGTTTAATATATGAAGAAGAATTTACCTTGGATAATATAGAGACAGATATGCCAGCTATTTTTGATAGGTATAACAACAAAATAAAAAAGGAAATTCAACAAAATAGAAAAGCTAACAAAAACTAAAAAAACTAGCTATAAAACATCAGACAATGAAACGTAAACTTCGCATTAACGGGCATTCACATTTATTACCATATCCTGAAGAGATTCCTCAGTTTATGAAAGACAAAGGTATTTTTTGGGTAGACAAGGATAAAAAGTTCATGTTGCAGAAAAACTGGAAACGTCCAGTTACTGATTCGAGTTTCTTTTTAAATGAGAAATTGGCTTGGATGGAACATTTTAATATTGACCATGCAGTAGTATTGAATCTTTCTCAGTTATATGGGAATGGTTTGCGTTTGGAAGAGATGAAACAAGCCTTGCGTTTCCAAAATGATTTTAATGCTAAAATACAGCAAGATCATCCTTCTAAATTCACGTGTGGTTTTGTGGTGCATCCTGGATTTGTAAGAGGTGCTTGTTGGGAAATAGAACGATGTGTTGAAGAGTTAGGAATGCGTTTACTATGTTTACCTACACATTATATGGATACGATTGGTACTTGGCGTTGTATTTTTGATGAGGAAAATGAACCTATTTTCGAATTAGCAAACAAATACAATTTAGCAGTTGAGATTCATCCTTATGATGGAGAGAAGTTTATTAAATTAGAAAATACGTCATGGAGATTTCATTTAATATGGATGTTAGCGCAATGTGCTGATGCTTATCACTTTTTAACATTAAATGGTTATTACGATAAATACCCCAATATGAGAATCTGCTTTGCTCATGGAGGACAGTTAGCGCAAATGAATCTAGGACGTAGGATTCAAGGTTTTGATGGACGACCAGATTTATTCGAAGGAAAAGAACATCCTAGAAAAGCAGTAGGTCATAAGAATATTTTCTTTGATACGTTAGTACATGACACTGGATCATTAGAATTATTGATAAAAAATCAAGGGTCAGATCAAGTGTTAATAGGTTTAGACGATCCTTATCCGTTAGGAGAAATGGAAAGTGATAAACAGTCATCATATCCAGGGAAAATATTGGATTTAGCCATTAAAAGAGAAATTATTACGGAAAACCAGAGAGATGCTATGTGGGAGAATAATGTACTGCAATGGCTGTTTGGAGATAACGAGAAATTAAAAAAAGATTTAGTAAATAAAATTATAACGTAAAATTTATGAAAAAGGAAAAAGAAGAAGAAAAAATTGTTTCAATGAATGGAGAACTAGCGACCTCTGAATGGTTTGGAGCTATTATAAGATATCTTTTTGGGTTTGGTAAAAAGGGCTTTTCTCATTACTATAACGAAAAGAATCTGAGAAAAAATACGGTAGTTGGTTACGTTTTTAAATTAATAATGTTGGTGTTTTTTATTGTAGTGGCGTTCTATTTTATAAAAGAATAGTATTTTCATCCTGTTCTTTGCAATAGAAATTAATTTAAGATGTCTCAAGTAACTCAGTTTCATAATTTATCTCATATTTTTATTTCGTTTATTGGTGCTATATTGCTGCTTGCGATATATTATAATATTCGAAAGAGGTTCCGATCGGTTTTAGAAGAGGGTAATTCAATTAAAAGAGTCGATAGAGGACTTTTGTTTTTTAGCTGTGGAATGTTGGTGTGGGTTTTTTCTGGAACTTGGGCTTTACTAGCGAATTACTTTTCTTTTCATGATTCCTTAATGTATCAAATAGGAGTTAATATGTTTTCAACCATTAACAACTTGTTTTGGTTGTTGGCTTTGTATTATATGTATTATTCTCCTTTGTTTATTTATCGAAATGAAAAGAATGTAAAAATCATTTCAGTGATTATAGCCATAGTTTTTGGGTTGACTTTGTTACTATCATTCGTTTTGAGGAATGAGGTGTATTCTGGAGTAAAATTAATGGGAATTCCTGATTTTTTATTGACGACATTTCTTTGCTATTTGATGGCAATTTCCTTTTACAGAACCTTTATGTTTCGTGGGTTAAAGCTAGTAGCAATATTATCTGTGGTTATTGTTTTCTTATTATTCGTATCACAATTATCAGATGTTTTTGTAGAACTAGGGAATGACTTTATAAACCAATTAATTAGA
The DNA here is from genome assembly GCF_964513065.1 of Tenacibaculum xiamenense. Classification (NCBI taxonomy): domain Bacteria; kingdom Pseudomonadati; phylum Bacteroidota; class Flavobacteriia; order Flavobacteriales; family Flavobacteriaceae; genus Tenacibaculum; species Tenacibaculum xiamenense. Next base: position 353,198 of record NZ_CAZEQU010000034.1, read on the forward strand.
ATTATAACAAAAACATCTTTAGTGTCTCTATTTTTGGTTTTGGCAACCAGTTGGGTAATTCAATTAGCTCATACTCCAAAGCCGAATGAGATAAAAATTAAATTTTTAGATTGGTCATTAATTGAGCTAACCATTCCTTCAAAGGGAATAATAAATGAAAAAATTGATTTTGGTTCTAAAACGACTCAATATAAGAACTTGCTTAATTTTGGAATTAGAAGAAAGTTTAATCATGCCGCTGAACAATGTATTGAAGTTCGATATGGAGGCGAAATAAAAAGCCAAACATACATCACTCGTATTATTGAAAATATAAATACAATTCTTGAGTTGAGTGAGGAAAATAGATTGGAACGAAAAGATTTGATTACGTTCGTAGGGGATAGTAAATACCGACTTCGTATTTTACCTGAAAACATCTTAATAGATGAAGCTTTAGCAGCAGAGTTTGATAAGTCGAAATAGATTTTGTTCTTAAAGCTGGTAGTAATAAAAAAACCTATACACCGTTATACGATGCATAGGCTCTACTATAAAAAGTAAGAAGGGTTATTTCTTTATAAACTTCTTTTCGATTATCTCATTATTCAAATAAAATTTGATGTAATAAGTAGTTCCTGAAATTAGATTCAATTCCTGAACGTTAATATCCGATTGGTATTTACCTGATTTTAGTTTTCTACCATTTCCATCGAAAATAACATAAGATGCTCCTTTTATTGATTGGTCAGAAGCTACTGAGAATTTCGATTCTACAGGATTTGGATAAATAGTAGTATTAGACTTGGTATTTGATGTTGCAGTTCTATAAGAAGAAGTACAATCAAATAAATATGTCCATTGTCCATTTATCTTTTCATAAACTTGACCGTAGTAAACTACGCGATCACCATTGTAATAGGTTCTTCCACTTTGATAATTTGGAATATTACTACAATCGTTAGGATCAGTTGTGGAACTCAAAGTTGTTGCTGTAATCGTGTTATTTGCAGGTGAAACATTGCCAGCATCATCTTTCGCGTAAACTGTAAAACTATATGAGGTGTTTTCAGTAAGGTTATTAACACTAAAGGAAGTGTTTGTACCTGAAGAATTCTCTCCAATAAGTGTATTTCCTTGATAAATACTATAAGCCGTGACAGCTACATTATCATTTGAAGCATTCCAAGATAACTCCAAAGTTGTTTCAGTAATATTGTATGCATTTAAGTTGTTAGGTGCTGTGGGTGCTTGTGTATCAGACGTTGCATTACAATCGAATAAATAAATCCATTGACCGTTGGTCATTTCATATACCTTATTGGCATATACCACACGATCTCCATTGTTGTATGTTGTTCCACTTTGATAATCGGGAATTACACTACAATCATTTGGATTTGTAATGGTACCAAGCGTTTTAACTGAGATGGTATTACTCGAAGAAGAAACGTTCCCAGCTTCATCTCTTGCTTTAATAAAGAAGCTATAACTGGTATTTTCTGATAAATTAGAAACATTGAAGGAAGTAGTAGATGAGGTCGTACTCCCTATCAAACTATTATCTTGGTAAATATCATAAGCTACTACAGCAGTATTATCTGTTGATGCTGTCCAATATAAATCGACACTCGTTTCAGTGATGTTTTCAGAACTTAAATTACTTGGTGCAGTTGGAGCTTCAGTATCAACTGGAGTAGCATCACAATCAAATTGGAATACCCATTGATTATTAATCATTTCGTAAACCTTATTTTGATAAACAACTCTGTCTCCATTTGTATAGTTCACATTACCTTGATAGTTTGGTATGTTAGAACAGTCGTTAGGATTTGTATTGTCCTCTTTCGTTGTAACATTTATAACATTACTTGAAGCTGATATATTTCCAGCTGCGTCCTTTGCTTTTACATAAAATGAGTAGGACGTATTTGGAGTTAAATTGCTAACAGGAAAAGAAGCAATAGCTGCGGTGGTTCCAATCATCGTATTTCCTTGATATATTTCATATCCAGTTACAGCAACATTATCCGTAGATACTGTCCAAGATAAATCCAATGATGTTTGAGTTATATTGGAAGCAGTTAAATTAGTCGGAGCAGAAGGAGCTTCTGTATCTGTTTGAGAAGAGCACCAAAAGGTAAAAGCACCTCCTTGATCTGCAGTCATCGGATATGTCATGGTTTTATTGTTATTCGAAGTAGCAGAAATATAGTATTCCGTAACTTGATTTGTTCCTGATGACAATGTAATATCCGCAGTCCAATGGTTGTTATCACCTTTTGTCATGCTAGTTTGGTTCCAATTAGAACTTCCTTTAGCTCTTGAAAATAACGTAGCTTTATTAATGCCGCTCTTATTTGTAATAACAACATCAATTGGATAGCTAGTTCGACAGTTTTCAATTTTACCGTAATACGGGTAATGCTTAAATCTTAATGGATTTTCTGCATGAAACTCTTTTGTAACACAATGTATTGATCCACCAGTTCCAATAAGAGCTCTACTATCAATTGGAATAATAGTATATCCTGGATATTCTTTACGGATAATATCCAAAGCAGCATTGTCTGACGCGATGTCACCTGTTTGACCATTATTGAATACAGGTTGTATAATGGTTTTGTTTACAATTAAATGGTTGCTAAAAGTTCTACTAGAATTATATATATCCCATGCATCATCGTATTGAGTTCCATCATCCTTCGTAGGAAAAGGAACTGTACCAAATAAATATGGTTTACCCGTACCTCCTGGACTTGTTAATGTAGATAAATAGTCTACATTATCAATAATTTTCTGATAATCGGTATAATCGGGAATGTTTGCCATTTCTGAAGGTTGTTCAGTATATACATAACGGTTTTCATTTACCATATCAATGTATAAATCTACATGCCCTGTTCCACCATCATAAGTTAGCGCCTTAAGCATGTTCAAGTTTTCTAAATTGAATGCTGCTTTCAATGTCGCATCTACATGAGCTTTAGAATGCTCATTGTTATTCAAGTAAACTCTGTCGCTAGTGGTTAAAGACTTATAACCGTTCATAATTATATTTCCTCCTTCAAATACAAGTGGCATATACGTATGAGCTATTCCGAATTTTTCAGCCCACAAAGGAGTTAAGTCATCATCATTACGTCTACCTCCATAGTCTAAGTCTACCCATCCAATTTTGTCGTCTGCTCCGTAATAGAAATTAATCGGACCAAAATCTCTCGTCCAAAATGAATCTGTTGGATTTACTAGAAATTCGTAATTAGAAAGAGGTGTTCCTTTATCTTGAAAATGTCTAATTAAAAGAGCTGTATCGGCTTGAGTTCTAACATTAATATATACTTTAACTCCAGCTTCTTGGATGGCATTAATAAGCTCTCTGAAAAACTTTGAATAGGAAGGAGCTCCATCGGCATGCTCTGTTAATATAAGAGATCCGTTTTCGTCCCACCATGAATATGGATAATTAACAAATACACCCTGAATCTCCTCAAATTCTCCTGGAAAAATTGCATTATCTGGTAAGCTAATTGGAGCTTTATTCTGTCTGGTGTTTAGTGTTGCATTTCTTTTTTCTTTTTGATTTTTACTTTCTTTTTTAAAATTACGTTTGTTTAATTTGGTACAGGCTTCATCGACCTTTTTTGTGTCCTGACTTTTTAAATAGTCATAAATAACATTCAGTTCTAACTTTGAAAACTGATGATTTTTACTCCCTTTTTTGTACTTCTCAATAATAAGAGCTTTCTCCCGCTGAGTAACCCCCTGTTGAGCATACATTAAATTAGTAAAGATAATAGTCAATAAGACTAAACTTAATTTAACTTTTCTCATGTTGTTTGTTAAAATGTTTAAATTGATTTTTATTTCAATTGTTTATCACACAAGTGAATACTTGTTTTTCTAATGATGAAGCGAAGAAAGCTACCACAACGAATGTATGGGGGGAGTGAAGGGTTGTTTTAGTTTGTTAGCTTACGTGAAAAAATCAAATTACGTAATTATAGCCGGCCGTAACTTGTTTGTAATAAAACAATTAAAGGGGGCAAACATACCCTTGTATATTTTTCTAAAAATCAGATGTCGTACTATTGATGTATAGCTGAAGATAAAAACGCAACAAAATGTCCAAAAAGAGAAAACAGATTGGGGTATGTCGATCTAAAGGAATTGTAGATGAATGAATTCAACAGGATTTAAATCAGGCTTTTGGTTCAAATTAGTCCCGAATAATGAATGAAAATGGAGAATTCTATAGTTAAAGTTTATTTAAATATTTGAAATGTGAATTGAAAATAGACCTTGTTAATTACTTTTTAAGGTATTATTGTAAGTAAACAGATATAAATTAATCATGGCAAACAATAAATTTGAGGTAATAGTGATTGGTGGTGGTCCAGCGGGGATGAGTGCTGCGTTGGTTTTGGGAAGAAGCAGAATACATGCCTTAGTAATAAACACAGAAACACCTAGAAATGCTGTCACAAAACATTCTCATGGTTTTTTAACTCAAGACGGAAAACATCCTACGGAAATTTTTAAGGAAGCAAAACAACAGCTTAATAAATATAAAAGCGTAACATATAAAAATGAAAAGGCTATTGACTTGAAAAAAATAGAAGGTGGGTTTCAAGTAAAGACTGAATCAAAAGTATATACTTCTAAAAGAGTTGTAATAGCAACAGGACATAAAGATAATATTGAGTCAATAGGTATTGATGGTTTGGTTGAGGTGTATGGTAAATCGGTATATCCTTGCCCGTTTTGTGACGGCTTTGAAATGGCGGATAAAAAATTAGCTGTAATTGGAGATGCAACAAAGGCTCCAATGTTTTCAAAAGTAATTTCTCATTGGTCTAATGATGTAATTGTATTTACAAATGGAAATAAAGTTGTCGATTTAGATTTAAAAAAGGAGCTAAAATCAAAAAATATTGATATTATCGAGGATAAAATAACAAAGCTTCATTCATCAAAAGGAGAGTTACTTAGTATTGAGCTAGAAGGAGGTAGGTCTATAGATAGAGAAGGAGGTTTCTTACCAGATACTCATTCTTCAGAAAGTACAAGCTTTGCTCAGAAAATGAAGATACCAACTGAAGAAGGAAAGTTCGGAATGTCAGCCTATATTATAGATGAAAATAAAGAAACGATGGTGAAGGGTTTGTATATAATAGGAGATGCCCAAACAGGTTGGAGCGGAGTAGCTGTTTCAGTAGCGGAAGGAAGTAAAGTTGGTTCGGCTATAACCCATCAAATAATTATGGAGAAATGGGCGTTTTAAAATAAAGTATAAAAAAAGCTATCAAAACTACTGGGGGGAATATCACAAGTGATATGTTAGTTTCGATAGCTTATCATGAAAAAAAACTATTAATACTATTTGCAATTGATAATTGGGGAATCTATTGCATTTAAAACAATTACGAGTCAAAGGTATGTCAGTTTCCTCATTTTGAGGGATATGTAGTATGCTTGATGATTATATATTGTTAAAGAAGAAAGAAAATGTCTAAAAAGAGAATGATTGAGCAATTGAGGTAGTATAATCTGTGTTAATTCAATTTGTTAGTTATGAGGTGTATACCGCGACAATTGTTTCGTTTACGGATGAAACAAGAGGTTAAAATTGACTGTGATTTGGCTTATAAGTTCTTAATATTTTATTTTAATATAATCGGTTGATAGTTTGTTAAATGGTTGTTTTTCAGTGTTACAAATACTCACAATTGTTATTTTTTATCACAATTTGCAACAACAATTCTTCCCGATGTTTCCGATACATATATTGCTCCAAAACAATATTTAATGGAACAAAATATCACAAAAGGAGACGACATATTTGGGCATCCTAAAGGATTATTATATTTATTTTTTGCAGAACTATGGGAGCGCTTTTCTTTTTATGGAATGAGGGCATTATTGGTGTTATACATGACCAAGTATTTGTTGTACTCAGATCAAATGGCATTTGGTGTATATGCTGCTTATATGTCATTGGTTTATGTAACTCCAATGATAGGAGGTATGATAGCCGATAAAATATTAGGTTTTAGAAAGGCAATAATGTTAGGAGGAGTTTTGATGGCATTGGGGCATTTTTTTTTAACATTTGAGCATCCAATATTTTTTTATGGATCGCTGTCTTTAATTATTATAGGGAATGGTTTTTTCAAACCTAATATATCTTCTTTTGTTGGGAAACTGTATAAAGAAGGTGATACACGTAGAGATTCTGGTTTCACAATTTTCTACATGGGAATTAATATTGGAGGTGCCGTGGCTCCTTTATTGTGCGCATGGTTAGCAGAGTTATATGGATGGCATTTTGGATTTGTACTTGCTGGTATAGGAATGCTTCTTGGTCTACTCGTTTTTAAAGGAGGTTTAAATAAAAATGTATTCGATAACCATGGACTTGTTCCTGATGATAGTGTGTACAATAGAAAGATTATGGGAATTACCCAAGGGAATTTAATAGTTTATGGAGCTATTATCTCTATTCCTGTTTTTGCTTGTATCGTATACTTTCACGAAATAGAACATTATATTGTCTGGGTAGTAACGTTGTTTTTAACAGGGTATATAGTGTATATTCTAAAAAATGTGGGTTCTTCCGAAAGAAAGAAGTTAATGGTAGCTATATACTTTACAATACTTTATACGCTTTTTTCTGCCATTTTTGAACAAGCAGGAAGTTCATTGACGTTATTTGCTGATAGAAATGTTAATTTGGTTGGGATGAATGCTGCACAAACCAATAGTATAAATTCCGGATTCATTATTTTATTGGCAATCCCTTTCTCAATGTTGTGGACCAGTCTAAATAGAATTAATAAAAGTCCTAATTCAGTAATTAAATTTGGACTCGGGTTGATTTTTTTAGGCGGTGGGTTTGCCATTTTTGGAATGGCTGGACATTATGTTGATGAACTGGCAAAAACTCCAATGCTCTTTTTGATAACTGGCTATCTTGTACTTACTATTGGTGAGTTGTTTTTATCTCCTATAGGTTTATCTAAGATAACAGAACTATCTCCGATGAAATATTTGGCATTTATTATGGGGGTATGGTTTTCAGCAAATTTTTATGGACATTATTTTGCAGGGAAAATAGCAAAACTTACTTCGGTACCAGATGGAGATTTGGGACTGTTTTCAAGAGGTATACTAGGAGATATTACTGAATTTGTTACTGGACTATCGGTTAGTGAAATTCAACTCAAGGAAGCCGTATTTCATCAGCTTTACACTTATGTTTCGGTATATTCAGGGTTTGGTGTGTTAACCATTACAATTGGTTTATTAGTAGTTGTTCTTTCGTCTCCAATAAAGAAAATGATGGGAAATGTAAATTAGAGTTAAAATTAAATGACTTAGCGTATATTGCATAGAAATTATTAAACTATGGAAGCTAATCAGTACTATTTTAATGTGAATAAGGAAACATGGAATAAAAAAGTAGCAATTCATGCTAAAAGCGATATGTATAAGATGGAGGACTTTAAAAAAGGAAGAACTTCACTTATGCATTATGAAATTGAAGCGCTGGGAAATGTAAAGGATAAAAGTTTACTGCACTTACAATGCCACTTTGGACAAGATACATTAAGTTGGAGTAGGATGGGGGCCAAATGTACCGGAATTGATATTTCTGAAGAGGGAATTAAGTTAGCAAGAGAGTTAAATAATGAATTAGAATTAGATGCCGAGTTTGTTTGTTGCAATGTTTATGATGTAAATAAGTATGTCAATAACAAATTCGATATTGTTTTTACAAGTTATGGAACCATTGGTTGGTTACCAGATTTAAAACCATGGGCTAAAGTAATAGCATCGCAATTAGAGAATGGAGGTGTGTTTTTTATGGCAGAATTTCACCCGATCGTTTGGATGTTTGATTACTTAGGTGAAGAGCCAAAGTTAGCATATGGATACAATCAAGAAGAGGCCATTTATGAAGAGTATTCTGGTACTTACGCGGATTCTGAAAGTGAAATTGTTAGCAAAGAGTATGGATGGAATCATGGTTTAGGTGATGTCGTTTCAGCTTTAGCCGCTGAAGGATTAGTTATTGAATATTTAAAAGAGCATGACGAAAGTCCTTATAATGTATTACCCAATTTAATTGAAGTAGGAGCTAATAAATTCGTTACAAAAGATAAACTATATCCGTTAATCTTCACTCTAAAAGCAAGAAAGCCTTAGATGTTAATCTAAGGCTTTGTTATATATGTTATTTGAAATGTTATTTAAAAACTGTTGTAATTTCAATAGCAACATCGTCCCAAGTTTTTGAAACACCGTCAGCACCTTTATGTAAATCTTTACATACAGTATTTAAAGAATCAAGAGCTTTTTCTGCTTTCCAGTCACCAATTTTCATAGTAGCCTTTAAATTAAATGTTTTACCGTTTAACGTGTAATTAAAAGGTAAGTTTTTAGTAACACCATTCATTGTGATGTCTGTGTTACCTATCGAGTCATTTTCTAAAACTAATTTACCTGACAATAGTTCAGTTTTATCCATTACTCCAAAGAAAAATTTTCTAATCTTAAAATCTCTACTTGAGTCATTAGTAAATATACTACTAACTGGAACAGAGAATTCCGCATTATTAATAGCTTCTTTAGCAGTATCACCTTCACCACCTGAAGTAATATTTACTTTTTTAAAGTGTCCTTTTACAGGTACTTTATCAGTAGTTTTATAGGCTGTCCAGCTAATGGTGTTTTCAGCGTTTTGTAAAGAAAATGCTGCCTGTTTTTTTTCAACAGTAACTTCTTTTTGTTCTGTAGTGTTATTAGCTTCTTTTTTACAAGAGGTTATTTGAATCATAGCGAAACAAACTAATAAAGACAAAGCTAGTTTTTTCATGATAATTGATTTATGATCTAATTTATAGTTTACAAAAGTATATAACTGTAAAGGTACGCAGCGTTAATCAAAAAACAAATATATTAATCGTTTTGTTCAATAATAGAATTAACAAGTTTTATGTATTCTTTTTTAGCTTCATTAGGGTTCATCCCTTTTAATTGAATCCAAGCATTAAATTTAAATGCATTTCGCAACCCTTTTGTATCTGTATGAACAGAAAATTGATCTCCTTTTACTGCTTGTTTATAATAAGCATACAAGCGTAACATTACATCGGGTGGAAGTTTACTTTCCATATTTGAAGCTTTTTCGAAGGCTTCCTTAAACTTAGCATCAATATCATCATTTACCATAAAAGCGAAAAAGTTGTTAATTACATTATAAAATGGATGTACAAATATACAAAAGGACTCAAGAAAAATAAACTATCTAGTCTATCTAGTAAGCCTCCATGTCCTGGCATAATGGTTCCACTATCCTTAACATTCGCCTGTCTTTTAAACTTCGACTCGACTAGATCTCCAAATGTTCCAAAAATCGAAACAATAATAGCTATCAATATCCAGTCAACTAATGAAAATAATGAAGAATAATAACTAATAATACATGCAACTATAATAGCAAAGGCGAAACCACCAATAAAGCCTTCAATTGTTTTTTTAGGTGATACACTTTCAAATAATTTGGTTTTACCAAAGCTTTTCCCAACTAAAAAAGCAAAACTATCATTAGTCCAAATTAGAACAATAATATAGATAACTAAATAAGGGTTATAAGTCCCTTTTATAATTGGTAGTTGCATCAAAAATAGGAAAGGAAATATAATGTATCTGATAGAAGAGTCGAATTTATCAAAATTATTTTGTGGGTATTTTACGTTTTTCGAATATAGATTTATGATCAATCGAATAGAACATAAAAGAGTAATGGCTAGCAAGAAAATAATTACTTTATCAGTTAAATATGATTTCTGGTAAAATATAGCCAATGGAAGTATAATAAAAGGAATGAAGCTTTTAAAGTTGATTATTTTGTTATACTCCCATAAACATACGGCAGAAAATAAGGCAATTAAAACCGTATATGATTCTAAAGAATAAACAGTAGCTGAAATAAACAAAGCTGCATATACAAGTGCAGAAATACTTCTTGTTACTAAGTTTTGCATAGTTTATAAGTCTTCAAAAAGAAGTAAGTAAAGATTTTTAGAATTACTATTCCCGTAATTCAAAAAATCGTCATTATTCTTTTGTATTGTATAATTGGTTACCGAACTAATATTAGTAGGAATGTTTCCACTAAAATGTGTTTTTATTCCTGTTAAACCTTCACTAGTATTTTTTACTAATTGGCTCGTTGTGGCATAAACAATAAAGCATTCAGGTAATTCAGTTATTTTATGACTTCCTAATTGATTTGAGGAAAATAAAATGTCACCTTTGTTTGCAATCAAATGCTCACATGGAGTAAAAAAAGGAACCGACTGTTTAGGAGTACTTTCTACATTAATAGCAATTTGTTGTACCAATTTAACCAAGTCAAAGTCGGAACATGTAATCTGTTTCCAGTTATTTTCCTTAAGGATATTTTCAAGATTTACAATTACTTCGTCGATCGTTGTTGAATATAAAAACTTACCTCCTTTGTTTATAAAATTGTGTACAAACAAATCATCTAAGGAAAGGTTAACCGGTTGATGGTTAATTTCTTCCTTAGATGATTCGGTATATGATTTAAATAATTTTTTAAAAAAATTCATTAAAACAAAAAACTTATTCTTCTGTTACTTGATTTTGAGTTTCAGTTGTTTCGTCTTTTTCAAATGGTCTTTTACCAAATATTTTTACAAGATCGTCTTTAAAGATAACTTCTTTTTCTAACAATCTTTCAGCTAGTAAAGTTAATTTATCTCTATGTTCTTCTAAAATTTTAATAGCTCTTTGATATTGACCTTCAATAATTTCTGAAATTTCTTCATCAATTACTTTAGCAGTAGAGTCACTATAAGGCTTTACGAAAGCATCATTACCTGAAGAATCATAATAAGTAATATTACCAACTTTGTCATTAAGACCATACACAGTAACCATTGCTCTAGCTTGTTTAGTTACTTTTTCTAAATCACTTAAAGCCCCAGTTGAAATTTTATCAAAAACCAATTTCTCAGCTGCTCTACCTCCCATAGTTGCACACATCTCGTCCAACATTTGTTCAGTTTGAACAATTTTTCTTTCTTCAGGAAGATACCATGCTGCACCTAAAGATTGACCTCTTGGTACAATGGTAACTTTAACTAAAGGTGCTGCATGCTCTAACATCCAGCTAACTGTAGCATGACCTGCTTCGTGAAATGCAATTACCTTTTTCTCTTTTGGAGTAATTACCTTGTTTTTCTTTTCTAGTCCTCCAACAATTCTATCAACCGCATCTAAAAAATCTTGATGCTCAATAGAATCTTTACTGTTTCTTGCAGCAATTAAAGCCGCTTCGTTACACAAATTTGCGATATCAGCACCTGAAAAACCTGGTGTTTGCTGAGCTAGGAACTCTACATTTACACTATCAGATAATTTTAAAGGTTTTACATGTACTTCAAAAATTTCTTGACGTTCGTTTAGATCTGGCAAATCAACATAAATTTGTCTGTCAAAACGACCTGCACGCATTAATGCTTTATCTAAAATATCAGCACGGTTTGTAGCAGCCAATACAATTACGTTGGTGTCTGTACCAAAACCATCCATTTCGGTTAACAACTGGTTTAGTGTGTTTTCACGTTCATCATTACCACCAGTCATACTATTTTTTCCTCTAGCTCTACCAATAGCATCAATTTCATCAATAAAAATAATTGAAGGAGATTTTTGTTGAGCCTGTTTGAATAAATCTCTTACACGTGATGCTCCAACTCCTACAAACATTTCAACAAAATCAGAACCTGATAAAGAGAAGAAAGGCACACCAGCTTCACCAGCAACAGCTTTAGCAAGTAAGGTTTTTCCCGTTCCTGGAGGTCCTACTAATAAAGCTCCTTTAGGAATTTTACCTCCTAGTTTTGTATATTTTTCAGGACTTTTTAAGAAGTCAACAATTTCTTGAACCTCTTCTTTGGCACCTTCCAAACCAGCTACATTTTTAAAGGTAGTTTTTACTTTGGTATCTTTATCAAATAAGGTAGCACGAGATTTTCCTATATTGAAAATTTGACCACCACCACCAGCACCACCACCGGCACCTGACATTCTTCTCATAAAGAAAAGCCAAATAACGATAAGCAGGATGAAAGGTAAAAAGCTAATTATACTATCAAGAAAACTAGTTCTTTCCCTGTTTTTTAAGTCAAAATTTAAATCGTTTTTAACTTTTGCTTCTTGTAAGTCTTTTTCGAAGTTCTGAAGATCTCCAAAGTTATAAGTGTAAAGAGGTGCTCCTTTTCTGTGAAAAGGATTATTTACAACTTTCTTATGTTGATCTTTTTGCGAAGCCTCCTCTTTGATATATATTTCAGCAAATGATTTATTAACGACTAAAATTCGTTCAATATCATTTTCATTTAAAATCTTGGTAAATTCATTTTTAGAAATATCACTAGATCCCATACTTCCCGAATTGAAGAAGCTAAGACCAATGAATAATAAAGCTATTGGAATGTAAATCCAAAAGGAGTTAAAGCCAAACTTAGGTGTGTTTTTTTTCTTATCACTCATAAAATTTGTTTCAATCAGTTTTTAATTAAGCGGGGTTAATTTGAGTTATTTTAGCATCTCCCCACAGACTTTCTATGTCGTAAAATTCACGAACATGTTTTTGAAAAATATGTACAACAACATTTACGTAATCCATTAATACCCATTCCGAATTTCCTTGTCCTTCAACATGCCAAGGTTTGTCTCTTAGTTCTTTACTTACAACCTTTTGTATTGAGCCTGAAATAGCATCTACTTGTGTATTTGAATTACCTGAGCAAATTACAAAATAATCACATACAGTGTTATCAATTTCTCTTAAATCTAGAAGTTGGATGTTTTCTCCTTTTACATCATCAATTCCTTTTATAATCACAGCTAATAAATCGTCTGTACTGGCTTGTTTTTTTGTCATTAAAAAAATTAAGTTTTAGCAAAGTTATTATTTTTTTGCGAGTAAATTGTGTAATATTGACACTAGTTTTACCTGTAAAATTTTTATGAAAATAATCAAACTTGATGCCATTGACTCTACAAACTCTTTTTTAAAGAAAATGGCAGAAGATTCAGCAGTTGAAAACTTTACGGTCGTTTGGGCAAAGAACCAAACAGCAGGTAGAGGTCAAATGCAAACTCAATGGATTGCTGAAGAAGGAAAAAACCTTACTTTTAGCGTGTTTGCACGCCCAAAGGGCTTGAATATTATTCATCAAAAGTTTTTAAATTTTAGTGTCGCTTTGAGTGTTTATGAAACACTTTTAGAGTTTAAGATACCTAAAACGTCTATAAAATGGCCTAACGACATTATGACAGGTAATAAGAAGATATGTGGTATATTGATTGAAAACTCATTAAAAGGAACGGATATTTTGTCTTCTGTAATTGGTATTGGTTTAAATGTAAATCAAAGTTTTCTTTCTGAGGAGAATTTTAAGGCAACATCAATGAGTGATAGTTTGAATAGAAAGTTAGACTTGAAGGAAGTTCTGGACGTTTTATTGAATAAGCTTGAGAAGAATTTATTTGACTTAGAAAAGTGTAAGTACTTTGCTTTAGAGAAACGTTATTTAGATGTATTGTATAAAAAAAACGTTCCAAGTATGTTTAAAACAGACCAGAACGTTTTGTTTATGGGTAAAATTATAGGAGTATCTCAAGAAGGTAAACTCCAAATTGAACTAGATGACGAAACTATTCAAGAATTTGGTATTAAAGAAGTTTCATTCGCCTGACTCTATAATTTTGAAATATTTTCAGTTAATGTTTCTATAAACTTGGTTAAAGGTTTTTTCACCATCATAGCCATCATAGGATTAAAATCGCCATTAAATTTCAAAGTAACATTGCTTTGATTTTCTTCTAGTTTCTCAATATCCGAAGCTAAAGTAAATGGTAATTTGCTACTAGCAGCTCCTAAGGTTACATTAGAAAATTCAGTTTTTTCTTTCATAACCAATCTTATTTCTGGCATCCCTTTTAAACCAAAAATAAAACTATCGCCATCAACTTCAAATTTTTCAGTACTTTCTGGCATTAGCTGTTCGTAGTTTTCTAGTTTCGTAAAAAAATCGAATAACTCTTTTGATGATTTATTTACGGTTACCGTATTTCCTTTAATATCCATGTATTTCTTTGTTTAGGGTTTTTGTTCTTCGTTCTGTTTCCATTCACTAGGAGCCATTCTCCAGTCTTCTAAAGTTCGTAACTCATCTCTAGAGATATATTGACTATCTAAAGCCTGCTCTAATAAAAAGTCGTAATTACTTAATGTAGTTAGCTCGACATTATACTCAGTAAAGTTTTTTGTAGCAACATCAAAACCATATGAAAATATGGCAACCATGCCTTTTACAGTAGCATTTTCCTCTTTTAAAGCTTTAACAGCTTCTAAGCTACTTTTACCTGTACTAATTAAATCTTCAATTACCACTACATTTTGACCGCTTTCAAGGTACCCCTCAATTTGATTTTTACGCCCATGTTTTTTAGGTTCTGGACGAACATATACAAAAGGTACTCCCAATTCTTGAGCGACTAAAACACCAATAGCAATAGCACCAGTTGCTACCCCCGCAATGGCGTCTGGTTTGCCATGTTTTTCTTCAACTAATTTAGCTATCTTTTCTTTTAGAAAATTTCTAACAGAAGGATAAGACAATGTAATTCTATTGTCACAGTAAATAGGTGATTTCCATCCCGAAGCCCACGTGAAAGGATCTTGTGGACTCAATTTAATAGCTTTTACCTGTAAAAGGAGTTCAGCTGTTTTTTTTGCCGTATCTTTGTTAAAATCCATGTCGCAAATGTATAAAGTTTTTGTTAATGATAAGCCAATAATCTTAACAACTTCACTAAATAAGGATGAAGATTATCCCTTATATCTTTTTAAAAATATTGCTTTTGAAGAGATCGTTCATAAGATAAAAACCAATGTTTTAAGCGGGGTTTATTTATATTCGACTAACCTAGATGAAGACTGGAAAGAAATTCGAGAAATTTATGAGCCCATTGTAGCTGGTGGAGGTTTAGTATTAAATGAAAATAAAGAAGTACTTTTTATTTTTAGAGGTGAAAAATGGGACTTACCAAAAGGTAGAATAGAAGAAGGAGAAGAAATAGAAGAAGCAGCAATACGAGAAGTAGAAGAGGAGTGTGGTATTGAAAATGTTGTATTAAGAGGGTTTCTTCTAAATACATATCATCTGTTTATTCAAGGAGGAAAAAAAAGGTTGAAAGAAACCTATTGGTATTTGATGTACTCAGAGTATAAAGGAGAATTAAAACCGCAAGTGGAAGAAGGCATAACTGATGTCTGTTTTAAAAATGAAAAAGAAATAAAAGTTGCTTTTCAAAATACCTATGCTAATATTGAATTGGTATATAATAACTACTTGAAAAATCATATATAATGACATTGTGTCATTGAACTTGACACTTATTTTCTTTGTGTCTGCCAAAAAAGAGCAGAATAGCTATTGGCATACAGTTTGACTAATTCATATCGTAAAATTGAATTAAAAATTTAAACTGTAAATAAAATTATGAGTAAAATTATAGGTATAGATTTAGGTACTACTAATTCATGTGTGTCTGTAATGGAAGGAAATGAGCCAGTAGTAATTCCTAATTCAGAAGGAAAAAGAACTACCCCATCTGTTGTTGCTTTTGTTGAAGGAGGAGAGCGTAAAGTAGGTGATCCTGCCAAGCGTCAAGCAGTAACAAACCCAACGAAAACAGTTTACTCTATCAAGCGTTTTATGGGGAATAAATATTCTGAGTCTCAAAGAGAAGCAGATAGAGTTCCTTATGAAGTGGTAAAAGGAGATAATGATACTCCACGTGTAAAAATAGACGATCGTTTATATACACCACAAGAAATATCAGCAATGGTATTACAAAAAATGAAAAAAACTGCTGAAGATTATTTAGGTCAGGATGTTGCAGAAGCGGTTATTACAGTTCCTGCTTATTTTAACGATGCACAGCGTCAGGCAACTAAAGAGGCTGGAGAAATTGCTGGGTTAAAAGTACGTCGTATTATTAACGAGCCTACTGCTGCTGCTTTAGCATATGGTTTAGATAAATCAAACGATGATAAAAAAATCGTAGTTTTTGATTTTGGTGGAGGTACTCATGACGTTTCTATTTTAGAATTAGGAGACGGAGTTTTTGAAGTATTGGCTACTGATGGAGATACTCACTTAGGAGGAGATGATGTTGATGAAAAAATCATTAATTGGTTAGCTGAAGAGTTTAAAGCTGAGGAAAACATGGACTTACGTCAAGATCCAATGGCTTTACAACGTTTAAAAGAAGCTGCTGAAAAGGCTAAGATTGAATTATCAAGTACTACTTCTACTGAGATTAACTTACCATATATAACGGCTACTGCTTCAGGACCAAAACACTTAGTTCGTTCATTAAGTAGAGCTAAATTTGAGCAATTAATCGATGATTTAGTAAAAAGAACTATTGAGCCATGTAGAACAGCGTTAAAAAATGCTGATTTATCAACTTCTGAAATTGATGAAATTATTTTAGTTGGTGGTTCTACTCGTATTCCTGCAATTCAAGAGGCCGTTGAGAAGTTCTTTGGAAAGGCTCCAAGTAAAGGAGTAAATCCAGATGAGGTTGTATCATTAGGAGCTGCAATTCAAGGTGGAGTTTTAACAGGAGATGTTAAAGATGTATTATTATTAGATGTTACACCTTTATCATTAGGTATTGAAACTATGGGGAATGTATTTACAAAGTTAATCGATGCAAATACAACCATTCCTACAAAGAAATCTCAGGTATTTTCTACAGCTGTAGATAACCAACCTTCTGTTGATATTCACGTATTACAAGGAGAGAGAGCAATGGCAGCGGATAACAAAACAATTGGACGTTTCCAATTAACTGATATTCCACCAGCACCAAGAGGAGTTCCTCAAATTGAAGTAACTTTCGATATTGATGCAAACGGAATTATCAATGTTTCTGCAGCAGATAAAGCAACAGGAAAAACTCAGAACATTCGTATTGAAGCTTCTTCTGGTTTAACTGACGAAGAAATTCAAAAGATGAAGGCTGATGCTGAAGCAAATGCAGAAGCAGATGCTAAAGCAAAAGAAACAGCAGATAAGGTTAATGGTGCTGATTCAATGATTTTCCAAACTGAGAAGCAATTAAAGGAGTTTGGAGATAAGTTGTCAGATGACAAAAAGCAACCAATAGAAGCTGCTTTAGAAGAGTTGAAAAAAGCTCATGAGTCTAAAGATTTAGCTCAAATTGATGCTGCAATGGAGAAAATTAACGAAGCTTGGAAAGCTGCTTCAGAAGAAATGTATGCTGCTCAGCAACAAGCTGGTGGTGCTGACGCAGGAGCGCAACAAGCTCAAGCTGATTCTAACGGACAATCTCAAGGAGATAACGTAGAGGATGTAGACTTCGAAGAAGTGAAGTAATAAATTTAGTTACATGTTGAAAAGCTCATTGTGAAATCAATGGGCTTTTTTTATTTTTAAATAAGTATTAAGCTAGCTTAATCTTTTCTAAAAATAAAGAGCCATCCATAAAATGAACGGCTCTTCGTAATAAAGGGGGGGGACCAACAAATTAATTGTTATATTTCTTTGAGTATCGTTTCCAAAGTTTTGTTTGATGGGTTTCTAAACTTATTTTTCGTCCCTGAATAAAAGCCTCGGTAAGAATATTTCCTCTCATGTCTAAAGCATCTCCATTTGAAATAAATAAAGTCGCATCTTTTCCTACCTCAAGAGTACCCATAATATTGTCAATGCCTAAAATTTTAGCATTGTTTTCAGTAATTAGCTGAACGGCTTTTTCAGTTCCTAGTCCGTGAGCAGCATAAGTACCAGCATAAAAAGGAAGGTTTCGTGTATTCATTCTTTCCATGGCACCATTCATTCCTAAACCAACTAAAATCCCTGCATCGGAAAGAATTTTAGCTGATCGGTATGGACGATCGTAGTCTTCATCTTCTCCAGAAGGCAACCTGTGTGCTCTTTTCAGAACTACTGGAATATTATGAGATTTTAGAGTGCTAGCTATATTTTCAGCTTCGTGCCCACCTACAATTACCAAGTTTTTGATTCCTAAGTTATCAAATAGATTAATAGCATCTGTAATTCTATTTTGACCATCAGCATGAACAAAAACTTTTTTATTCCCGTTAAAAACATCTTTTAGAGCCTCATATGGAAGATTTACATTCTTTTGGGTCTTGGCTAAGTAGTTTTTCGCGTTCTTAAAGAATTCGTTAATTTTCTTACAGTTTTTAGCATAATCTTTATTAGGCTTTAACCCTGAATCTTCTCCAAGCCACCATCTACCTCTACTAAAGTTTCTTGGCCAATTGATGTGAATAGCATCATCTACTTTTACGATAGCATCTTCCCAATTCCATGCGTCTAACTGTACTACTGAAGAAGTTCCAGAAATAGTTCCTCCTCTTGGAGTAATTTGAGCTAATAAAATACCATTAGGTCGCATTGACTCCACAATTCTACTTTCAGTGTTGTAGGCAATAACACTACGAATATGAGGAAGCATACTTCCTACTTCATCATAATCTCTTGTAGCTCTTACGGCATCAATTTCTGCAAGGCCTAAGGTAGTATTTGCAGCGATAAAACCTGGATAAACATGTTTTCCTTTGGCATTGATTATAGTTCCGATTCTTGCAATTCTTGAATTAGCACTTCCCACGAAGGAAATTTTTCCATTTGAAAACATAATCAAAGAGTTTTCAATGATTGTTCCGTTTCCAATATGTGCAGTAGCTCCTTCTATTGAATAGTCAATAGTTTGTTTTGGAGCTGGTGTTTGTTGGGCTACCATAGTTCCAGTGAATAAGAAGTATAGCAGACTGTATAAAATAATATTTTTCATTTGTAGTGTCAATAAGTTCTTATTCTGTATCACAATGGAAATGTTTTTTTACTTTCTTAACAGGGCTCTGGGTTGGAGCGCCTTTTATTTTTTCTTTTAGCATCATGCTAATTAACTTGGCACGTTCTTCTTTAATTGATTTACGCTTTTCGATATCTTTTTCAAGATCGAAATATATAGCGCCATCAATAATGGTTTTCTCTGCTTTAGAATATACTGATAAAGGGTTGTTGCTCCATAAAACAACATCGGCGTCTTTACCTACTTTTATACTTCCAGTTCTATCATCTAAATGAAGTAATTTAGCAGGGTTAATTGTAACCATACTCCAAGCTTCTTGCTCGGTTAAATTACCATATTTCATTGTTTTAGCAGCCTCTTGATTTAATCTACGTGACATTTCTGCATCATCGGAGTTTATGGCTACTACAATTCCTTGGTGGTGCATTATAGCGGCATTATAAGGAATAGCATCGTTAACTTCATATTTATACGCCCACCAATCAGAGAAGGTTGATCCACCAACACCATGCTCTTTCATTTTGTCGGCAACTTTGTATCCTTCTAAAATATGCGTAAATGTGTTAATGTTAAAGTTAAATTGATCGGCAACTTTCATTAGCATATTTATCTCAGATTGAACATAAGAGTGGCATGATATGAAGCGTTCCTTATTTAATATTTCAGCTAGAGATTCTAATTCAATATCTCTTCTATAAGGTTTACCACTTTTTTTAAGAGCGTCGTATTCTTTAGCTCTCTGGAAATAATCGATATAAACCTGTTCAACACCCATTCTTGTTTGTGGGAATCGAATAGTATTATTATCGCCCCAGTTTGATTGTTTTACATTTTCTCCAAGAGCAAACTTTATAAATTTTGGGGTATTGTTATAGATCAAATTGTCAGCGTTTTCACCCCATTTTAGTTTTATAATGGCAGAACGTCCACCAATTGGATTGGCCGAACCGTGAAGTATTTGAATAGAAGTTACACCTCCAGCAATATTTCTATAAATATTAATGTCATTAGGATCTACAACATCTTCTATTGTTACTTCAGCAGAAGAGTTATGTCCAGCTTCGTTAATCGCTGAAGCGGCAATATGAGAATGCTCATCAACAATTCCTGCGGTTAAGTATTTACCCGTACCATCGATTATTTTTGCTTTTCTCGACGAAATGTTTTTTCCAATTTTCGAAATTTTTCCTTCAGAAATTAAAACGTCTGTGTTCTCCAAAACTTCTCCATTTTCAGATGTCCAAACGGTAGCATTTTTTATTAAGATAGTCTCTTGCTTAGGTACGTTATAGTTACCAAAACCAAGATTTGGGTAACTAGTTGCTACCACCTCAGGAGTTTTACTTTCTTTTGAAACTTTATCTTTCTTGTTTTCTTTTTTGCTTTCTTTCTTTGAAGCAGACCACGTTAATGTATTGCCATTGTTATCTACACCAGTTCCATTGAACTCGCCTAAAGAATTGACAATTTTACCAGAGATTCTTGAAAAGTTATTTTTGTCGTTAATAGTTAGCTGTATCCAATCATTATTAAAAGAAAATTTACTGCTAACTTTTTCATCACCTTTCTTCAAAGAAGCTGTTTGTTTCGCTCCTTTTCCAGAGATGGTCATGTCGTATTTATTCCCTGAAATATTTAAAGTGTATTCACCTGTTATATTTTTAATATCAATAGAGTTAACAACATGTTTAGATCCTTGAACCCAGTTTTCATATAAAGTAGTTCCTTTATCAAAAATATCACCAGAAGAAATTAAAAAGTTAGCATAGCTTCCTTTGTTTAAGTTCCCTATAAGGTTATTATTTAAAATTTTGGCTGGGGTTGTCGTTAGGGCTTCTAAGGCAGCAGTCTTGTCTAATCCATAAGTAATTGCCTTTCTCAGATTAGATGTGAAATCTTTTAATGATTTCAACTTATAAGTTGTTAGGGCAAAAGAAATATTATTTTTTTGAAGAACACTTGGATTAGAAGGCTCTTGATTCCATTTACGCATATCACTTAATGCGATTTTTTTTGCTAAGGCAATATTGCTAACATCATATGCCTTTCTGAAGTTTATAGGAATTATAAAAGTAGCATTGGTGTTCTTTATATCTTGAATTCTTTCATATTCATCACCTCCACCTACTATCGTATATTGAATACCAAACTCGTCTCCAATTTTATCAGCTCTAAGGTCATTTAAATAATCACCAGCTTTGAAAATTTGTGGTAAGTTTTTGTTATTGTTAAGTGCTTCAAGAGCTAAATCAGTGTTTTTGGCATTACCTTTTTCATACCAACTGGCATCTAAATATGCTTGTCTTAGTAAGGCCATTGCACCCATTCTTGAAGTAGGATAAGCTTGTTTTGATTTTTTACTTTTTGAAAATGACAAATAGTTCCCAGATTTTTTGTCAAGCACTCTGTAGGCATTATTGCTTTTAGAGTTTAAAGCTACTAATACACCATTTCCTTGCATGATTCCATCGTCGACATGAGTATTAACAACACCAAAACCTGATTTTACAAGTTCCTGAGCTTTTTTGTTATCAAAAGTAAATTCTTCAAAAGCATCAATATCTGGACGAATGTGATCATTCCAGTAATAACCATTTCTACCAGCATCGTATTGAGGTCTTTCTCTAAAGTTAAACGAACTCTTAATTTTTTTGATTCCAAAATCAGAATAGACATCGATAAAAGATGGGTAAATTGATTTACCATTTAAGTCAATTATATGTGCTTCTTTCGGGATAGATATAGATTTTCCTACATCTACAATTTTTCCATCTTTGATTATTAGCACTCCTTTTTTTAAGACTTTTTGAGGAGTGATGAAAATTTTAGCGTTTTTAAATACAATTAGCTTGTTTTGAGATGTTTTTACTCCTGTGTTTATAGGAAAATACTCTTGAGCCCTAACTTGAATTAAGCTAGAGAAGAGCAGCAGGATAAAAAGTTTTTTCATTATGTTTGAGTTGAATTTAGATACTAAAATTAGGATTTCTTAATTTTATTAAAGGATTTTTAACAAAACCTTAAGATTAATTTAAGATAAGCTTACCCAACTTTTCTGGGCCTCCTAACCAAGCAGAATGCTCATTTACAAATTGTATGGTATAAAAAGGGATATCGCTAATTTTACTCCAATTCTCACCTCCGTTTTTCGAATATGAGATTCCTGTTTTACCAATTGCAACTATTTCTTGTCCGTTTGAATTTGGAACGTATTTAACACAGCTTTTATAGCCTGGTTCTTGATTGTCCGCTATAAGTGTCCAAGTTTTTCCTCCATCTTTTGTAATGGCTTTGTTAGCACAATTATCTTCTGGATTAGAGTAATTACCACCAAAAACAATCCCGTTATTCTGATCGTAAAAATCAACTGAATATATTCCTTGAGGGCCATTTCCTTGCACGATAGGGGTAGTATATATGTTCCAATTTTTACCCATATCAGAAGATTTTAAAACTCTTGCTTTTTTTCCTCCAGAAACAATCCATATGGTATTACCTAGAGTTTTAATATTTGTATTACTTGCTGCGAAAAAGGCTTCTCCTTCTTCAAACTCTGGAAGTTCATCACATGAAAGCTTGCACCAAGTATTTCCATAGTCGGAAGAAATAATTATAGAAGGACAGTTTTCAGTTGGATCTCCTACTGCAATGGCATGTTTACCATCGTCAAGAAAATGCATTGAATCGTAAAAAACTTTGGAGTGCTCTTCCTTATATACGAGTTCAGTATACTTATTGAAAGTTTTATATAACAAGGCAGGATTAGCAACTGACAAAGCAAAAACAGTATCATTATTAACTGCAATACTTCTAAAATGTGGAACAAGGCTATCGTTGTATTTAATTGAGGTTTTAGACCAAGATTGTCCATTGTCAAAAGTATGACCTATGTTTCCTTTAGAATCGGCATAATACAAAGTATCGTTACTAACACTGTGAATAGCTCTGATGCTACAGCTATCCATTTTAAACTGTTTAATCTTTGCAGTAACGAAACTTTTAGACGCTTTATCCGTTTTACATGAAATTACAGAGAATACAATTAAAAAAAGAGTTAGAATTCGTGTCATTTTTTGATATTTTTACACGACTAAAATAGATAAAAATCAGTCAAATTGTTTTGTTATGAGAGCAAATAGAAGACTTTTGTTGTGATTTTTATAATATTTTGGTAGAATTTAGAACCCCCTTAAAACAAAAAAATAGATGAAAAAAGCACTGGTTATTTCTGGCGGAGGCAGCAAAGGAGCATTTGCCGGTGGTGTTGCTGAATTTCTTATAAATAAAAAGAAAAAGGAGTATGATATACTCTTAGGAACATCGACCGGGAGTTTAATGGTTTCGCATTTGGCTCTTGAAAGAGTAGGAGATTTAAAGGAACTATATACTAATGTTAATCAAACCTCTATTTTTAGTAATAGTCCATTTAAAATTAAAACAGTTCATGGAGCTAAGGTAGTTTCGATTAGACATAGAAATACATTATGGAATTTTGTTAATGGAAGAAAGACTTTTGGAGAAAGTAAGAATTTAAGAAAACTAATAAAGAAAAATATAACCAAAGAAATGTTCGAAGAAATACGATCTAAGAACAAAGAGGTAGTGGTTACTATATCGAATTTAACAGCGAACAAAATTGAATATAAATCTATATTAGAATGCACTTATGAAGATTATTGCGATTGGATCTGGGGGTCTTGCAATTATGTTCCTTTTATGAGTTTATTAGAGAAGAATAGTTGTCAATATGCAGATGGAGGTTTTGGTTGTTTGGTTCCTATCAGGGAGGCTATTTTAAGAGGAGCTAAAGAAATTGATGCAATTATTTTAGAAACAGAAGTAACACAGATAAACCGATTACCTGCGAAAAACCCATTTTCTTTGATGTTAGATGTTTTTGGTTTTATGTTAGAGCATGTTGAAAAACATAATGTAACAATCGGTAAATTGTCAGCAAAGCACAACGATGTAAAGTTAAATTTATATTATACACCCACCGTGTTAACAACAAATTCATTAATTTTCGATAAGAAATTAATGTCAAAATGGTGGGTACAAGGCTTTAATCATGCGAAACGAAAAGATGACGAAACAATGAATGATTTTAGAGCAGAGCTAATTGATGACTAAAATTACTAATCTAAAAATGGAAACAAATGAAGTTTGGAAAAGTTGAACAACCAGAGTTAGTTGATTTTTCGTTACCTGAAACTCATGAAAATACCTTGAAGGTTTTAAATGAAGTTGAAGGCAAAGAAACAAATATTTATGTAGGTTGTGCAAAGTGGAATAGAGCGGATTTAAAAGGGTTTTATCCAAGAGGTACTAAAGATGAGTTGGAGTATTATTCAAAACAATTTAACTCTATAGAATTAAATGCTACTTTTTATAGACAGTTTCCAGCTGAACAATTTGCAAAATGGAAAAATAAAACTCCAGAAGGTTTTAAGTTTTTTCCAAAATTAACGCAAGAAATAAGCCATTGGAAAAGATTAGAGGGAGTTCAAGATGTTGTAAATTATTACTTAGATTGTGCGTTGCAGCTAGAAGAAAAACTAGGAACTATTTTTTTACAATTACATTCGAATTTCGGGCCTAAAAATTTTGATCGTATAGAAAACTTTGTCAATAGTTGGCCAAATGAAATTCCATTGGCAGTTGAAGTAAGACACCCAGATTGGTTTTCAGATAAGATTATTTTTAATGATTATGTGAATTTATTAAGCGAGAATAAAGTTGCTAACGTGATAGTAGATACCGCTGGGAGAAGAGATATGGCTCATATGAGCTTAACATCGAACGAGGCTTTTGTTAGATATGTAGGAGCAAATCATCCATCAGATTATACACGATTAAATGATTGGGTAGAAAGGTTAAAGGAGTGGAAAGAGCTTGGATTAGAAAATATCCACTTTTTTATTCATCAAAACTTAGAAGTTGAATCGCCGTTACTGGCTAGTCATTTTATTAAAGATTTAAATAAAAGATTAGATACTTCCTTGAAAATACCTAATGAAAGCCAAGAAAATAATCAAATGACTTTGTTATAATTAAATGGTTTCACTTGAATTAATTTCCTTGCGTAACTTATAAATAAGAGATATAAAACCTCTTGTTAGTTTTAGAATCATAAAAAGTAAAAGTATTTCGAGAATATTCATATTGTATTATTGGTTTTAAAATTGATAAATAAGTTTAAGAGTAGTATAGTTTCTAACTGTTGTCATCGATGTGTAGCTTTTTACATTTCCAAGGGTGATTTTTATGTCTTTTTTTTCTAAGAACGACTCGGTGAATAAATAGGCAATACCAGTACCCAAAATAGCTCCTGCAATAACATCCCATCCATCGTGCTTATTAGCTTTTATTCTTGAGTAACCAACATATCCAGCTAATGCATAAGCAGGAATTCCAACTTTCCATCCATAACGTTTTTGCATAAAACCAGCACTGGCAAAGGCAATCGAGGTATGACCTGAAGGAAAACTATTCAAACTTTCACCATTTGGGCGTTCCTTATTTATAATAAGTTTCAATGCATAGGTAGAGAGAACGGTTGTAGCTAATGTTTTGGTGAATTGAAGCGTGCCTTTTTTGCCATCCTTCCAAATTAAAGTTGAACCAAGAGCTATAGCAGGTAGGGAAGTAACTAATACATCACCTGCTATCTTATGATTTTCTTCACTGGCAGTTAGGTTAATTTGAGCGCTGCAAAGAGTCCAATTGAAGCCAAGTAAAATGAAAATATATTTTTTCATACGACTTAAAAGCATAGAGTTTTATTTTAATTATGGATATTTCCTCCTACAGGCAAACCACTAGGAACACTTGCCGGAATACTTTTATCAAAGTTGTTATCATCTAAGGCTTCTATAAATGCGATTATTTCATCGATTACATCGTTATCCATTTCAAGTTGTCTGGCTAAAGGATCTATATCATTAATGCTAATATGTACGTTAATATCATCGGTATCACCTTCTGCCACATCTTCATAAAAATTCATCACTTCTTGAAGTGAAGCGTGCATACCATTATGCATATATGGAGCGGTTAACGGTAAGTTTCGTAGGCTTGGAGTTCTGAATGTATACGTATTTACACCGGAATCAGTACTCGGTAGTTTTGGGTTATCGGGAACACCGATAGTATGAAGTTCAAAATCAGAAAACATTGGTCCGCTATGACATTCTGCACAACCAACATTTATAAAGGCATTCATACCATTAATTTGTTGTTGATTCATAGCGTTTACATCTCCTCTAATATAGCGATCGAAAGGGCTATTGTTAGCAATGATTGTTCTTTCAAACGAAGCAATTGCTTGAGCTACTTTTTCCATAGAAATAGATTCTTCACCAAAAACATTTTTGAAAGCGAGTTTATATTCTTCTATTTGATTTAATCTGTTAATAATAGAATCGTAAAGAATATTTTCAGGAATAGCAGTTCCCCTCATTTCTTCTTTGGATAAAAGAGGAAGTAAAGCTTGCTCTTCTAAACTCATAGCTCTGTTATCCCAAAACATAGGGGCGCTTTGAGGAGTGTAGCTGTCATCATTTTTAATACCATTATATGCTGTGTTTATGATGGTATTAGCATTTCGCTTAGCTAATACGATACCTCTTCTTTGTTCTCCTAGTCCAATACCGTTTACTCCAATCGATAAATCTAGAGCATCGGCATATCCTTTTTCAGGATGGTGACAAGTAGCACAAGCAACATCTTTATTTCCAGATAAGATAGGGTCCCAAAACAGTTGTTTACCTAAATTAATTTTCTCAGCTGTTTGAGGGTTGTTCTCTGGTACTGGAGTGTACTCGGGAAGGGGAGCAATGATATCTTGAATGTTTTCAACTTCATTAAATACTTCGCTTTCTCCACAGCCTTCTGAAATGAATAGCACAACAATGAGTGCACTAAACAATGTTATTCTTTTTATAGAAATGTAATTTCTTAAATCCTTCATTTTAATGTTTTTACTTCTGGTGATCAAAAGTAGAAGGAAGGATTCTTACTTAAAAGGCGAAGTGGTTCAGGATGCGTTTTCTAAACCTTTTATTAAACTAAAACCTTAATTTGTTATGGTGATGTATTGTTTTTAAAAAAGGACTTATTCGTTGTTGGAATTTTTTAAAACCTCTTTGCGAAATTTACTTGGAGTAGTACCTTTAAGTTTCTTAAAAACGGTATTAAAAGTAGACTTTGAACTAAAGCCACTTTCATAGGCTATAGCCAAAAGTGTGTAGTTTTCATATTTCTTTAAGGATAAGTTTGAAACAAATTCATTAACTCTATATTCATTCAAAAAATCTTGAAAGCTAATTTTCATATATGCGTTCAAAACCTCCGAAACCTTTTGCCTTGGAACGTTTAATTCTTTAGCAACATCGTCAACAGATAGTTTTTGGTTTTTGAAAATCTTCTCTTCGTTCATTAATTGATTTAGTTGCTTTTTGATTTTAAGTATTGAGTCTTTTGTTAAGTTAGAACTTTTGTATTTAACAATATCACTCTTAGGAAGTACTTCGGTTGGTGAGATAATTAATTTATATAATACGTAATAAAATAGGAAAATAGCCATCAATATAATTCCATAGCTATCTAATGAAAAGGGAGACTCATTTGATTGAGTTAAAAGATAGGTGAATTCATCAATAATAAAAATAATCGTTAATGGAATAACAAAAAGGAGTAACCATTTTTCCTTTTTTTTATGAATAATATCGTAAATCATATATATCAACATAGCAAGGAATATACCTTCAACTATTACGCTAACAATTTGAAAAAACGTATTCCTGTGAAAGAAGCTGTAGGTTTCAAGAAAATTGAAAAAAGAACTTAATATAAAAGGAGTGAAAAACGCCAGATCTCTTTTTTGAAAAGTACTTTTATTCGATTTATGATATCTTACAAATAAAAAAAAGCATGTAATAATTAGGGGGTCATGAAAGAAAAACCAGTCAGCATTGTCAACAAATAAATTATATTCATCATCGCCAAGAGAAAACAGTAAAACGGATATAAGTGAAGCTAATAAAAGATAGAAATCAATATTCTTATATTTTCTTCTGTGCTGAAAAAGGATAAAAATTAAAAAAACACCTTGAAAAAGAGCGATAATTTGAATGGTTTTAAGCATTGAAATTAGGTTTTACCAGTTAGTTTTTATCATTTAATATAATTAAGAGTAGTAGTTGGTTTATAGTTTTTTATTAAAAATATAATCAGGTTTATTCTCATTGACTTTAAATTAAGAATAAACCTGATTATATAACGAACTAATGTTTTTACATGAGAACAATATCAAATAAAAACATTAATTTCTATGTAATGTTACATACATGTTATTATAGGTAGGTGTGTTCGATTTTGAGTTATCTATCACTTCTAATTTAAATGGTAAATTAGAACTAGCTCTGCTTCCAGTGGTAATTAATTGAATAGTTCTTTCAAGAAGCGGCTCATTAGCTTCTCCCAGAACACCTAAATTACCATAATCTTCATCTAATTCAACAGTAGGAGGAATACCATCTTTTTGATTTTGCCCATCCTTGTTTACAATTTCTAAAACGATCGGTTGCATAGCCCAATTATGGTTTGGATTGATATTGTTTTTCGAATAAAACGATGGTGAATCATATAAAGTTATAGAACCTGCATACTTACCATGTGTTGTTGTTCCAACCGTTTTAGTATCAATATATGGTGTTAAACTATTAATAATAAGTTCTGAAGCTGAAGCAGAACTTTTAGTTGTAATAAAGTATATCTTAGTTAAATTAAGACTATTAATAGCCACATTATTTTCTATAGTATTTGGAAATCTATCAATTAAAGATTCAGGATTTGCAACACTCATGTATTTCTCGTTCCATAATTGCTTAGCAAAAACTTCATTTGTAAATTGTCCTGTAATCATACTTCCTAATCTAGTAGCAGTTCTAACGGATCCTCCACCATTGTATCTAAGATCTACAACCAATTCAGTAGCTCCATCTGATTTAAATTGAGCGAAAGCTTGATTTAATTGAGCATCAAAATTAGAGGTAAAACCATTATACATTAAATAACCAATTTTTTGACCGTTAATATCTAATGTTTTGGCAATGTGAACTGGATTTTCAGTATAGCTACTTTTCGTTAAAGTTATTGTGGTGGCTGTAGGGGTTGGGTTACCAGTACTATAATCAGCTATTGTAATGGTAAAAGAAGAATCGCTTGAAAATAATAGACTTCGATAGTTGCTTTCCGTTAACTGAGTTCCATTAACTTCGTTAAATATCATTCCTCTAGTTATTCCTTTATCTGCAGCATCGGTACCTGGAATAACATACCTAACATATCCAAAAACATTTTCCGCTTGACTTCGGTATTTAACTACTCCAAATTCCATACCTGTAGTTTGAGTTGTGCCTTGAAAAGATTGTTCCAAAGCCACATAGTCATCAACAATCCAAGACCATTTATCAGTGGTTCCTCTTTGGTAAAGCAAACTCTCAAATAGGGTGTTAGGATCATTGAAACCAGATAAGTAACTATATAATTGTTGATCAGAAGTGAAACGTCTATCCGA
The DNA here is from genome assembly GCF_964513065.1 of Tenacibaculum xiamenense. Classification (NCBI taxonomy): domain Bacteria; kingdom Pseudomonadati; phylum Bacteroidota; class Flavobacteriia; order Flavobacteriales; family Flavobacteriaceae; genus Tenacibaculum; species Tenacibaculum xiamenense. The sequence goes on from NZ_CAZEQU010000034.1 coordinate 382,740, forward strand.
TAAATCAGAAATATTTCCTTGCCATAAATAGTAGGCATTTAATCCTTTCCAAACAAAATCGTTAATTTCGATTTCGCTAGGGGCTTCATCCTTGCTACTGCAGGATATAAAACCAAATAGGATAATAAAAAATAAAAGTAATTTGTAAAATTTCATTCTGCTCATTTTAATACTAATACAACGCAATTTAATGAATAATATTATTTTTTTTTCAAATCGTGTAACAAACTTTATACTGTGTCGTCGTAGATATGTAAACCCACAAAAAAATAGTGAAGTTTACCTAATAATCAACCAACAATGAAACAATCAGACTTTTTAAAAGCTGTTCTACCATTTAAAGATAAAGTCTTTCGTTTAGCAAAAAGACTTTTAGTTTCTACAGAAGAAGCTGAAGATGCTACACAAGAACTTTATTTGAAATTATGGAGGAATAAAGAAAAGCTATCCGATTATAAAAATGTGGAAGCTTTTGCGATGACGATGACAAAAAATTATTGTTTCGATAGATTAAAGTCTAAACAGGCAAGTAATCTAACTTTAGTTCACAGTAATTATAAAGAAAAAGGAACGACGTTAGATAAGAGAGTAGAGAATAATGATTCAGTAAACCAAGTACATAGGCTAATTGAAAAATTACCTGAACAGCAAAAAATAATTATTCAACTCAGAGATATTGAACAATATGAATTTGATGAAATATGCAAAATGGTTGACATGAAACCAACTGCTGTAAGGGTGGCACTTTCAAGAGCCAGAAAAACAATAAGACAAGAACTAATAAAAAAACACAACTATGGAGTTAGCTAACATAGAAAAATTATTAGAAAAATATTTAAACGCTGAAACTACTTTGAATGAAGAAAAAATATTACAAACGTATTTTACTTCAGGAAAGGTAGCCCCTCACTTAGAGGAATACAGTTTCATGTTTAATTACTTTCAACAAAGCAAAAACGAAACATTTACCAAAACCATTCAGTTAAAATCTGAGAAAACAAGTAAAATGAACTGGAAATGGTTGTCAGTAGCAGCATCGGTTGTTTTGTTATTCAGTACTTATATTGGGTATGGAGAGTACCAAGAGCGAGAACAAAGAAGGCAATTTGAACAAATTAAAGAAGCGCTTCAAATGGTTTCTACCAATTTAAACAAAGGAAACGAAGCATTATATGCTGTTTCGAACAACATTAATAAAGGGAAGAAAGCTATTGGATATCTTAATACCTATGAAAAGGCAGTAAATAAAGTAATTGAAACTGTGAATTAACAATAAACAAAATATAATAAAACCAAGAAGATTAAAATTACGAAAGTCATGAAAAAAATATTATTTATACTAGGATTCATTTTTACAGCGAATGTAGCATTTGGACAGTCTATGTTTGATAAATTAGAAGATTTAGATGAAGTTTCATCTTTTATAATGACCAAAGATGCATTTGAACTTATTAAAAAATTTCCAGATGCAAAATCAGAAGATATGGAAGTGTTTAATATGGCGAACGATTTGAATGAGTTAAAAGTGTTCTCTTCAAGTGATAATGCAGTTGTTTCAAAAATGGAATCTATGGTTAATACGGCAATAAGTAAATCTAACCTTACTCAGTTAATGAGAGTTAAAGACAAAGATTCACGAGTTAAGATTTATGTGAAGGCAACAAAAAACAAAGATTTAGTCAGTGAAGTATTGATGTTTGTGAAAAAGAAAGATTCTCAAAATAAATTGGAGTCAGTGATTGTATCCTTAACGGGTGAGATTGATGTGAATAAATTATCTCAGATTGCGAATAAATACTCTAATGAGAATAAAAAATAAGAAATGTAAATAAAGGAGTTGGTTAAATACCAACTCCATATTTAAGAATATAAAAATTAAAAGAATGAAAAAACTATATATACTATCATTACTATGTTTAACCATTTTCGTGTCCTCATGCAGTAAAAAGGAATCATTACAGAGTTATTTGGTCGAAAGTCAAGATAAGAGTGGTTTTGTTACATTGGATATTCCGGCCAGTGTTGTTGAATTAGCTGAAGAAAATTTAAGTGCAGAAGACAAGGCAATTTATAAAAGTGTTAAGAAGGTAAACATAACGGCACTTCCTGCTAAGAATGCAGATGAAGGTGCTTATGAAGAGGAAAAAACTAAGTTAAAGAAAATACTTAATGATTCATCTTATAAGAAGTTAATGAGCTTTAAAAAAGATGGTAATAATATAAAAGTTTACTATGCAGGCGAAGCAGATGCCATCAATGAAATAATTGCTTTTGGATATGGAAAGGAGTTAGGTATTGGAGTAGCGAGAATTTTAGGAGAAAAAATGAATCCTTCAAAAATAATAGCTCTTTTGAAAGACGCTGATTTAAATTTAGATCAGAGCGGGGTAAACTTTAAAAAAATTAAATCAATTTTGAACGATAAGAAATAAAGAACCTTAAAACTTATCAAAAGGGGCATCATTATGATGCCCTTTTTTCGTTAAGAATTAAAAAAAAATATTTGTATTATTGTATATAAGAAATTCTAAACGACTTGAAATTAATCAAATACCCACTTTTTTTTCTTTTATTTTTTTTATACAATAAACACTCTTTTGGACAAGAACTTCCTCTAATCAATATTTATTACCCAGAAGATTATAAAGCTGAGTCTCAAAATTGGGCCATTAGTCAGTCAGAAAAAGGGACTATTTATATAGCAAACAATTTAGGTCTTCTTGAATATAATGGAGCAAGTTGGCAACTATATTATACGCCGAATGGTACTATTATGAGGTCTGTAAAAGTTGTTAACGATAAAATCTTTACTGGGTTTTACATGGACTTTGGCTTTTGGGTGAGAGATGGTTACGGGGAGTTAAAATACACGTCACTTGTAAAAGAAAGTAAAATTCCTGTTTTGGAAGATGAGCAATTCTGGAATATTTTGGAGTTCGAAGAATGGATATTATTTCAATCACTTGAAAGAATATATTTATACAATACCAAAACCAAGGAACATAAAATAATTTCTTCAGATGTTAAGATAACAAAATTGATGGAAGTTAACAGTGAAATATATTTCCAGAAGTTTGGAAAAGGATTGTATAAATTAGAAAAAGGAAAAGCAATACTTGTTTCAGATAATCAGGTTTTTAAAAATCAGGTTATTGTTGATATGTACTCTAATGGAGGTGAAATTTTGATTTTGACCGATAAAAGAGGTTTTATGACATTTAATAATGATGGAGTTAAGGAATGGAATAACACTTATAAGCTATTAAAGGATAAAACTATATATAGTAGTACGAAATTAAAAAATGGAAACTATGCTTTAGGAAGCATATCGGATGGAGTTTTATTTTTAAGTGAAAGAGGAGAGTTTATATATAATATTTCTCAAAAAAATGGTTTGAGTAATAATACGGTGCTTTCAGTATTTGAAGATATAAATCACAATGTTTGGTTGGGATTAGATAATGGAGTGAATAACATTAATACAGAAGTTCCAATTAAGAAATTTACTGAAAAGGAAGGGAAAATAGGAACTGTGTATACATCGATAATTTTTGACAGTAATTTATATCTTGGAACAAATCAGGGACTGTTTTATAAGAAATACCCTTCAAATGATGAATTTAAGTTAATCGCAGGAACACAAGGTCAAGTATGGAGTTTATTGGATGTAGATGATCAATTGTTTTGCGGGCACGACATGGGAACTTTCATAATTGAAAAAGAAAAAATTAAAGAGCGATTAAATGTTCTTGGAGCGTGGTCTTTCAAAAGGCTAGATGCTACCACTATTTTACAAGGGAATTATACTGGTTTGTATGTTTTGAAAAAGAAAAATAAAGAATGGAAGGTTAAAAACAAAATAGAAGGGTTTGATAATTCAAGTAGATCCTTTGAAGTTTTTGGGAAGAATCAAATTTTTGTTAATCATGAGTATAAAGGAGTTTTCAAATTATTAGTTGATAATGATTTTGAAAAAGTTCTTAAAATAGAAAAGGATACTTTGATTAGTAAGGGAGTACATTCTAATCTCGTAAAATATGATGAGAAAATCTTGTATTCTTTTAAAAAGGGAATATATGAATATACTGGGAATAATACTTTCGTTAAAGACAGTACTTTGAGTAGGTTATTTAATGATAAAAACTATACTTCTGGGAAATTAGTTTTTGATAAGAAAAACAATTTGCTGTGGAGTTTTTCTAAGAATTATATTTCTTATGTAAAGCCTAATTATTTAAACGACGTAAGTACGATTAAGAGAATTCCCGTAACGGAACCTTTGAGAAAAGGAGCCATAGGATATGAAAATATTTTACCTCTGAATAAAAACCAATTTTTAACAGGAGTTAACGATGGATATTTAACATTAAACTTGGTGAATGATAAAGAGGAAGGGGAAACCTACGAGATATCTATTGACTTTATAAAGAAATATAGACAAGATTCACCAAAAGAAATGATGTTGTTAAATGTTGAAGGAGCGTTTTCAAGTGCTGAGAACAATTTGGAATTTTATTATAGTATTCCCTGTTTTATGAAGAACATTCAACCTCAATACCAATATAAACTTGAGGGGTATTCTAAGTCTTGGAGTAGGTGGGGGAATGAAAGTAAAATACTTTTTGAAAACCTTCCTTATGGCGAATATGTGTTTAGGGTTAGAGGTAGAGCTGGTAATAAACAAACAACAAACGAAGCGACTTACAAATTTAAAATTGATAAACCTTGGTATGCTACTAACTTAATGCTAGTTGTATATATTTCATTGATTTTAGCATTTTCTTATTTCATGGATAGGATGTATCGAGGGTATTATAGAAGACAACGAAAAAGACTTTTAGAAAAACAGGAGAGGGAGTTTGAGTTGAAATCATTAGAGAGTGAAAAAATGCTAATGAAAGTAAAAAATGAACAACTCAGGATTGATGTAGAAAGCAAAAGTAGAGAGCTTGCAACTTCTACAATGAGTATTATTAAAAAGAACGAACTGCTTGGTTTAATTAAAAATGAGCTGGTATCTGGAAATGAAAAAAGTATTAAAGATGTTATCAAAATTATTGATAAGAATTTAAACAATACAGATGATTGGCAAATGTTTAAGGAGGCATTCAATAATGCCGATAAAGATTTTATAAAGAAAATAAAGGGATTACATCCGGCGTTAACTCCGAATGACTTGAGACTTTGTGCTTATTTGAGATTAAACTTATCATCTAAAGAGATTGCTCCGTTATTAAATATTTCACCTAGAAGTGTTGAAGTTAAGCGTTATAGACTTCGTAAAAAGATGAATTTAGATCATGATGTAAATTTAACAGATTACATATTAGATGTTTAATGTCAAACATTCTTAGGGGCTTACCTATACATGACCACAACATTTGGTGTAAAAACGATTTTTACTTACTGATAAATACCCCTTGAGCCATTGTTTATAAAGGAAAACTGGTTTTTTTATTTATGTATGATTTTTGTAGTGTGTTGTTTTATGAATTAACGTAAAACAGTTGCTATTTTTACAATATCCAAATTAGATTGTTCACTTGGTTAATAAATAAGTCAAGGTTAAAGAAAACACTAGTTAGGATTTTAGTTAATGTAGTTTTTTAGTGTATAAACTTGCGTTAACAACGGTTTTAAGATTGAATGTAACTATGGGGGGTACATTTAAACAATTAGACCTTTCAAATACCAATTTTTTTTGGAAATGAACTGATAGGTCGATAACAAAGAGGTGGTTAGGCGTATTTGTTTGAATTAAAGGAAATCACCTCTTTGTTTTTATTGAGTAAGACATATCTGAACTAACTTGGTTCAGAGTTTAAACAAACTAAAAATATATTCCTTTTTGATAGGAATAAAAATAGAAGGGGAGATAATAGGAAACAAAGCATATTAAAAAATAATTTTTTTGATAAAGCTATTTTTCTTATTTTGAAAGTAATCAATAGAAGAGGAAGTAGTATCGCTTTGTTTCCCTATTACTTTAAATGAAAAATCATTAGTTATTCCATTAACAGGAAGCAAATCAGCAATAAATTAGACTACAATATGTTGGAAGGAGATGTTCATAGGAATGTAAATTCTCTAAATTATGACTGCATTTTTAATAGTTGTTAATGATTAAAATAAAATATATATCTGTATTACTAATCATATTAGTTGGTTGTTCTGGGAAATTTGGAGGTTCTGAAAAGGAAGGAATATCACCAAAGGAGATATTAAATAATCCAGAATATTTAGCCATTTGTTATGGAGGGTATAGAACAACGACAAGAGAAGTTCAACCTACAATTTCCGAAATTAAAGAAGATCTATTATTGTTAGAAGCTATAGGAGTTAAAATAATTAGAACTCATGATGTTCATACTCCTATGGCTGAGAATACATTAAAGGCAATAAAACAACTTAGAAAGGAAAATGCGAGTTTTGAAATGTATATGATGCTAGGAGTTTGGATAGATTGTAAGGATGCATGGACATCTAATCCTATTCATGACAAAGAAAGTGATCGGAATTCTATTGAAATTGAAAATGCTGTAAAACTTGCAAATAGTTATCCCGATATTGTTAAAATAATAGCAATCGGAAATGAGGCAATGGTCAAATGGGCAACAAACTATTATGTATATCCCAAAACAATTTTAAAGTGGGTTAAGCATATACAAGAACTTAAAAACAGAGGAAAACTTCCTCAGAACTTATGGGTTACTTCATCGGATAATTTTGCCTCATGGGGAGGTGGTGATAGTAGCTATCATACAAAAGATTTAAAAGAACTTATAAAAGAAGTAGATTATATCTCTATCCATACATATCCAATGCATGACACACATTACAATCCTGTTTTTTGGAAGTTTTCTTCAAACTATAAGGATTTGTCTAAAGTATCAAAGATTGATACTCTAATGTTTAAATCAATAGAGTATGCTAAATCTCAATATACAGGAGTAAAGAAATATGTTGAAAGTTTAGGAATTGAAAAGCAAATACATATTGGAGAAACTGGTTGGGCAACCCGATCAAGTGGATTTTATGGTGTCGATGGATCAAAAGCCACAGATGAGTACAAACAAAAAATGTATTATGATTTAGTCAGAGATTGGACAAAAAAAGAAAATATCAGTTGTTTCTTTTTTGAAGCATTTGATGAACATTGGAAGGATAGTGGAAGTATTACAGGATCTGAAAATAACTTTGGATTATTCACCCTTGAAGGTAAGGCGAAATATTGTCTTTGGGACTTTGTAGATGATAAAGCATTTGTAGGTCTTGGTAGAAATGGAATTATGGTAGAAAAGTCCTTCAACGGAAATAAAAAGGCTTTAATGGACAAGGTTTTGGTGCCATAAATATTTGTCAATGAAAATATATTCGAAAATACTGCTTTTGTTTGTTTTGCCTTGCTTTACATGTACTTCTTATGAACAGGATGTTGTTAAGGTTTTAGGACGAAAACTACTTGTAAATGATCAACAGTTTCTAATAAAAGGAGTATGCTATCATCCAGTTCCCAGAGGAAGCAATAATGTTAGGAATTTTGATAAACTTGATGAAGACATTGCGCTTATGAAGGAACTAGGTGTAAATACAATAAGGGTTTATGAGCCTATAAAGGAGATTACAGTTCTTAATAAACTAGCTAGAAATAATATTAAAGTAATTATGGGATTTGGATATAGTCAAGAAGGAAATTACGATTTGAGATCTGGTAAATATCTTGATTATGTCAAAAAATATAAAAATCATAAAGCTATATTGATGTGGGAGTTAGGAAATGAGTACAACTACCATTCGGAGTGGTTCGAAAGAGATGATATTTTATGGTATCGAGTTTTGAATCAATCAGCAAAGGCAATACATGATATTGATAAAAACCATCCTGTTTCAACAGCTCATGGAGATTTGCCGGATGAATTAGCTATTCTTTATTGCCCTGAAATAGATGTTTGGGGTATGAATGTACTTCGATGGGACGATCCTAGCACTGTTTTTTATGAATGGGAAAAAATATCTGGAAAACCCATGTATTTATCGGAAGCGGGCAGCGATAGTTATATGACAATTTCTAGTAGTAATTACAAACAAGGAGAAAATCAAAGAGCTCAAGCAGATGCTAATGAGAAAATTTTGAATGAAATTTTCAAGGAAGTAAACATTTGTTCTGGTGTAACACTTTTTTCCTTTGTTGATGAATGGTGGAAAGAAGGAAATTGTGATGTTCAAGATATAGGAGAAGGAACTAAAGACGTAATTGGGGTGCCTTATGATGGTTATCCAAATGAGGAGTATTGGGGGATTGTAGATATGGATAGAAATAAAAAAGAGACTTTTAATGTTGTAAAACGAAAATACAATCAAGTGTATATTGGAAAAGCTTCTAAAGAAATTACAGCGCAACCAAATTAATCCATTATTTAGAGAAGCTAGATTTTATTTAAAGTAATTTGAAGTCAAGATTAACTTAATACAGCATAATAAATGAAATAGTAAATTCTGAAATGAATGGGAGGTTTTAATTTTTTGAAATCTGATTATCAGTTGATAATGGTAGGAATTACACTTTTATTTAATTAGCAAAAAAGACAGTCATATATTTTTTATTATGGCTGTTTTTTATTTTGGTTTTATTGAAGTGATTGAATAGCTTATTTTTACCGAATGAAGTTTTATCAGAAAGAAATTGTGTTGCCAGAGTTTAAGAGAGGCTATCATTTAATAACTCATTTGTTGATAGAAGAAATAACGAAGGAGTTACATGAGACAAAAACAGGTCAATTCCAAGCGTTTTTGAAGCATACGTCAGCTAGTTTAACAATTAATGAAAATGCAGACCCAACAGTTCGTATTGATTTTGAAACTCATATAAATAAGATGATTCCTGAAAATATGCCTTACTATAAGCATGATTATGAAGGGGCAGATGATATGCCGGCGCATATTAAGTCATCGATGTTAGGATGCCAGGTTTCTATTCCAATTAGTAATGGAAAGTTAAATTTAGGCACTTGGCAGGGAGTATATTTAGGAGAGCATAGAAACTTTGGTGGAAATAGAAGAATAGTTATTACAATAATTGGAGAATAATTAAGGCTTATTCTTATTAATTTAATCAGTATTGTTGTATATTTTGTAATAGTTAGAAATTCTAGGTTTTATTGAAAATCTGTTAAATTTTTAACTTTTTTTTGTGATAATTGATTTTTTTGAAAGGTTTTTTTATAACTTTATAGAACTTTTAAACCCTTCAAAACCAATATTATGAGAAAATATTGTCTGTTTGCCATATTGTTTATAATGTGGCAAACAAATTTTTCACAAATGCAAAATCCTAAAGATTTAGGTGTAATTCAACAACATTTTAATAACTTAAAAAACGAGAGCAAAACTGCAACTCAAGATTTTTCTGAATGGAAGATATCTAGTTCGGCGTCTTCTTTAAAGAGAGGGTTGACTCACTATTATTTAACTCAATATTATAAAGGAATCCCAATTGTAAACGGAACCTATAATATGTCTGTGTTAGGAGGTAAAGTGAATTTTGCTCACGATCAATTTATTTCAAATGTTTCAGGAAAGTTAACAGGAACAAGATCGGTAGCTATTTCTGAAGTTCAAGCAATTAACGAGGTTGTTAAAGTTCATAAATTGCCATCGGCAAATAGGTTGGCGAAAACAATGAAAAGAAATGAGATAGGTGATGACGTATCAGAATTTAAAAACTCTGGAATAACGGAAGACAATGAACCTATTTTAGTAAAGAAAGTATATATTCTTCATAATGATAAGTTACATTTATGTTGGAATGTAAATTTATATGAAAAAGGAGGAAACAACTGGTGGAACTCATATGTAGATGCTTCCTCAGGTAAAATATTATCGGAAGATAACTGGGTTATCTCATGTAGCTTTGGTGCTCATGAAGATCATAGCGGACATACACATACAAAAGTAGATTCGAAGGAGTTTTTTCATGCTGATGATGTTCCTTATTTAAAAGAAGCAAGTATGTTAGCTCCTGATTCATACAATGTGTATGCAATGCCTTTAATGAATCCTGATGATGGAGGAAGGTCAATTGTAACAAACCCGGCAAATACGGTGGCTTCACCTTATGGGTGGCATGATACAAATGGCGCTTCTGGTGCCGAATATAATATTACTAGAGGTAATAATGTATGGGCTCAAGAAGATGCCAATGGAAATAATGGAACTGGAGCGTCTCCAAGTGGTGGAAGTGGACTGGATTTCAATTTTCCTGTAAACTTAAATCAAGCTCCTAGTAATTATCGTGACGCATCTACAACCAACTTATTTTATTGGAATAATATCATGCACGATGTATGGTATCAATATGGTTTTGATGAAGCTTCAGGGAACTTTCAAGAAAATAACTATGGAAAAGGAGGTACAGGAGGTGATTCTGTAAATGCAGATTCTCAAGATGGTAGTGGTACGAATAACGCAAATTTTGCAACTCCAGGAGATGGATCAAATCCACGTATGCAAATGTTTTTATGGAATAGAACAAATCCAGGAAGAGATGGCTCTTTTGACAATTTAATTATAGCTCATGAATATGGTCATGGAATTTCAACTAGATTAGTTGGTGGACGATTTTCAAATGTTTTGGGTGGCTCTGAACAGATGGGTGAAGGATGGTCTGACTGGTTTGGTCTTATGTTAACTATGAAAGCAGGTGATACTGGTGCCGATAAAAGAGGTGTTGGAACTTATGTTTTAGGTGAACCTTTAGATGGCTTAGGAATTCGTCCTACAGTTTATTCTACGGATAGATCTTTGAACAATACTGATTATGCTGATATTGGCGGACTAAGAGTACCTCATGGGGTAGGATATGCTTTTGCAACTATTTTATGGGATATGACTTGGTTATTAATTAATCAGGAAGGATTTGATCCTGATTTTTATAACGGAACTGGTGGTAACAATATTGCCATGGCTTTAGTTATTGAAGGATTAAAGAATACCGCAAGTAATCCAGGTTTTGTGGCTGGTCGTGATGGAATATTACAGGCAGACCAAGATCTTTACGGAGGTAGATACAATTGCTTAATTTGGAAAGCTTTCGCTGAAAGAGGAGTGGGGCGTGATGCCAACGAGAATAATAATGGAGGATCAAACTCTAATAATGATCAAACGGTTTCTTTTGTAAATCCATGTGATGGAGGTAATCCTGATCCAGGAGCTTGTGAAGGAGATGTTACCTCTTTTCCGTTTAATGAAAGCTTCGAAGCTAGTTTAGGATTATGGAAAGATGCGACTACCGGTGATGATTTAAATTTCACTAGAAACTCTGGAGGAACTCCTTCGAATCAAACAGGACCTAGCGCTGCAGCTGATGGATCAACATATGTTTATGTAGAGGCTTCTGGAGATGGAACTGGTTTCCCTAACAAACGAGCGATATTAAACTCACCATGTTTAAACTTTAGCACACTAACGGCACCAAAGCTTAGTTTCCAATATCACATGTATGGAAGTGCTATCAATAGTTTAAGTGTTGAAGCTAGGACTGATAATACTGGTACTTGGACATCAGTTTTTAGTAAAACTGGAAATCAAGGAAATGCTTGGTTAACAGCTGATGTTGATTTGACGACCTACGCTGGTCAAGCGAGTGTTCAATTAAGATTTAATGTTGTTACAGGTTCAGGAACTAGTGGATGGCAAAGTGATATTGCTATCGATGCTGTTGGTATAGCTAATGACGATGGTGGATCAGGTGGTGGATGTCAAGGAGGAGGAATAACTTCTTATCCATTTAGTGAGAGCTTTGAAGCTAGTTTAGGACAGTGGAGTGATGCAACTACTGGTGATGACTTGAATTTCACGAGAAATTCAGGAGGAACTCCATCAAGTAGCACTGGACCAACGGCTGCTGCTGATGGTACTACTTATGTTTATGTTGAAGCTTCTGGAAATGGAACAGGTTTCCCTAATAAGCGAGCAATATTAAACTCACCATGTTTGAACTTTACTGATTTAACAACACCAACGTTAACGTTCCAATATCACATGTATGGAAGCGCTATCAATAGTTTAACGGTTGAGGCAAGAACCGATAATACTGGTACTTGGACATCGGTATTTAGTAAAACAGGAAACCAAGGTAATTCATGGCTATCAGCAAATGTTGATTTAAGTGCTTATGCAGGACAAGGAAGCGTTCAGTTAAGGTTTAATGTTCTTACAGGATCAGGAACAAGTGGATGGCAAAGTGATATTGCGATTGATGCTGTTTCTATCGGAAACGATGGAGGTGGATCAGGAGGTGATTGTCCAGCGATAAACTTTAATGATTTCACAATTAACCCATTCTCTAATCAGGATAATAGTGGAAATTACTCGGTGTCTACATCAGGAGCATCATTAACGTTAACAAATAATACTTGGAAGTATATTTCAATGAATTATACAGTTACTGCGAATACCGTTATAGAATTTGAGTTTAGCAGTACTACTCAAGGAGAAATACATGGAGTTGGTTTTGAAAATGACAATACGCTGACTTCTACCAGATATTTCAAAGTTCATGGTACTCAAAATTACGGTATCACAAATTATGATAACTACGCTGGAGGAACTCAAAAATATATTATTCCTGTAGGAAGTTCTTATACTGGAGCAATGGATAGACTTGTGTTTATTAATGATAATGATGCTGGTTCAGGAAACAACTCTACATTCACGAATGTGAAAATTTATGAGGGATCTTGTGGAGCTGCTTCATTTGATGTTGATAGTTTTGCAACGAGAATAGACATATTAGGAAATCAAGATGAAGACGCATTTGGTTCATTACAAATTGCACCGAATCCAATCTCTAAAGGGTATCAGTTAAATCTTGTAGGTCCAAATAAAGGTCTTGATAACACTACTTACGAGATAATTAATTTATTGGGGCAAGTACTTGAGTCAGGAAAATTAACTCGTAGAACAATAAATATAGATAAGCTAAAAGCTGGAGTTTATATTTTAAGTCTTGAAAATGAATTTACCAAATCGAATAAACGATTTATTAAAAAATAGTTTTTAGCAATCAGAGTAGTTTCTGAGAATAATTTAGGTCTCCTAAAGTATATACTTTTGGAGACCTTTTTTATGATTTATATACTTGAAAGAATTCTGAAATGAGAGCTTCTATTTCTTCTTCATTGTATTTTCTTGAAAAATGAACAGGGATTGCGTCTTTTACATTAGCGTTTTTCATTATCAATCCTGATTTATTCGCGTAACTATGGTAATTTAAGGTAGCAAACTCAGCATCTTTATTTTGATAAAAACACTCAATAAATACTTTGTTTACTGCGTCAAAATGGTTCTTGATCTTCTTGTGATTGTCGAAAGTAGCACCGTGATCCATAATAATACCAACGGAATCTCCTTCCTGTATATGTAGAAGATTGAATAGCTCTCCAGCTCTATAAATTTTTCCCCCAACTTTTAATTGTCTATCATGATCATTTAAATTGAAGGCCTCTTTTAAGTCCTTAACCCAAATACCACCTTTGAAATCTTTACCCAAATCTATCTTGGTTTGAGAATATTCCTTAAACAAATAAGATAACGTTGGAATTTTATGGTCAAGTAAAACTCCCGTTACTTGAAATTTATCTTCTTTAAAGAGTATTTTGGAGTTCTCTGTAGAAATAGTTTTTAACTCCCATAGAGGTGGCTTTAGTTCATAGGTTATAATTTCATTATCATTAATCATTTCTTTTATTCTATAACAAATAGAGTTTTCCTCAATCAAATTCCAAGAATAACTGACAATTCTATTTTGTACTTGCTTCGCAATATGCATTGGTCCGCATATAGTAATTGTACGTTGAATTCCAAGTTGATGCCTGATAATAGCATCGAAATTTACAAAATGGTCAATGTGAGTATGGCTAATAAATATTGCATTGCAATTCTGAATTTCTCTTACAGTTAAATCACTGGCCTCACCACATTCACACAGATAATTCCATGAATGATTGTCTGGTTTTATAAGAATTGATATATCTTCATTAGGTTTATTTTTAATATAGGTCTTGAACATAATTTATTTTTAATTTAAGGACGATTGCCTAGGAAAAAAGTTCTCTAGGCTTTCAGAGGAAGCTAGGTTTAAAATTTCGATACAATAGCGCAAACCTTTAAACCTTACTTCGCGAGTAAAAATAAGAGATATTCAATTATCATGCATAACCTTGAGATAACAACTTTTAAACAGGTCGAGAAGCGATAACTTCGAAGTTCTTTTTTAACTTTAAAAATGGAGTTTCAATAAATCGATAAGAAACAACGGAAATAACAATTGTGACAAAGAAAGAACAGGTAAAAGAAATGATCAGAGCACTTGTGTCTTCTATCTTGAAATAGTTAACCAATTGCCATCCTACCCAATTACCAATAAAATGATATAGGTATAAACCATAGGAGCGCTTTCCAAGAAAAACCAATATTTTGTTCGAAAAGAATTTTTGTAACGAATTACTTTCGAGAACTGCAAACAAAATAAAAGTTGTAGAAAGTCCAACTAAAGGATATGTTACATTGAGCCAATAAGTGGTTTCCGTGATATTTGGTAGATAACAAATAACACAAAAGAAAAGAACGCCTACAAGACTCAAAATTTCTGGGCTACAAATTTTTTTTAAAAAGATAAATCCGCCAAAACCTAGAACAATACCAAATACTATAGATTCAAAATGAGTAATTGGAAGTACCCAAATTGCAGGATGAGATATTTCTTCAAGAATAAAATAAGTTCTTATTAAGTTAAGTAATATCATGGATATAAAAAAGCAAATAAACCGCATTTTAGAAGGGACTTTAACCAGAAGTAAAATCAAAAAAGGAATGATAAGATAGAATTGCTCTTCATAAGCAATAGTCCATAAATGAGGAACAAACGGTATTGGATTGTAGGAGTTTATTGCGGTAAAGATGTTGTCAGTAAAGGTAAACAGTCCGAAAATTCGTAGACCTAAATTCGAAGTTATATCTGTAGTGCTAATAAATACTGAAATCGCTATTGCTGTAAATAGAAAGTATACTGGCCATATTCTAAAAAAACGCCGAATATAAAACCTTTTTAAATGGATAGTATCTGTTTTTTTATATTCAGCAATCAAAAGTTTAGCGAATAAAAATGCGGATAAACAAAAGAATAAATCTACCCCTATCCAACCGTAGGTATGCAGATTAGATAAGACTGGTACTTTTGATATAAGTGGATGATGGTGAATAAATACAAGTAAAAATGCGAAAAAACGCAAACCGTCAAGTTCAGGGAGGTAAAACCTCTTTTTTAACTGTGGGGGAGTCATAGGGTTTAGGTGTTTGAGGATTAGAATGCTATGTTTTTTATAAAAAAAAGTGTAAGCAATGGTGCTTATAAGCATAGAAAAAGAAAAATCAAATACCTAAAGAGAATTAATTATTAATACAACATATAATACCATTGCACACTATATTTTTTTTCAAAAATTAATATGCAATGGATTTCAATTAATTCGTTAAAATGAGAACTTTTAGTGTTGGTTAGTCTCTTCCTAAAGAATCCACTTTTTTTAGCAAGTTAGGAATTCGGTACTCACCGTGCATATTTTTTATCTTATCCGCTGCAATATCCAGATCAATGCCCTTAGAAGTAACATATAAGGGTTTTTGACTATCACCTCTTAAAACAGCTCTTTTGCGTAGCTCTAGATCATGAAAATTGTTTTTAGCAACACCAATTATTGGAATTCTTTGAGCCAGTTTTTCATATAAATATCCCCCTAAACCTAGTTTATCTTCATCATCTAACACAACGAAACCATCAACTATTATGGCTTCACATGCGGTAAGGTCTATTTGATCTAATAAACTCATAATACAAGGGAGTTCTCTTTTGTAAAATTCACCTGGAACATAGTCATCAATGCCGTCGAGTATTTCAGTATAGGTATTTGTTTCTTCAGAATTCGTCCAATCATTAAACTCTAGGCAAACAGTTTTAGCTTTATCTTCAAAATAATAAGTATCGAAAGCGAGAATCATGAATTATTAGTGGATTAAGTAAATAAAAAAAAATAGTAACATTGAAACTATGAATAAAACCACTTTAATCGGAAATTGAGCAATTTTAGTAACAACATTAAGTACTTTTTCTAAACTGTTAGAAGTAGTTGTTAAACTATTGATATATGTGGTTAAGATTTTTGATTCATCCTTTTCTTCCTCAAGCTTTTGATTGAGTTCAATTTCTTCGATATTGAGTTTGTTAGAGAAAAGTGTAAGTATTTTTCTAATGAAAAAACCAATAACACTTCCAATAATCGGAATTTTATCTGAAATCACATTACTTAATGTCGGAATCGTAATTATGTGTGTAATTCCTTTAAAAAGAAGTAATAATACATCTTTTCTGTTTTCTTTGGTGATATTATCTCCTGTTAAATTGATATCTGAAACAACTGATTTCAATATATCAATAGAGTAGGTGAGGGCGTTGAGTATATCAGTTTTAATTTTCCATGATAAAAAAATTACTCCCGAAAAGAAACCAACTAATAAAAATAAAGCAAGACCAATAATGGTATAAAACAAATATTCGATATGAGCTAAATCTATAATAAAGTAACCGAGAATAAAGGCTCCTAAAGAAATTAAAATAGGTCGAATAGCCCAGTTAAGAATATATCTCGGGAAAATAATTAACTCAAGAAAGTTTGAAATAACTTCTTCGTTATGATATTTGGAAATATCAATCCCTAATTCGGTTTTTATTTTTTCGTCGAGTTTTTCGACATCTTTTTTACTTCTGATTTTCATGTCAACTTTTATTTTGAATTTAACCATTAATCACCACCACATGAAGAGCAGCTTGAGCAAGAAGAACAGCTAGAACAAGAACTACAGCTTGAATCAAAAAAACTAGAATCGGAGTCACTTCCCCATGAATCAAAATCAAACCAATTACCAGAACTATCTGTTTCAGGTTCATTAATTACCAACGGGTCATTTTCAAAGGTTGATGAAACTGTCTCTAGGTCGGTTTCGGTATCAAAAATATTATCTTGAGCATTCAATTCATTAGCGTACCCTAAATCATCTCCGTCTTCGTTTTCATAATAAGATTCTTTGATAATAATAGGTGAACTATCATGCATAATATCAGACCAAATTAAACTGTAGAATAAGTAGTCGTCAAAGCCATGATAACCACCATAAACACCACCTCTTTGTGTATTATGAGCGATCTCTTTTTTATCTTGAATTTTACGTTTCGGTAATATGAGCTTGTTTTTTATGAAGGATTTAATATCATCGGTTTCAATTTCTTTTTTTAGCTTAAGTTTAATTCTATTCAAAAAGTAATCAAACGATTTTACTTTATTGTCTCTGAATTCGTCAAACACTTTCTGACTACTTACCGCATTGTTTATCTTATTTTTGAGATTTCCATGTGAAAACTCTTTAAATAATCCAGATACTTTAATAACTATAGGATAAACACCAACTTCATGATCTCTGTTTATTTCAACTTCAATGAGGTATTTGAAATCATTGTCTTCATGCTCTAAAACTAGTTTTAGTTGTTGAAAATGGATTGACATTGCCTCATTTACCTCAATTTCATAAGTATCCAAAGCTTGTTTTAAATCATCTTTCTTTCCATCCCTATCATGGTAAAAATCAATATCATCATGAGCAATTTTAATAATATTAGTAATATTCAATCCTCGGAAAGTCGCGTTCAATTGTTGAAGTATGGCTACAGCCGTAAAAGTTTCTCTTTCTTGTTTGTCAGAGATTGTACCGAGAGTTAAATGATGGAAAAACTTTTTGAAAGCTTTGGTGGGCTTTACTTTTTTTATTTCTGTTAGCTGTGATGGGTCGAGGGTAATAATTCCTTCTAAATACATAGTTGATTTTTAATTGTGACAGGCGCCGCAATCGCTCGCAGCCCAGATGTTAGTGGCATACGATCCCCAGATGATTTCGGATGGCTTACCATAATGTTTTATATAAAGCTCTATTGTTTTTTCATAAATTGTATGATCACTGCCTTCACTTGGCGTATGATGAATAAATCGCCCAAAATGCGTTAGACAAAACTCGTGATAATACCTAGTAAATAAGATGAATTCATGCCAAGCGAGGTCAACTATTAACGATGGTGATAATTTTTCATTTGTTAGGTGAATAAGATTAAGAAATTTAAGCATTTCAAGAACCAAATTTTCCCCATGAATATCGTATTTAATAGCTATTTCTTCAATTTTTTTCTTGAGTAAAGGAATATGAGTTACAATATCATTTAATTGTTTTTTCATAGCCTAATTTAAATATTGTTTGTTTTCTCCATTTGCAATATAAACTAAAATATCGTCTTTAAGTAGTTTGAAATTATTTTCTGGATTTTTTATGAGTTCACCGTTTCTACTGATAGCGACTAAAGTGATACCCAAATCTTTTTTAAGCTTAATAAATGTATCAATAAAGTTAGTGTTTACATGTTCACTACTTTCTGATAATTGAGTTTCACAAATGTCTAAATTGCTTTTTTCTGTTGAGGTCGAAATCAAATCTTCCGTTAGCAAAGCTACATTAGGTTCAAAAATATAGCTAGCGATAAATTTAGAAACAATTTCCTTTTTAGGAATTATAAATTGCACTCCCAGATAGTTGAAAGATGATTTAAGTTCTACATTTTCAACTGCAACAACACAATTAATGTTTTCGAATCGCTTTTTTAAACTGATGGTATAGACTAAAGTGTCTGTGTCACTTTCAAAGCTGATATAGACTCTTCTTGAGTCTGTGATGTTTACTTTTTCAATAGACTCATAGTCTTTCAGATTTGTAAGTAAAACAAAGCATTGGTCATCTGAATAGAGTTGTCTGATATCTTTTAAATCAGACTCTTGATTAACAACAATGGCTAAGGGTTCATTTGCTTTAACGATTTGTTCTGCTACACGTTTTGAAAAAGAATTCCAGCCAATAATTATACAGTGATTTTTCATTTTAGTTCCAAAAAATCCCATTTCTCTCTTTTTTAAATATTCTGATATTTTTACACTTAATTCCGTAATTAGGTATCCTAAAATTCCAAGACTTCCTAAAACAAACAAAATTCCTATTAATCTTCCCCAAAATGTTATCGGATAAAAATCTCCATATCCAACAGTCGTTAGGGTAACTAATGAGTACCAGTAGGCATCTGCTAGGTTTCGAATATTTGTGTTTTCGAAGTTCGATTCAAAATAGTATAAACCATATACCAATAAATTATAAATGCTTACGATTATAATAAACAGTATGAGTTTATGTTTACTTTTCATTTGCCATTAATTTTTGGAATTGATTTAGTTTTTCTTCATTGCAACTACTTAATTCCACATAAGTCTTGTTGCTTTCAGGGAAGGTGTGAATCGCCAAGTGACTTTCTCCTAACAACCAAAAACAGGTATAGCCTTGCTGATCGAAGTAATGTTCACTGAAATTGAGTATAGTGAAATTACATTGAATCAATAAAGCTTCAAAATTTTCTTTTAGATACTCAGGATTAGTTTCAGTAATCCATTCTTGAAGATTAAATATCTTAGCTTCTATTTTTTTATATTCAGTATTCATTCGCTTTTTTTAGTACAAATCCCAGTTTCCATCAAGATAATATTGATACAATACAGGGTTTTGAATTTTATTAATTTCTACTTCATTTACATTGGCATTGAAAAAATCTTTCTTACCAAATGATGTCAATAGAAGCATGGCTTCTTTATGTATCCATTTTGTTTTTATTGAAGAAAAATTTAAACCGCGTAATTGTTCTTTAAACTTTTCTTGAGATAATGTTTTGTTTTTCGTTCCAATAATCCATCCCCATTCTCCCATAGATAAAACTTGATTGTGCATAGGAACGGTGGTGAAGCCTGCCGATTGCAGTGTTAAGTTAATACACTGGAATGCCTTCGTGGCATAATACGGACTTCCAGACTGTGTAATAATAAGTCCATTGGGTCTTAATTTTCGGTAGCATAATGAGTAAAACTCGTGAGAATACAGTCTTCCTAACTCCACACTTCTTGGATCGGGTAAATCGATGATAATGACATCATAAAAAGATTCATTGTCTTGTTCTAAATGAACATATGCATCTTTGTTATAGATAGTCAACTTATCGTTACTCATTGAACCTTCATTAATATTGATTAGAACTGAATGATTTTTACCTAGATCTGTCATATTAGGATCTAAATCAACCATATCAATTTTATCAACCGAAGGATATTTTAGTATTTCTCTCACAGCACAACCATCTCCACCTCCGAGTATCAAAACTTTTTGAGGATGCGGATGTGTTTGCATAATAGGATGAACTAATGGCTCATGGTACATTTCTTCATCGATCGAGCAAAATTGTAAATTTCCATTTAAATAAAGCCAATGCTCATTTTTCCATTCTGTGAGTACAATTTTTTGGTATTTACTCTGATTAGCATAGATAACCTTGTCTTTGTATTTTTTTTGCTCTCCCCAAGTAATGATTGAATCAGTAAAACTCATTCCTGCTGCTAATGTTATGAATACAACAGTCATAATCGTTAGCATGGTTTTTAATTGAGTTTTAATCATTTTACCTTTGAATCGGTAAAATACCATGCAGGCAACAAAAAAGTTAATAAGCCCGAGAATAAATGGAGTATAGGTAAGTCCTAGAATAGGGAGGCCTATAAAAGCAAAAAATACACCTCCTAGTAAACTTCCATAATAGTCTTTTTCGAGAATCGAAGAGATGTTTGTTTTCAAATCTTCATACTCCTCGTTGATTCGAACTACTAATGGAATTTCTAATCCAATCAATAAACCAACAAGCATACTCAAAAAGTAAATGACAATGTCGTAATAAGAAGAAACAGCCGCTAAGGTATATACAAGTACCGAAGAAAAAGCTACAATAAGAGATAATGAGAGCTCTAAAAGTAAAAAGTTTCGAATCAGATTGGTTTTAAAAAGTTTGCTAAGGCGACTTCCTAATCCCATACAGAAAAGCATCAATGAAACAATCATTGTCCATTGAAATACAGAATTTCCTATGAAATAAGTAGCAAGTGTAGATAAAACGTACTCGGCTACAATTCCAGCAAAACCAGTAGCGAATATAGCTAGTTTAAGAATAAAAGAATTGTTTTTTAAATGCTCCATGTAATTAAAATGGCGGACCCAACATAGGCAAATGCCTCAATTAACCCAGCTCCAATATTTGGCTTTTCTTGATTGATAATTTCATCGGTTAAGTTGCGTTCAGGAATTAATACCTTGTCAGTAACAAAACGCATAATAGGTAATAAGATGATACCTAAAACGGTTTGTAAAAGCACATCAACTATCGTGGTAGTCCAGTCAACAAAAGGATCGATTAAAGCATTCATAATAACAATCCCAATGGCTAAAATAGCTCCACTAAAACTAACACCAACAGCTACATTATCAGCTTCAATTTCTTTGTGAACATCAAAACGAATCCATAGGGTATAAATTTTTGAAGCAGCAATTAGCATAATATTCCCAATAAACCAGTAAGCAATAAAAGTGATAATTCCTTCTTGTAAACTTGTAGATTCGCCGATAAGAGCACCATGAAGTAACAAAGCGTTGGAAATATAGATACTTGCTTCAATAACACCAGTTCCATTGTTTCTATCTAAAAGAATTTCTTTTTTAATATCAAAGTTGGGTAAAATAAGTCGGTTACTTATTCGAATAGAAATTTGTAACAATACAATTCCTAGTACACCGTAAAGACCTATGTGAGCTAGATCAGTATAAAAGCCTAAGCTCTCACCTAAAATTGCGCCACCAACCACAATAACTAATGCTACAAAATACCCAACATAAGAAAGTATAAAAGCGAAATTGTCTTTATGAACCAGTTCTGCCGTAATATCTGTTTTGGCATTTGACAATTTAAAAGCGAGCTTTCCAATATAAAAAATAGTTAATGCAACTAGTATATAACCTAAAGAATGACCTAAACTGGTAAGATCAATATATTCATTCAAATTTTCCATTTGTTTTTTGTTTAGTTAGTTGTTATTTACCGAAACCACCGCTTCGTGAACGAAAAGAAGAACTTTTATATCTCGATTGGCTTCTGCTAGTTTTACTATAGCTCTTTCTTGAGGTGTATCCTCGTGATTTTAATTCGGAAGAACTTTTAGAAACTTTCGATTGCACTTTACTTTTAAAAGATTGTGGTTTACTTGCCCAAGAAGTATTTCTATTGTGTTTTGATTTAGTTCCGTATTCATTGGATTTACCGTAGTACGATTTTTTGTTTCTGTAATTACGATTGTAATCGTTCCAATGACTTCTTGGATAGCCATATCCATATCCGTAACCATACGAAGGGGCAAAGAATAAATCAGAGAAAAGACGATAACGACCGTAAAATGCCCAAAAAGAACTTCCACTGCTATCTGTTCTCCATTCTCCATATCGAGGGTTACCAACGTAGTTATTTACTCCAGCAGGAGAAGAATTTTTATCTAATTTTCCATTTTTCTTACTAAGAACTGTCATTCCTAGATCATTTTGATATTCTTCAAATATGATAGGAGAAACTTCTTTCCAATCTGTATTAATAATAGTCACATCAGTTGGACGAGTAAGACTATCATTTAATTGCTCTGTGGTTAATTTAGGTTGCTTTTCCTCAATTAGAATACGGTATTTGTGAAAGTACTTATCCGTATCCTCTTTGTAGTCCATATCAGATAAAATAACACTATAATTATCCTTATCAATGTACTTAGTAATGATATTGTCTAATGGTGATTTTACAAATTTTGGTTTTCGTTCAGAGCTGCATGAACTTATAGTAACAACTGTAACGAGTAGTAATAGGTATTTAAAAAAACGCATAGTTATTTTATTGATTGTATGATGGAAGAATGTTACTGATTTCGAAAGCTTTTATTTTTTTTCCAACGCTCGCTTCAAAATCATTATCATCCCATTGTTCTATTGTTAAACATTTTTCCTCATCTTCATCTAAGTAATCAAAGGAAATAAGTTCTTCCCAGTCAGAAGTATCAACATTTCTATAGTAACCTGGAGACTCTTCCGATAAATAATAGGTTACATTTTCGTGTGTAATCTGCTTTGGAGGTTTTCCGTTGTTTTCAATATGAGTGATAACTTCAGGTGCTAACTTACGGTATTTTAACTCTTTTGACATTGTAATGATGAGGTCATCTTCTTCTTCAATATGCAAAAATAGCTTTTCTCCTTGCGATTCAAGAACAAATTCACGAGTAAAGTAATTATCTCCCCAATCGTATTCACACATTTTCTTTACGGTCCAAGTTCTCAAATCATAATCTAACAAATATCCTTTCTCTAAATCTGTTACTTTGATATTGGTTGGGTCGTAATGTGTTTCTTCTTTATCCTTGTTGCTTTTAAATAGGTCAAAAAATCCCATTCTTTATTGTGTTAGTTGTTATATGTGTTTTTTTATAATGACGATATTATTTTTCGAGTCCTTTTTTCAAAACCGATTTAATACCTTCTAAATTTTCAGTAAAAGCCATCATTTGACTTAATATCTGTGCCATTTCATTATTATTACCTAAGCCTTTAAGCTTATTGTTTTTGGTGAAAATATCTTTGATATTCGACCAACGCTCCATTTCTTCATTAGATAAATTATCAATTAATTCTTTATATTTCAAAAGGTTTGCTTCTGCGGAAGAAGTTAACGTTTGAGATTCACTTTCGTAATGCGATAATAATAATCGTTGTAATTCTTCTTGATTCATAATAGGAACAATTTTCGCAACGAGCTTATTCATGTCACGATAAGAACCTTGGAGTTTAAAAGAAGGTTCTGTTCTATAATCGTCTTCCATTGCAGCGGATTGAATATATGCCTGATTGACCTTTAAAATAGTGTCACGAATCGTAATTACTTTTTCAAGAACAGCCGTATAATCTTGTACTTCTTGCTTGGTATGATTTCCTTTTAAATTAACGTCTTTGGTATTGTTTTCAACCTTGTCAATTAAAGTATACACATCTTCAAAGTATTTACTACTTAATTGATGCAATACAGGATTAGAAGTTAAAGAGTTTTCTATTAAACTTAGTTTGAATAGATGTGCTGTATCTCCAATAATATCTCCCAAATTATAAATATCGGCTCTGTTGGCTAACATGTCTGGAATTTGGAATTTATCACCACTTTCGGTATATGGATTTCCAGCCATGATCACACAGAATTTCTTTCCACGTAAGTCGTAGGTTTTCGGTTTGTTATTATAGACACCTTCTATTTTTCTAGTTCCATCGGAAAGTGAAATAAACTTTTGTAAAAACTCAGGGTTACAGTGTTGAATATCGTCTAGATATAACATCACATTATCACCCATTTCAAAAGCTAAATTCAATTTTTTTAGTTCTTCTCTTGAAGCGGAGTTATTAGCAGCCATTGGATCCACCGAAGTAACTTCGTGTCCAATCGCAGGTCCATTGATTTTCATAAATACCAACCCTAATCTATTGGAAATATATTCCATTAAGGTAGTTTTACCATATCCTGGAGGAGAAATTAGTAAAAGCATTCCCATCCTATCAGTACGTTTGTTGTCTCCAATGGTACCAAGTTGTTTTGACAAGTTGTCTCCAATTAAAGGGAAGTATACTTGATCAATCAATTTGTTTCTTACAAACGAAGATAGTACTCTTGGTTTAAACTCTTCCAGTTTCAATTCTTCTTTCAGATCTTCTGTTACTTGGTGTTTCGCTTCTTTGTATTGAATAAAATTAGGAGCCTCTACTTGAGTAAAGTGTTCAAGGTCTTTTATAAATTGATGATAATTGAACTCCCATTTTCCTTCATTAATAGTAGCGTGATTTCCTTTTAAATCTTCAATAATTGTAACCGGATGTACATTAATCGTGTCTGCTGCTGAGAGGTCTTCAAACAATAATAACGCCACAGTTTCATGGATATATTCATCCGCATCTATCTCTGTTTCTAAAACAAAAGAACTTACCCATTGTATTGCTAATTGAATACGTTCAATATGGTTTTCTTGCTTTTGAATTCCTGTTTTAAATTTATGCAATGCATTTTGCTTGTCTAATGTCTTAAGGAAGTTTTCCTTAAGATTCAAAGCAATATTACTCGTGTGAAAAATATTATCACTTTGAAGTTCCTTAAACAAATACAAAGCGATTCTTTCAGAATATTCAGTAGTGAATAATTGAGATTTTTCAGCAAATGAATTTAAAGAGCTTGTCAGGTCATCAATGATATAATTGTGAGTTACACTTTTCGGAAAAACTTTTAATACTTCTCCAGAAGCTTTGATATTCGTATTGTATGAATTTTGATCAGCTTCAGAAAGATGTTTCCAGAAATAACGAGCAAAAGCCCTGACTTCTGGTGTAAAAGTGAGTAGTCCAAGTTCATGGTGTTTGTGTACCAGTGTATGCAAAATCTTTGATGCATCTACATCGTGAACTCCTTTTACATAACCTTCAGCATACAAATTGCTGCTTTCTTTTTGAACAAGTTGTAAAACCTCTTCTTCATTAAGATTAATAAGTTTTTCTTCACTAAAACTCTTAAACAGTTTGTACGCTAAGTATGCCGATCTGTAGATAGTATTGTTTTCTGATACTAATTCTTGATTCCAATATTTTTTTGAAGCGAGTAATATATCATTCGTTATTTCTTCATAAAAATCCGTTCCAGTCAAGTGATAGCACAATTGTTCGTTTTTATAGACAATGGTCAAATCTAAAACCTGTCTATTTACTCCAAATTTATGGCTACCTAACTTAATGATGTTTTCACCATCTTCGTATAACTCTTTTTTATCTTTAAGTTTACGTAAGGTATCTTCTTTAGCAACTTTTAATTTAGTTTCAACAGTTTCGGCTTTACCAATATCATCAAGCTCTTTTAATTGCTTTACAATATCTCGAACCTTGTTAATCATTAGATCGGCAGCGAAATAACCATTAATATCTTCAATAGAATCAAAAGAAGCAGCTTTCTTTGTAATTCCTTTTAAAATACGTTCAGCGGCTGTTTGTAGAGCAACCGTTTTTTTATTTCTCTTTTCAATAAGACTATTCTTACGATTGTCAAATGCGGTATGAACTTCTTCACGCTTTTCAATAATCTGAGTAATGAACTCATCATAATCGGCAAATTTACCTTCTAATTCTTCTAGCTGAATTGTGGTTTTTGTTAAGAACTCATCGCATTTTTCAGGAGTATTCGCAATATCAATATAATTGATAATACTTTGATCAATTAATTTAAGTTGGGCATTAAAGTCGGCTTTGGCTTCTTTACTTCCTAAGCTTTTAATGCTATTTTTTATACCTGATTTTAACTGATTAAGCGTGGCAAATATCAACGAGATGTTGTCAATGATCTTTGTGGATTGAGAAGTGTCTTCGATTTCTAGGTTCGATACAATATCGATAAGCATTTCTAAATCTGTGGTAATTTGATTGACCTCCTTTTCTAAAGCTTTTGCTTCTACCACTTTTTTAATGGTTGGTAAAGCTTCTTGCTTTTCAGCAACACGTATATGATAAGGTTGAAGTGCTTTATCATCAAGAAGAAATTGAACACATCGTTTCGAGATTAAGTTGTTTTGTTCTGCAACTTGTTCTTCTAATTCCTTTAATAGATTTATGTTGATATAGCGAATGTCATGAAGACTAATTACTTCACCACGTAACGAACGTAATTGACTTAAGAGCACAACGAAATCGTCAATAGATTTAAACGAAGTACTTTTTATTTTACCAAACAGCTCATCAGATTTTTTGTTGATCTCGTTGGTTTCTTTTTCCGCTTGCTTTTTTAACTGGACAACCTTCTCGAATTCTTCGATGGCAGCATTGGCCGCCTCATTGATTTCTGAAACTGGTTTGTTTAGCTCAAAAGTTTCTTTTTCATGTAACCAATAATAGGTGTCGTTAATGTCCTTAGAAGTTTTGGCAATATCGGAATAAAGGCCAGTATAGTTATCTTCTTTGTTTAATAAGGTAATTAATTCATGACACTCGGCCATGGCGCGTACAATGTCTTTATTACCAATTTTATATAGTAAACTATCTTCATGTTGCGAAGGCATATAATCGCCTTTTAAATATGGGGTTTGCCATATTTGAACAACATGATGCTTAGTTTGCTCATTTTCTGTTTTAAAATAGCAAAGTTCTCCATTTTCTAAAATGGTAAAACCATTACAGATTATGGGTGTTTTAACACTTTGTTCAATGATATTATACGACATGAGGATATATAAACCTCTAATAGTCGCATAAAAAACATATAAAAAGTCTTCACCATTTGGAGAAACAATCTTTTCTTGGAATTTAACCTCTTTAACATCACTCTCAAATATCTTGTACTCTCCAGTTTGAAGGTAGTATCCATTTGGGAAAATAATACCTTGATCATCCGGAAGTTGAACAGCAGTGTCTTTAATACTATCTATCTTCTGAACTTCCTGAAGTTTGTGATTGTATACAAAGTACCTTGGCTTTTCTTGAAATGGTTTAATTTCAAGTGTGATTAAATTCCCTAAATCACCAAAGCGAAACTGACCATCATCTAAGGTTTGGTCAATATGTTCAACAGGCTCTGAAAGTACTCCTTTTCCGTCATCTGTATTGTCTTCGACTTTGATGGTTAAATCACCGCCAATAGTTTCAACAAATATTTTATCGAGAATTGAAATGTGCGAATGGGTACCGTAACGATGCATGTCACGAGTTACTTCTTGCCACTTAAATTCATGCTGGGTTGGGAATTTATATTCGTGCTCACTTCGGTTATCAATATATCGTAATGAATTATCATTGATTAACCATTTAAAAGCTTTGATATCACTTTTGTTATCACTTAATTGGAAAATCATATACAAATAGTTTCCAATAACAGCGAATTTTGAGAAAATAGTGTTTCGGTAATATTTGTATAAATTGGTAAAGTCATCAATGAAAAGAGGATCATTTAATAACTCCAGTGATTGTATATGGAATTGTTGATCTTTAAACTCATAGATGCTGAAAACATCTGATAGTTTAATATCTGTTCTCAAACCAAAATGAACGTTATAACCGAAAATAGATATATTCCCTAATGAAATAATATCTCTGGCAATACAGTTGTTTTCTGTATTGATTCTGTTGTTTGCAATTAGTTTGGTTTCTATGGTGCCAAATACATGTTTTCTGGCATCGTTTAAGTTATGAAGTCGTTCTTGCAGATGTTGCTTTTGTTTTTGCAATCTACTTTGAATGATTTCATACGTTCCACCATCTAGTTGTTGTTCGGTATGTTGGTTTTCCATAGGTGATTATAGGTGTTAAAACTTCTTTTTCTTGAAGTTTTTTTATCTTATTCTTAAATTAATTATTGGTTACAACTACTGTCCTCTTTCATTTCAAAGGCGCTCGTCATTGGTAGTTGTTATATTTTTAATTCCATCTCAAACTGATCAACGCTATTAGTTAATTTTACTTTGTTGAGAATGGAGTTTTTTTCATTTAATGTTTTATCAACATTATTGATTTTTATTTTTCCTGAAACTTGTTTAATTCCAGAAAACAGTCTGTCCCAGTTACCAATTTTAGTATTAAATACATCAAACTGGGCAATATAGTTGAGGTCTTTATTCATAATAAAATAGGATTCAACTTCTCCGTTTACTAGAACTTCAAAATAGTTATAGTTACCATTTTTTATAGATTCTTTCTGGTTGTCCCATGAATAAACATCCTGATTTGGCAAGGCGCTCCATTCAATTGTATCTAAAGATGCTTCTTTCAAAAGAATATCGTGCTCTGAAACATTGTTAAGGATTTCCCCTTGATAGCAATAATATTCTTTGCAAATGTTAAATCCAATGTTTTTATAGAGTTGAATAGCAATTTTATTTTCTGTGATAACCTCTAGTGTTGTTCTTTTTATACCATGCTTCTTTAAATCAGAAAGGGCATGAGCATATATACTTTGTATGATTCTTTTTCCTCTGTACTCGGGAATTACTCCTGTTCCGGTATTAAATGCTGTTAATTTTCCATTTCTGGTGTCAACTGCATGTATAATAAAACCTACAAGCTTATCATTATCAAACATCCCATAGGATAAATTTAAATCTACTTTTGCAGATTTCCATCTGTTAATATAGTAGTCTTTTTCTGTAGGCATTTTAACAAAGTAATTGTCAAAAGCCAGTAGAAACGATTCTATTATTTCATCGATAGGTGTATTTCCTAAGTTTCTTACATCCATTTTCAAATCGAACACGATTAGTTGTAGAAAATTAAAGTAGGGGAGTGTCAAAAGAAAACAAAAGAAGTCGTTACAACTTCTTTTGTTTATGCTTTATATTATGATAATTTCTTATCAGATAAGCCTAAGCCTTTAGCTAAATTGAAGAGGTTACTAAATAAATTTTCCTCATCAGCAGTAGAAGCTTTAGATTTCAAGTCTGCTAATAAATTAGCAATACTTAAGTTCTTAATGTCTTCAGAAGATATACCGTATTTAGTAGCAAAGTCTTTTACTTTTTCAAGTAAGTTTCCTTTTACATCGTCACTACCTAAAATAGCATCTTTTACATCTTGAATATTTGAACTGTGTTGAACAAGTCTATCAACACCTTTCGCTTTCGTAATTTGTCCAATGATTTGTTCGAAGAACATAGTTTCACCTCCAACAATATCAATATTGGCAGCTCTTAATGCATCACCAATAACTTGTGCTTGTGCGTCGGCAATGTCCTTTTGAACGTTGATATGAGCTAAATCTACTTTTAATTCTTTCTCTAAACGTAGTTTAAACTCTTCATGCTCTTTACCAACACCATCAAGTTTCTTCATTGCTTCGGCTTTTTCTTCAATA
Organism: Tenacibaculum xiamenense; assembly: GCF_964513065.1. Lineage (NCBI taxonomy): Bacteria > Pseudomonadati > Bacteroidota > Flavobacteriia > Flavobacteriales > Flavobacteriaceae > Tenacibaculum > Tenacibaculum xiamenense. The sequence continues at coordinate 412,690 of NZ_CAZEQU010000034.1, forward strand.
CCAGCTGCTTCTGCCAATGCGATTTCTTTATCACCAGTTGCTTTAGCAAGAGCTTTTTCTTTGATAACTTCAGCTTCTGCGATACCTTCTTCTTTTAAAGCGGTTGCTTTCGCTAAAATACCTTCGGCTTCTGCTTTCGCTTTCTTCTCGATAATGGTAGCTTCAACTAAACCTTGACGTTCATTTGCATCTGCTTTAGCATGCATCACTTGTGCTTCGGATAAACCAATTGTAGCTTCTTCTTTTGCTTGTGCTTCAGCCAATGTTTTTCTAGCTTCTGCTTCTTTTTCACTTGCTTCTTTTTGAGCTTGTGCTTCAATGTTGATTTCTTCTGCTTTTTGTTTTGCAGCTTCTTTTTGAGCCTCTGCTTGTTTAATTGTCTTGATTAGAGCTTCCTGAGCGTCAGCTTCAGCAATAGTTATTTTCACTTGCTTATCACGATCTGCTGTTTTAAAAGCTTCAATGTCTTTCATGTTTTCTTTTTCCTCAACAACACCCTTCTCCAACATTACACGATCGCGAATAACATCTTGAATATTTTTCTTTTCAACTTCAACAACTTTTTCTTTTTCAATTTGAGCAAGTGTTACAATTCTTTCACGTTCTGTAGCCTCTAAAGCTCTATCTTTTTCAACACGTTCCGCTTCAACAGCTTCTGTACGTTGTTTGTTTTTCTCCGCAACAATAATCTGACGTTGCATATTTTCTTCTGCAACTTGAACTTTTTCTTCGGTAGAAATTCGCGCCGTTTCGGATTTTAAACGTTCTTCTTCAGCAACTTTTAATATTTCAGCCTCTTCACGAGCTTTGATGTTCGCAATCTCTCTTCTTTGTTGTTCTTCTTTTTCTGCTAATTGTTTGTCTAACTCTAAAATTGCCTCACGAGCTTCAACATCTTGTTTACGAATAACTTTTTCTTCGTCACGCTTAATTAAGTTCGCTTTAATGTTTTGATCAGCCGTTAACTCTGTAATTTTCTTAATACCTTCAGCATCTAAAATATTGTCTGGCTTTAAGAACTTCACTGGAGTTTGCTCTAAATAATCAATAGCACAGTCATCAAGAACATATCCATTTAAGTCAACAGATATAATATCTTTAATTTCATCTCTGAATTCTCTTCTCGCTTCATATAATTCAATGAATTGGAATTTTTTACCCACGGTTTTAAGGGCTTCAGAAAACTTTGCTTCGAATAAATCTTTTAAAGTTTCAATATGAGATGCTCTTTCACAACCAATTGTCTCAGCCACTTTTTTAATATCTTTAACATCTTCATTTATCCTGATAAAAAAAGCAACTTTTATATCGGCTCTAACGTTATCTTTACAAACCAAACCGTCAGACCCTAATCTTTCTATTTCAATTTTTTTTACAGAAATATCCATAGTTTCCACTCTGTGGAAAACAGGTACCACGTATAGTCCTTTATCCGTTGCAATTCTGGCTCCTTTAAATCCAGTCCTAACGAGAGCTTTACCTTGTGGTACTTTCTTGTAAAACATCGCGACAATGGCGAAGTACAAGATTACTAGGAAGAGAAAAAGTCCTATTCCGATTCCAATAATTTGTAATAAATTATCCATAGTAATTATTTAGTTTTAATTGTTATATTTTTGAACGAAATAAAAAGAATTATCATTACTTTCTTTTATAATTAGTATTCGGTCTTGATAATTAATATTTTCGTTATTAAGAGATTTTATGTTTATGGTAAGGTTTTTATTTTCAGCTTTAACCTCTGCTGTTCCTAGTTTATTTTCTCTTAAAGTAGATAATGAGGTACCAGTTCGACCAACTAGATCAATTGGCGTATCTCCGTCTTGATTTAAATTCTTGAAAAAGTTTTTAAAGGGCGTAGTAAAAACTTTTGTTAATATTAATGAAGGGATAATTCCGCTAAGCATTAGAATAAATCCAAAATTGCTGCTTATACTATGGGTAATTGTTGTACTTAGCGTAGTCATTATCCACCAAATAAAAATCCAAGAGGTAAATGTGAACATGAAAGGTAATCCAACAAAGTTGAAGTATATCAAAAGAACTTGCCACCATTTTAAAGGTTTTCTCTTCTTTTGAATAATATCTTCTTTATTGATTTCCGTATTTGAAATGTCATGGAAATCTATATTACCACCCTCAATTCCTGTATCGATATCGACGTCAGTGTCTATGTCAACATCGACGTCAATATCTACATCTACATCAAGATCGAAGTCAATACCAGATATCATTGTTACAAGCCAATAAACAATAAGAATTATAACTAGGATTGTTAGAGTTATATTGACATTAGAAAACAGTATATCGGTTAGTGAGTTCAAATTTATCCTTCGTTTTTATCGTTAAACCCTAATTGTTCTTTAAGTTTTGCTAAATCATCTTCTGCATTATTCTTTTTCTCATCAATAGCATCATTTAGCTCATCATCAATCGTTTTTGTTGAATCTGCTAAATCTCCATAAGCCTCTGCTAAAGCCTCTTCTTGAGTAACTTTGTCTTTCATTCTTTCAAGCATCGTAACTGTACTGCTACTATCCAATTCAGCCATTTGCTTATTTAAATTCTTAGTAGCTTTCGAAACTTTTACACGAGCTTTTAGAGTTTTTAATTCATTTTCCCATTTTTGAATGTTGTGTTTAATCTCTTGAACACTCTTTTCAAGTTGAGATACTGAAGTATCCAATTTTTCTGACTCAAGTTTAGTTCTACTAACCTCTTGAATATTTTCCTCTTTTTTGATCAAAGCTTGCTTGGCTAATCTGTCAGCTTCAGTAGCATCCATTTCACCTTTTTGAGCTTTTTTAAGAATTAACATAGCTTTTTGTTGGTAATCTTCAGCTTTTAAGGTAAAGGTTTCGAGGTCATTTTTTGAACGTATAGCTAATGCTTTGATTTGTGCTAATGATTCTAGACTTTTTTCCAAATCCTTTTTCAAATCTCTTATTCCTTGTTCTGTCATTTTAATAGGATCCTCCATACTATCAATGGCAGAATTAGCTTCTGCTTGTCCTATTTTAAATAATCTTCTAAATATATTCATGGTCTATTTTTTTAATACTTTGAAAATGCAATAATTTGCTCCGAAAACTCACTGAGTAATAAACTTAATGAGTTTAAGCTTCCTTCTAATTCATTCAGATCTAAATTTTCCAACTGTAACGTGTCTCTGAATATAACACGTTCTCCACAGTCATCGAGTACAAAGGCACCGTGAACGATGTCTCTGTTTTTAATAAGAAGACTCTTAAAAATGTCTTCATTGGGTTGATTTACTTTGAAAATAAACTGCTCAATAATAATAATTGGATATGCTACGCCAATAATTAGGTTTTTAATTCCAAAGTTTTCTTTTTCAATAACAAAGATCCCATTCTCAACATCTTCTTTAATGATATTAACATTGAGTTCTTGTAAAAAGTTTTTCGTTTTTAAATAGTGATTGTCCATCTAGCAATTGAATTAGTTAATTTATGGTTTTTTATAGCGGTGTAAAATTATAAAAAAGATTTCAAAAGCACACTGGAAATACATAGTGTTATTGTTATCATAATTGTGTTTTTATTTTGGTTGATATTTGTTTTTTATAGTTGCAATCTAACTTGGTTAGCAAAAACTATGTATATTAGCTAATAATATTAGTGTAAAGATATAAAATAATTTATTATTTGCAAATAAAATTAGCAAAAGATGTCTTTTTTTGGAAAAAATATAAAAAAAATTAGAGGAGTTAAAGGGTTGAGTCAGCAGGCTTTTGCGGAGTTATTTGGTTTGAAGCGTGCTACTTTAGGGGCTTACGAAGAGGGTAGGAGTGAACCTAAGATTGAAACAATAATTAAAATTGCTAATTATTTTAGCATAATTATAGATGACTTGCTAACTTCAGAATTAACCGTTAATCAGTTGTTGCAGTTTAAAGGTGATTTAACTTTAGAGGTAGATAAGTTTGAAAAAGAGAAGATGTTTGAAATTCCTCTCATAACAACCAAAAGTAAAAGTGACTATGCAAAGTATTATGATAAGCCAAAATTTATAAATGATTTACCTGTCGTTTCTCTTCCTGTGGATTCTGAGGTCGAACTTAGAGCTTTTGTGGTTGATAATCTTGAAATGACTTCAAATGAAAATGGAGTGTATCCAAATGATATTGTTATTGGTGAAAAATATTCTATTGATACTATTAATTCAATAAAAGGAGAAGATTTGGTATTAACCTTGGTTGGAGATGAGTTGGTATTACGACATTTGATTGTTGAAGAAAATACAGTTGTGTTGAAAGCGGCTCACAAAAATATAGATGACAAGAAGTTTTCGTTGTCTGACGTAAAAGAACTATGGTTAATAAAGTATACTTTTTTAAGGAGGGTGCCCGAGTTTAGAAATCCTTTTGAAGATAAGTTGTATTTTTTGGAAAGAGAATTTGCCAAACTAAAGGGTAAAGAATAAGAAATTTACCTGTTTTCGGTTAGTTTTTTTTCATGATATAGTTACAGATTTGTAGCAATAAGAAAATAAAATATCATGAAAAACAAATTAATTTTATTATTAGCAGTTGTAACGTTATTATCGTGCTCGAAAGACAAAGAGCAAACGAAAGATCCAATCATTGGTTTTTGGAAGCCTGTAGTTTTAAAGGATAATGGAGTAGATATAACAGATGATTGTAATATTAAGTCTACTGCAGATTTTCACGAAAACGGTAAGGCTTATATAGAAGTATTTGAGAAGGTGCAAAATGGGTGTACACCAAATCCTAAGAGAGAAGCCAGCTGGCGAAAAAAAAATGGAGATGTGTATGAGTTTAATCCAACTGATGGAGAACCAGAAGAAGTTCCTTTTAAGTTTATAGAGAATAATACTAAGTTTATCGATCAGAACGGAAGTATTTGGAAAAAGCAATAATTAAAAAGGGGGCGATGTTACATCGCCTCCTTTTTAATTATTTATGTTATGTCATAAAGCAAAGCGTATTTTACTAAGCCAACTACGTTCTTGGTCCCTAGTTTTCTCATTAAGTTTTTTCTGTGGGTTTCGACGGTGTTGAATGATATATTTAATATTTCCGCAATTTCTCTTGAATTTTTCTCATTTGAAATAAGACGTAAAACATCTTTCTCTCTGCTACTTAAGCTTGTTTGTTTTTCCAGTTTATGGGATGGAAACATACTCGTACTTAATTGCTTCTTAATGTTCTCATCAATAAATTTATTTCCAGCGAGAGTTTCTTTAAATGCCTTGATTAAAATAGCCTTTCCTGTTTCTTTTAATATAATACCATTAACTTCTGCTTGTATTGTTTTGTGAATTTCTTGAGAAGTCATTCTTGTCGCCATTATAATAATAATACAAAATGGGAGTTTTTTCTTTAAGGAATTAATAAAGTCAAAGATTTTCCCATTAATTTCATTAATACCTATTAGAATAGAATCAAATTTAATGTGATCACTAAGTTTTAGAGCGTCAATATTTTTTTTTACGGTGTAAATAATGTCTATAAACGGTTCATTAGATAAAATTGATTGGGTGCCTTCAAGTAGTAGTTTTTGGTCATCAATAATTAGTAGTTTAGTTTTTTTCATTAAAGTAGTAGTATTTGGTTTTTGGAACTACTATAATCAAATCTTAGACCATTTTTTGATAAGGAGGAGTTTATTCTATTTTATATTTTTAACGTGTTGTTTAAGAGTAAAATGAGTTATAAAAAAAAGCGAGCTCAATTACCAAAAGTTACATCGAGCTCACTAATTATGATATGGTTATAAGTGTTTATTTGTTCCAGTAAACGGCTGTTTGTCCGTATTGGAAATGAATAGGCTCATGACCTGGATCATTTTTAAACATATATAATTCTGTTGGTGGCTTTTGGAACAACATAATGATATCTGAACCTCCGAATCTAAATTTACCAAACTCTTGTCCTTTGACAACAGTTTGTCCTTGTAATTCAGTATACATATCAACACCAGAAACTTGACACATTCCAATTGGTAGAATGGCTACTTTTCCAACTACAGGTCCTGCATCCATAACAACTAAACCTCTAGCTTGTGTAAACTCGTAACCGTCTTCTGCGCCATCAGGAGCATCCCATTGTCCGTTATCTTGTAATTCAACATTTAAATATACTTTTCCTTCCACTGGAATAATCTCTAGTACTTCACCAGAAACTGGTGTATGAAAACGGTGATAGTCAAACGGACTTAAAAAGTAATGAATAAATGTTCCGCCATAGAAATCAGAAGCATATTTACTTTCCTGTAAAAGCTCATCGATAGTTCCAATACTATGAGTTCCTTTTAAAGAAACACGAGTGTGCTTACCGTTAGGAGCTAAAACATTTCCTTCGTTGTCAATAGGATAGAACTGTTTATAAGTACAATCAGCTGGTGAAACAATATTTTCATTGTTTTCAGGATCTGAAATTGGACGCAAAGGACTTAGTCCTGTTTCTGGATCGGCATGGTTGAATTCTCTATAGAAAAATTCATTAAATGTGTGCCAGCTTCTTTCGTTGTCAGCATATAAATGAAAGTTATACATAGAGTCATGCTTGAAGGAAAGTAAACTTTCTTTTGTTAAAGATTCTTCTGTGTCCAAGAATGTTCCCCAAGCATTGGCAAAATCTACCAACCAATTAGCAAACTTTTCAAAGCTTTGCATGGTTAAATTGGTACCTGGGATTTTTTGGTCGATTAACCAGTATGATTGACACAATAGATCATATACCTTTTGGTTGTATCCATTTTGTTGTCCATTACTCTTCCATGCATTAGGGTATTCAGGGTCATTACTTTCATTCGGGACTAAACGAACATATAAATCTAAATAATCTAAGTAATGTTCGGTAGTTGTAGGCCAGCCATTTCCTTGAAAAACATTATCAATAGCTTTATATAAATCAGGATTTAATTTGTCTTTAGCTGCTTTTACAGCGATATTAAGAGAAGCAATTAAAGCAGCTTCCATTTTTGGGTCTTCTGATAGAATTTCCTGTAAAGAGGCAACTACAGGTTCATGTTTGGTTTTCGAAATAACAGTTTCCATAATATATCGGTTTTAAGGTTGTAGTTCAAAGTTGAAAAAAATAAAGGTCTGTTGATGAAAAAATGGCATGGGTAAGGGATATTTATGTATGATTGCTTTAAAACGAGGTATAACTGTTTAGGGGTTATGGGAGTTTTGACTTAAAGAAATTGGTGTTAATGGATATGTTTTTGATTCCGAGTGATTTTTGCGAAACTTTAACTAGTTTTTATGCTTCAAAAAGAAGATAATATTAGAGAGAAATTTATCTTTTTCTTAAATTTGTTTTACTAAAATTTAATCGAATGAATATACCTCAAACCAGTTCTCCGAGAGTTGTCATTGTTGGAGGAGGATTTGCAGGATTGGCAGCTGCTCGCGGATTGGAGGAGCAAGAACTTCAAGTAGTTTTAATTGATAAACATAATTATCACACTTTTCAACCTTTATTGTATCAAGTAGCAACAGGAGGATTAGAGCCTGACAGCATTGCCTTTCCACTAAGGAAGAGGTTTAACGATGTAGAGAATTTTTATTTTAGGTTGGCAGAAGTGACTAAGATTGATTCAGAGAATAACACATTGGAAACAACTATTGGTTGTATTGAATATGATATTTTGATTTTGGCAACGGGTTCAACAACAAATTTTTTTGGAAACAAAAATATTCAAGAAAATTCAATGGAAATGAAGTCTGTTCCGCAAGCACTTAATATTAGAAGTCTTGTTTTAGAAAATTTTGAAGAGGCCCTATTAGAATCAAATTTAGAAAAGAGATTGGCTTTAATGAATTTTGTTATTGTTGGTGGTGGTCCTACTGGTGTTGAGTTAGCAGGAGCGTTGGCAGAAATGAAAAAAGGAATTTTGCCTAAGGATTATCCAGATTTGGATATACGACAAATGAAAATAAACTTGATTCAAAGTAGTGGTGAGCTTTTAAAAGGAATGAGTAATAAGGCTTCTCAAAAAGCTGAGGATTTTCTTAGAAAATTGGGAGTAGATGTATGGAAGAATTTAAGAGTGTTAGATTATGATGGTGAGACGGTTACAACAAATGGAGAAGACCATTTTAAAGCGCAAACCGTTATTTGGGCAGCGGGTGTGAAAGGTGCTCTGGTAAAAGGGATGCACACAGATTGTGTCCTAGAAAGACCTTGTCGAATTAAAGTAGACCGATATAATAAGGTAGTTGGTTATGATAATATTTATGCTGTTGGAGATGTGGCTTGCATGGAAACAGAAACGTATAAGTACGGTCACCCGATGATGGCGCAACCAGCTATACAGCAAGGTAGGTTGGTTGCTAAGAATATAATAGCTCAGTTAAAAGGAAACTCTCAAAAGGCTTTTGTTTATAATAATAAAGGTTCAATGGCTACAATTGGAAGGAATAAAGCTGTTGTAGATTTACCGAAATGGAAGTTTCAAGGTGTTTTTGCTTGGTTTGTTTGGATGTTTGTACACCTCTTTTCACTCATAGGTTTTAGAAATAAGGTAATTGTTTTTATGAATTGGGTGTATAATTATATTCGTTTTGATCGTGAAACCAGATTAATTATTAGGCCTTATAAAAGGAAGAATAAGTATTCATTTGATAAAGAACATGTCTAAAACAAACTCACTAGTAAAATGTAACCACTGCGGTGTTTTTACGGAAAATTCTGACTACTGCAAAAATTGTGGAGCTCTCATATCCTTTAAAAAGAAAAGAGAGTTAAAGGTTGAAGCTTTTAAACAACAGCAAATTGAAGAGGCTAGAATAGAAATTGAGAACCCAGGACTTGCCGAAAGGTTAATAAAACACCCTAATTTCTTATTTAAAATTGTAGGCTGGGTTTTATATTCTGTATTCTTAGTTATAAGCGCGATAGGCGCATTTCTTGCTTGGTTTGTAGCAATGGTTGCTGCAGGTTAAACTAATAAAATTGGAAAATAATACATGTATTGTTAAGTATTTTTGGTTTTCTACTTTTGTAGGAACTCTAGTATATTGTTTGCAACAAATGAATGTTAAACTTCCTTCTTTTGTTCAATATTACCTTAATGACTTTTTAATTATTCCTATAGTATTGACAATTTGCCTTTATGTAGTTAGAAAGTTAAAGGGTGATAAAACTTACAAAATATCAATATATTATATAGTATACATTTGTTGTGGGTATGCTATTTTTTTTGAGTACTACCTTCCAGAAATTTTAGATAGATATACCTCTGATGTTATTGATATTATTTTATATTTTGCAGGTGGAGGAGTGTTTTATTTTTTTCAAAAAAACACAAAAATTATATCGTAGTAATGGAACCTAATAACGACATTGTTGGTAGGATATACAAAGCTTTATTGTATATAGATGAGAACTTAAATAAAAAGCTTTCTTTAGAGTTAGTGGCAAAAGAGGCTTATTTTTCACCATATCATTTTCACAGGTTGTTTTCAGCAGTCGTCGGAGAAACCTTAAATTCTTACATACTTCGGAAGAGAATTGAAAGGTCAATAATTTTATTACTTCGTAATGACAATGCATTAATTGTAGAAATTGCGGAAAAGGTTGGGTTTGATAATCCTTCATCTTTTTCAAGAAGTTTTAAAAAATTTTATGGAGTCAGTCCATCTGAGCTTAAAGAAAAGGATATAGATAAATTTAGCAAGATTTGTATAGATCAAAGCAAGAATGGTCAAGAAAGAGTGAGGTTTGAAAAATACATTAGCAACATAAATAATCATTTAAATTTTATTCAGATGAAAGCTAATGTTGAAATTAAAACAATTCCTACACTTAAAACAGCATATATTGGTCACATAGGAGACCCAAGTAAAATAGCTGGTGCTTTTAATCGCTTAGTTCAGTGGGCGTTTCCTAAAGGATTAATGGTTGGAAGTATTCGAATGGCAACTTTATATCATGACAGTCCGAAAGTTACTGAAATTGAAAAATTGAGAATGAGTGCTTGTATTCTTTTAGAAAGAGAAGTTGAAGTAAGTGGGGAAGTAGGGTTAAGAGATATCCCTGGAGGCAAACATGTTGTGGCTGGCTATGAAATAGGTGTGGAAGAATTTCAGCAAGCCTGGGAGTCTACCTTTGTATGGTTGTCAGAAAGAGGTTTTACACCGAAAGGAGAACCATTTGAATTGTATTATAATGATCATAATACACATCCAGAGAAAAAGTTTATAGTAGATATTTGTGTACCAGTAGAATAGTTGAAAACCTTTTAAAGGATAGGGTAAAGTCCTTGTAAATAAGGGGAATACAGAGTTTTTAAGTTCCTTATTTCATAATAAATTTGAAACATAGAATATTCTTTATTTAAAAAGAATTGTAACTAATTTAAAATTTTTATTATGGGGGAAGTTAGAGAATCTTATATCGTCCTAAAGAAAGACGAAAGCAAAGTCTGGACTGACTGTAGGTTAATAGGAGTAAGAGAAGAAACCAGAATTGTTGATAAAAACGAGTTTATACGTCGTGAAGCAATAGATAATCAGGCAGGTCAAGGGTTTAAGTGTCAAAAGTATATTTTAAAGGAACGCCAGAAAAGAAACTGTAAAAGGTTTGAATGTACTTCTTATGAAGCGGTCAAGAAAACATCTGTTTGGTATTATGTAGGAGCAGTAATTGCCGCTGTCGGTTTTGTTGTATTCACTGGAGGAGCAGGTGCATTTGCTCTTGGGTCACTAGGAATGACCGGTAAAACATTAACTATTTTATTAAGTGTCGGTGGAGGAATGATGTCTGCAGGTGGAGTTATTGTGGGGGTTATTAAGGTAGATGGAGATTCGCATGATGATTACACTAGAGGAGATTACATTTCAGGACCTGTAGGTAAAGATCAGTGTGATGAATGGTACCAGGATGGCGAGGATTTTGAAGAGAAAGTCGGTGAGCCTTATGACTGTTAGAGTTAAAGGTTATTGATATTAATTCTAAATGGTTAAGAGTTTTTATTATGAGTTTTAGTAAACTATTTAAAAGTGAAAAAATGAAAAGTAGATATTACGAAAAAATAGAGATCTCAGAATTCGGTAATGTGTTTAAGGTAAGTTATTTTCAAAAAAGAAGTCCTTTATTAAAGCTATGGGATGTGGTATATGTTGTAATGTGTTCATATGCTTATGTGTTTGGTTTTTTGTCAGGATATTTAATAAATTGTATAGCTTTTATATCTTTCTTCACGGGGGTGTGGTTACTTTTTAGAGGTTATTTTAAAAACCTTTGGTTACCACCAAAAGAAATAGGAAAAGAAGAAATATTTTTTCAAAGTTAGACTTAGTGTAGAGTAAATATAAAATATCAGTTATCAATAATTGCTTAATACTTATTATTGATAACTGATAACTGATAACTGATAACTGATAGCTGATAGCTGATAACTGAATTAACAACAACCTGATCCTGGGGTGCAAGATGTTTCTGTTTTATTAAGGTCAGAAAGTCTAACTCTGGTTTTTTTTTGTGGGGTTATACCGCATTGATCTTCCGCTAAACAACCAGTAGCTTTGTTAACTAATAGAAAGTTTGTTCCATTAAAATCTAAAGCATATTTACCAATAGTATTGCCTTGGTATTCTACTTCGATTTCATGATCGCCTAATTGAAGTACTTTTTCAGATAATTCTATTATATGAACCAATTTTTCAGGATGTAAGCGATGATCATAATCATCTTTATTCCATAGTTGGAAGTTGATAACTTCTTCATTTCTAACTGTTCCTCCACAATCAATAAAGTTTTTTGATACTTTACCTACCTCAGTTACATGGAAATGTGATGGTACTAAGCTTCCATCAGGCAGTTCGAAAGCTATGGTTTCGAGGTTTTGGAGATGTCTTTTTATTTCTGAAAGTTTCATATGAATATATTTAATTTAAGTCGTAAAATCTCTTTATGTCGCTGGACATATATTATTTTTTAGTAAGAGGTTAGTTTAATTGAGATAATACATAATATAATTCTGCAGCTATTTGTGTACTTCGTTCTAGATACTTTTGGTTTTGAATAGGGGTGTTGTCAAAAGCTTTTGGATCTTCGAAGGTTAAAGGAATGCGCGCATCGGCGCCCAGAACCAATGGACATCCTTCGTCTGCCTGAGAACAGGTCATGACAGCGATAAAATTTGATTTAGGGTTAAAGTCGCTAAAATATTCTTTTGAAAAACCAATAACTGGAGCTGAGTTCGAATCAAATTTTATAGCATGAATAGGGTTGTTTCCATTTGAAATGGTTTGAACATCAAAACCTTGTTTTTCTAGTGTTTCAATAATGGGAGAAGCTACTGCCGTTGATTCGGTTCCACCGCTATAACAAAAGATTTCCCTTAAATTAAAAAAACTGGAAAGTGTCTGCATCCATATCTGGGACAAATGACTTCGTCTTGAGTTGTGAGTACAAATAAAGTTGAGATTAATGGTTTTGTCTTCATCACGTTTGTTTTGAAGTAATTTGGAAAAAGAAAGTAAAAGTTCTTTTCTATCGTTAGATATAGAGTCTATGTTTAAATTCTCAATAGTATCTTTTAACTTAGTATTCATTTTTTATTGTAATATTACGATTAATGATTTCAAATTTTTTTATTCACAACAAATAGGCTGCTCAGAGTCATCTGAGAATAGACTGAATAATGTTGATTGAATGTTTTTCCAGTTTTCAACATCAATACAATAGCAAACACTAGTACCTTCAATATTTCCTTTGATAATTCCAATGTTCTTGAGTTCTTTTAAATGTTGAGAAATAGTGGGTTGAGCAAGTCCTATTTCATTTACTAGGTCACCACAAATACATGATTCTATTTTTAATAAGTGTTGAATGATTGCTATTCGTGCTGGATGTCCAAGTACTTTGGCTATCTTGGCAATAGTATTTTGCTCTTTAGTAAATATTTCGGATTTGGTAAGTCCCATAAGTTTTAATTGTATTATTGCAATATTACGATTAAATACTGAAATAAAAAAGGAAAAGCTTATGAAAAAATTATCGAAAACTTTTCCAAATGTTACTTTATCAGTGTTTTAAAGTTTTTTAGTTGTTGTTTAGCTTCTTCAGTAATTTCGCTTCCATCTTCGGTAAACCAGCCATGAACATTACCAAGGTAGTTCATTCCTAAGTAGTTTGCACTTTCTTTGAAGGGCATGTAAAAACCTTCTTTAAGGTCATTTGCTCCTGAGTTGCTAATCACAGCCATATTTTTTCCTCTTAATAATCTTCCTAATTCCTTTTCTTGATATAGTAAATCAGAGCATCTATCAAAAAATACTTTCAAAATACCACTCATTGAGTACCAGTAAACTGGAGTAGCAAAAATGATAGTATCATAATTGGTAATTACATTTTTTATTAGGGGGATGAAATCATCATTAGCATTTTTAAATTCATAGTCGAAATGCCCAATGTTTTTAGTTTTCAAATCAATAATATCAAAATTCTCCTCTGAGTTTAGGTAGTTAATAATCGATCTTGTGTTTCCATAACTTTTTGAGCTACCTTGAATTACAATAGTTTTTTTCATGCTTCTTAAATTTAGTTATGACAAAATTGATGATAAAGTGCCTTAAACATTGCAAAAAATAATTGAAATTATTGATAAATACCAAGATAAAATCAATTACAAAACACTTTAATTTTATTACTTTTATAGTATAATTAGTAATTTTCATGAATGTAAATGATTATAAGGCTTCTGGAGAAATTTATTTGCGTAATATTCCTACCAAAGAATTTAAATCGGAAGCAAAGAAAGAGCTTAAGAAGTTGAGAAAGGAAATCAGTGAACTTCAGGATACTATGTATGCGGAAGGTAAATATAGTGTACTGATTTGTTTACAGGGAATGGATACTGCTGGAAAAGATAGTTTGATTCGTGAGGTATTTAAAGATGTTAATGCAAGAGGTGTTGTTGTGCATAGTTTTAAAGTTCCTACAGAATTAGAATTAAAACATGATTTTTTATGGAGGCATTACATTGCTCTTCCTGCCAGAGGAAAAATAGGAGTATTCAATAGAACTCATTATGAAAATGTACTAGTAACAAGAGTTCATCCAGAATATATTTTGTCAGAAAATATCCCATCTATTACATCGGTAGAAGATATTGATGATCGGTTTTATCATGACAGAATGAATAGAATTAATCAATTTGAAAAACATCTTGAGGAAAGTGGTACAATTGTTTTAAAGTTCTTTTTGCATTTATCAAAAGATGAACAACGAAACCGTTTGTTAAGACGTTTAAATATTCCCGAGAAAAACTGGAAATTTTCAACAAGTGATTTGAAAGAACGAAAATTATGGGACAAATACCAAGTGTGCTATGAAGACTTGTTAAGTAGAACATCTACTGATTATGCACCATGGTTTATTATTCCAGCAGATGACAAACCTTCAGCAAGGTATTTGGTAGCTATGGTTTTGCTTGAAGAGATGAAAAAATACAACTTTAAAGAACCAAGATTGTCTCAAAAGGTTCTTGACCAAATTGATGATTTTAAAAAACAATTAAATAACGAATAAAAGAAGAGGGATTAGAAAATAAAGGTCTCGAGAGATTTTAAAAATGGAGTTAAATTTAAAAAAACCAATCGTATTTTTCGATTTAGAAACAACAGGGATTAATATAGCAACCGATAGAATTGTAGAAATTTCTATACTGAAAGTTTTCCCTAATGGGAACAAAGAAAGTAAAACATGGTTGGTAAACCCTGAAATAGAAATACCTGAAGAGGCTACTGCTGTTCATGGAATTACTAATGAAAAAGTGGTAACTGAGCCGACTTTTAAAGAGTTAGCTCCAAAGGTTAATGAAATGATTGCTGATGCGGATTTAGCAGGATTTAATTCGAATAGATTTGATATCCCTTTATTAGCAGAAGAATTGTTAAGAGCGGATATTGATTTTGATATGGAGAATAGAAAAGCGGTTGATGTTCAAGTTATATTTCATAAGAAAGAACAAAGAACGTTAAGTGCTGGATATAAGTTTTATTGCGGAAAAGATTTAGACGATGCTCATTCTGCAGAAGCTGATACTCTGGCAACCTATGAGATACTAAAAGCCCAGTTAGACAAGTATGATGATATCGAAAATTCTGTCGATGCATTGAGTGAGTTATCTTCTCACAGAGAAAGAGCTGATTTCGCTGGATTTATTCTTTTTGATGATGAAGGACGTGAAATTTTTTCATTTGGAAAGTATAAAGGAAGAACTGTAGAAGAAGTTTTAAAGGAAAATCCTGGATATAATTCATGGATTCAAAATGCTGAATTTCCATTGTATACTAAGAAGGTTTTGAGGCAGATAAAGGAACGAATGACAAAACCTAGAAAAGTAATGTCAGAAGAAGAAAAATTAAAAGCATTGCAAGCTAAATTTAATGCTAGATAAGAGATTTTAAGGTAGAAATTAATTTAAGGAAAGAATGTTTGTAGAGTATAAAGAATTACCTGATAATTCGAGAGTTTGGGTATACCAATCGGATAGAGAGTTTACTGAAAAAGAAATCGACTATGTTTATGAAAAGGCAAAAGTATTTGTTGATAATTGGACACGACATGGCGATGACTTAAAAGCGTCATTTCTTGTGAAGTATAACCATTTTTTAGTGTTGTCTGTTGATGAAAATTTTAATAATGTTTCAGGGTGCTCTATTGATGCTTCAGTACGTTTTGTTAAAGAACTTGAAACTGAATTAAACGTTGATTTAATGAATAAGATGAATGTTTCTTTTAAAGATGGCGATCATATTAATATCGTTAAATTACCTGATTTTCAAAAATATGCTAAAGAACAAAAAATAACAGGCAGTACAACTGTGTTTAACAACATGGTAAATACCAAAGATGAATTTGAAACCAAGTGGGAGGTTACAGCTGAAGAAAGCTGGCATAAAAGATTTTTGGTATAACTATTGAATACATATCAACAGATATTACAATTAATAATATGAGGGAAAAGATACTTTTTTTATTAGCATTAACATCATTCAGTTTTTTACAAGCGCAACAATTAGATCCTTTACAGGCAAAAGATGTTGAGGCCCAAAAAATCTGGGTAGATAGTATAATGAAATCCATGACTATTGACGAAAAATTAGGTCAATTGTTTATGATTCAAGCTTATTCCAACAGAGATGAAAAGCATAAAGCTTACATTGAAGATATGATTACAAAATATCATATAGGAAACTTGATATTTATGCAGGGGACTCCTGAAAAACAAGTTGCATTAAATAATTCCTACCAAGAAAAAGCCAAAATTCCCTTATTAATTGGTTTCGATGGTGAATGGGGTTTGGATATGCGATTAAAAAAGTCTTTTCGATTTCCTTGGAACATGACCTTAGGAGCTGTTCCTGATAATACATTAATTAAAGAAACGGGACAAAGAATAGGAGAGCATTGTAAAAGAGTAGGTATACATATAAACTTTGCTCCAGTTGTTGATATTAATACAAATCCTGATAATCCTATAATTGGAAATAGATCTTTTGGTGAAAGCAAAGAAAATGTAACTGATAAAGCAATTGCTTTCACTGATGGTATGCAGGGAGCTGGAGTACTTGCAAGTGCTAAGCATTTTCCTGGGCATGGAGATACGGCAACGGATTCTCATGCCGTATTACCAACAGTTAATTTTTCCAAAGAAAGACTCGACTCAATAGAGTTGTATCCATACAAAAAGGCAATTGATAAAGGTGTGGCTAGTATAATGGTAGCACATCTTAGCCTACCTCAATTGGAAAAAAATGTAAACTTACCATCATCTTTGTCAAAAACAATAATTACTGATTTGTTAAAAGGTGAATTAGGATACCAGGGGTTAATATTGACTGATGGATTAAACATGAAAGGAGCTGCAAATTATAACACTTCTGCAGCTATTAATCTTGCAGCAATAGAAGCAGGAAATGACTTGTTATTAATTCCTTCAGATGTTCCCGGTACTTTAAAACTTTTTAAGACATCTTTAGCAAATGGAAAGTTAACAGAGGAGAGGGTAGACGAGTCGGTAAGAAAAATTTTGAGAGCTAAGTATTTAGTTGGGTTGAATGAGTACAAACCAGCGAGCTTAGATAGTCTTCAGAAGGATTTACATAGGGTAGAGGATAAACTTCTTCATAGAAAGCTTGTTAGAAATTCAATTACAATTGTAAAAGATAGTGTAAAAAACATTCCAATAACACATTTAGAAGATAAGAAAATAGCCTATATAGCCTTAGGTGATGCAAAAGGAGATGATTTCTTGGCAATGTTGAGAAACTATGCTAAAGTTGATAAAGTATCTAGTAAATTTAAATACGTAAAAACACTTGTTCAAAAGCTTAAAAAATATAACACGGTAATTGTCGGGTTTCATAAATCTAACAAGCATCCTTGGAAGAGTTATAAATTCTCTAAAAAAGATTTGACTTGGTTGCATGAAATAGCAAAAGAATCCAATGTTATTTTATGCGATTTTGCAAGTCCTTATAGCTTGTTAAAAATTGATGAAACTAATATAGAGTCTATAGTAGTAGGGTATCAAAATAGTAAAATAGCACAAGAGTTAACGGCTCAGGCTTTATTCGGTGCTTTTGAGGTGAAAGGAAAACTTCCTGTTAGCATTAATAAATTCAAAGTAGGAACAGGAATTACAACCTCTAAATTAAATGTTTTACAATACACAATTCCTGAAGAAGCTGGTGTTTCATCTGAGAAATTAGAGGTAATTGATAAAAGAATAGACACAATTTTAAAAAAAAGAATGGCTCCAGGAGGGCAAATATTGGCGGCTAGAAATGGTAAAGTTTTTTATTATAAAACATTTGGTTATCACACTTTAGCTAAGAGAAGAAAAGTTAAAAAATCAGATATTTATGATTTAGCTTCCCTTACTAAAATTTTAGCATCATTGCCTATGGTAATGAAGGCCGAAGAGGAAAGAAAATTGAGTTTGTTTTCAAGTGTAGGTGATTTACTTCCTAGATATAGCAAATCGAACAAAGACACATTGATAATTAAAGAGATATTGTCTCATTATGGACGTCTGAGATCTTGGATACCATTTTATTTGCATACTCAAGATGAAGAAACAGGAGAAAATTCTGCAGAACTTTACAGAAAAAAATGGTCTAAGGATTTTAACATAAAAGTGGCTAACAATCTGTACTTAGCTAGAAGTTATAGAGATTCAATTTTTAAAGAAATTGTAGATTCTGAACAACGAAGTAGACCAGGTTATAAGTATAGCGATTTAGGATATTACATAATCAAAGAAATAATTGAAAGAAAGTATAGGAAACCTCTAAACGTACTTACTGATCAAATGTTTTATAGTTCTTTAGGAGCTAATAGAACAACATATTTACCACTAAAGAAATTTAGAAAATCGGAAATTGTTCCCACAGAAAAAGATAGTTATTATCGCAAGCAATTGGTGCATGGCTTTGTTCATGATATGGGAGCTGCAATGTTAGGTGGTGTTGGTGGTCATGCAGGACTTTTCTCTAATGCAAATGATGTTGCAAAGATTATGCAGATGTATTTACAAAAAGGTGAATACGGAGGAATTAAATATTTTGAGCCAGAAACCATTGAAAAGTTTAATAAACGATATTATGCTGATAGAAAAGTACGACGTGGATTAGGGTTTGATAAACCTCAAATTAGACCTGAAGAAAAACCAACCTGTGGATGTGTTTCTGAGGAAAGTTTTGGTCATAGTGGTTTTACCGGAACTTATACATGGGCTGACCCAGCAAGCGGAATTGTTTATGTTTTCTTGTCAAACCGAGTGTATCCTACAATGAGAAACAGAGGTCTTGTAAGGAGTAATATGAGAACAAAAATTCAAGAGGATCTTCAGAATGCTATCCTGATGGAGTCGGAGCCAATTTCGTATACAGAAGAATCAGTAGAAGACTAGAAAAAAAATAGGTATAACCTAGTTGGCTACTAAATAGTGTAGAAATGACATAGGCTTGAATAATATAAAATATAGGAAAGAGGACTAAATTTATTCCAAATCTAAAAGTGTCTACAAATTCTATTTCATCAATTTTTTTTGATACTAGTTTCCAAATTGAATAAGGAATAATACTGTTTAGAACAATTAAATAAAGTAAAGGTTTCAATGTATTTTTGGAACCTTTTTCTTTTTTTAATTCACTTTCTTTATTATGGAGTATTATTGAATTGATTACTTCTACATTAGTGAAATCTAAACCTTGGGTGTTTAGTTTGGAAAACATCTTGTCGTAATTCTCATCGTTTGGAATATGAACAGTAAGCTTCACTAGACTTTTTCTTACTTCATTTTTTAACTCCTTTATCATTTCAAATTTATCCATATGTTTTATGTATTCGTTGCAATGAATAGGCTTCCCAAAATTTATAGCAACAGAAGATGGGTACGAGGAAGAATTTTGATAAGTAATGCCAATAGGAACTACAAAAAGTTTCAATTTTGGTTTTTTTTCCAATACTTGAAAAACAATTCTAGTAAACCCTTTACTTAAAGGTCTAATACTTCGTTGTCTGTTATGGCTTCCTTCTGGGAAAATTAATAAGGAGCCTTCTGATGAAAGAATGCGTTCAGATTTATCAAATATCTCATTGTTTTTTGAAAGTTGATTAAAACCGTCTCTAATGCGATAAATAGGCATCATACCTAAGGCACCAAAAAACTTTGCTATGATTGGGTTTTGAAAAACAGAAGCTCGAACAAGAAAATGAGTTTTTCTTTTTATATGTGTAGCGATTAAGATAGGATCTATCAATCCATTTGGATGATTAGCTGTGAAAAGAACAGCTCCATTTTTTGGAATGTTATTGGAGCCAGATACCTTAATTTTTTTTGAATAAAAAAATAATCCTAATCTAACATAAATTTTAAACGCATAATAAAGTAAGTTGTTCATGTTTTAGTAGGAGTTAATTAATAGGAAATATACTATTTTTTTCTTCCCCAGTATGTCGCAAGTAGCATTCCAGAAAATATATCCCAAACACCCCAAAAAGCTGCTAATAAAGCCATACCTCCTAAACCATTAAAAAAGCTGAAAATTAATAGGAGTCCAAGACCTCCGTTTTGAATTCCAGTTTCTATAGAAATGGTTTTAGTATCCTTTTTAGAAAGTTTGAATAGTTTACTAACTAAATATCCTAAGAAGTAGGCAAATAAATTATGGAAAATAACAAGAAATAGGACTAAGTGGATGTAGTCTTTGAATATATGGGCATTTTCATAAAGAGCAATAACGATTAAAACTAAAAAAAATATAACTGAAAATGGCTTTATAAAAGTATTAATTTTTTCAGCCATTTCTGGATGATAATACCTTACAAACATTCCTATTATTAAAGGAATACCCAAAATTAGCACAACTAGTTTTGTCAATTCAAAAGGGTTTAATGAAACTTCTTTAAGAATATGACGTGTTGGTTCGTATAAACTACCCCATATTTGAAGGTTTAACGGAGTTAGGAAAATGCATATTAAAGTGGCAAAGGCAGTTAAACTTACGGAAAGTGCGGCATTACCTTTAGCCATTTTGCTAAAGAAGTTAGAAACATTTCCACCAGGACACGCCGCTATTAACATCATTCCAAGAGCAAAACTCGGGTGAGGTTTTAAAACAATTACTAACAAGAACGTGAATAAAGGTAAAAGTATAAATTGTGACGAGATACCAACAAATACTATTTTTGGAGAGCTTAGAAGACGCTTGAAATCGTCTATTGTAATGTCTAACGAAACACCAAACATTATAATTCCTAAGGCAATATTAAGCATCCATAGAGCATCAGTATCAAAATTAATCTGGATGGAATCTATGTTTAAACTATTAGTTTGTAAAAGCATATTCAATAATGTTTGATCCCATTTTTAACGCTTTTTCTCTTATTTCTTTTGGATCATTGTGTATTGATTGATCTTCCCATCCATCACTGAGGTCGCTTTCATGATCGTAAAATACTACGAGTCTTCCTTTATAGAAAATACCTAATCCTTTAGGTTCTTTTTTATCATGCTCATGAATTTTTGGTAAACCATTGGGAAAGCGGAAGGTTTGATTGTAAATTGGATGGTTAACAGGAATTTCTGTTAATTGTTCTAATGGAAAAACTTTTTTTAATTCTTTGCGGATGTATTTGTCTAAACCGTAATTGTCTGAAATATGTAGAAACCCTCCAGAGATTAAGTAGTTTTTTAGCTTTTCGACATCTTCATCATCAAAATATACATTCCCATGCCCGGTCATAAAAACAATTGGATAAGTAAAAATAGCATTGTCATTTAGAGAAACTGTTTGAGGTTCCTTTGTAATGGAACATTTGGTATACGAATTTGCAAATTTGATTAGGTTAGGTAAGGCTGTTGGGTTTGCGTACCAGTCACCACCACCTTTGTATTTTAGAACAGCAACTTGCTGACATTGCGCTTTGTGAATGAAAATAAGAAATAATAGAATTATAAGTTTTCTCACTGAAATTAATTTAATAAGCAATATAGTAAACTTAAAATAAAAAACACCAACCTTAGATGTTGGTGTTTTCTTTTTTCCCCTTAAGAAATTAATATCATTCGTGATAAATTTCATTACAATATTAAATTATATATATGAAATAGGAGTCCGAAATCGTCCAGAATAGACGTTTTCGGACTTTTTCACTTTTTTGTTTATATAGTTTAATTGTTAATAAGGTAGTTTTTTTAAAAAAAAACATCAACGTTAGGTTAGTTGATGTTTTATAGGTTGAGACCCTTTCTTTTTCATCATCAAGCGCGTACACTTAATAATATTTTATCAAACAAATATTTTAAAATAGCAACGATTTAAAATATTAACGTTTTCAAGTAGTATCTGAAGGCTAATTTAAAGTATATAGGTAATATATAGGTACGGAATCATCTATTCTGGACGATTTCGAACTAATTTTGATTTAATTTTTAATTATAGTGATTGTTTTCTGTAAGAAAAAGGGGTTAAACCAGTGTGTTTCTTAAAAACGGTGAAAAAAGTAGATTTGGAGTTAAATCCAGATTCTAACCCAATTGAAGCGATAGTGTAGTTACCATAATTGACATTTGTTAATAACTCTTTTGCTTGTTGTACTCGCATTTCGTTCAAATAATCAATAAAAGTTTTTCCAGCAATGTTGTTTATAATGAGAGAAAGTGTACTTGGACTAAAATCTGTTTCAGAAGCTAAATTTTGAAGTGTGTACCTTGGAAGTAAAAATTTCTTCTCCGATCTAATTAAAAAATCTATTTCAGAAAAAGAATCTTGATATTTTTTATACTGCTCTTCTGTAACTGAAATAGTATTAGAAACGGCTAAAGTTGACTTCCTTTTAGAGTTTATAGATATGCCATTCAATGAAGAAGAATGTGTTTTTGAAGAAATTCCTTCTCGAATATGTTGGCGTTCTTTTAATATACGAACTTGTCTCAATCCTTGATACCCCAACCAATAAATCAATATTGTAGTATAAATACGTAAAGGGTAATAAGAGAACATAAAACCTTGAAAATTTAAACTAACTTTTATTATCAGAGCGGTTATCCATAGTATGTATCCAATAGACGATAGTTTAAAGAAGACGTTAATCCATTTTAAGTTGTCATAAGAAAGGATTTTTTCAAAGAGATTTTCCTTTTTATATAGTAGGTAGTAAGAATATATAAATAAGCTAATTGAAATACTAAAACTTACTATTTCCTCAATTGAGGTGTATTTTTCATATACAAAATCTTGGTATTCATTGTTTTCAATGTTGCTATAATACAGTACAAAGGAAACCTGAGCTATAATTGCAAATAGAAATAGCGGAAAAACTACTTTAAGAAGATTGTAAGTTTTTGATGTAATATTCAAGTAGTTTGTTAAGAACATGTACAAAAAAGGCATAGCCAAAAAATGCCAGGGAATTTGAATATAATCTAAAGCAAATTTATGTTGAAATAGTTGATTTTCTAGCACCCAAGACTGGATGTTATTTAATGAAATTGAAAGTATTAACAGGTTTAAATAAAGCATGCTCTTCTCCTTTCCATTTTTGGATGAGAAAAGAATAAGGCTAAAAGCGAAACCATGCAGTGCGCTAACCAGTAGAAAAATATTAAAAAAATCTGCTGTACTCAATAAAATAGGGTAAACTTTAGGTTTAAATATACAAAAAAGAATTATTGATGTAAAAAACTAATGTTTTGGACTGTTGTTACTCCAGCCGTTTCAGTTCTTAACCTTGTGTTACCTAGGCTAATTGGAGAAAATCCGGCTACTTTCGATTTTTGAATTTCTTCAGTTGTAAAGTCTCCTTCTGGACCAATTAGAACCGTGTATTTAGAATTAGGTTTTACCAACTGTTTTAAACCATTTTTGTTATTATCATCTTCACAATGAGCAACAAACAATTGACCTTCTAAATCACTGTTTATAAAATCATTGAAGTTTGTTAATTCGTTAAGCTTTGGAAGTTTATATTGAAGTGATTGTTTCATTGCTGAAAGAACAATCTTACCGAGTCTTTCATGTTTGATGATTTTCCTTTCAGAATTTTTGCATAATAAAGGCGTTATTTCATCTATTCCTATTTCTGTAGCCTTTTCCAAAAACCATTCAAAACGATCAATATTTTTGGTCGGAGCTATCACTATATGTAAGTAATAATCTCTATTATTTTTGATTTCTTTGGACTCTAATATTTTAGCTGTGCATTTTTTGTCATTGGCAAAAACTATTTCAACATTAAAAAGAAAGCCTTTTCCATTTGTTATGTGTAACGTGTCTCCTTCTTTTTTTCTGAGAACTCTTACAATATGTCTGCTTTCTTCTTTGTTGAAAGTTAGTTCTTTAACTTCCTCAGATATTTCAGGATTATAAAATAACTGCATTATAAATCAATTCTATAAGTTCTTCTTCTTTTGTGAACAGTCGGCGCAAAATCTTTCCAAATTTTATGTATTGCTACATTATCTTCAAGTTCTGGAGTACGAATACAGTCCTTAATTCCTTTGATACCAAAAGTTTTAATGTATTCCCTAAAAATAATAGCAGTTACTCCTTTGTTTTGATAGTCTGGATGAACACCTATAAGGTAAAAAATAACATCCTTTGAATTTTTCCTTGCGCTTAACAAATGGAATAAACCAAAAGGTAATAGTTTTCCTTTTGCTTTTTGTAGAGCTTTTGAAAAAGAAGGCATTACTATAGCAAAAGCTACCATATTATTATCACTATCTAAAACAAACTTGATATATTCAGGGTTGATAAATGAAATATATTTTTTCTTAAAATATTCGATTTGCTCATTTGAAATTGGAACGTAGGTAGAAAGTTTTGAATAAGTTTTACTAAAAAGGTCAAACATTTCATCCACATATGGCATAATTTCTTTTGTAGAATCAAAGGCAACTTCTTTTAAATTGTATCTTTTTTGAATCAAATCTCCAGCCTTTGTATATTTCTTTGCGTCTACATTTTTAAAAGGAAATTTACTTTCTATGTATTCTTTTTCTTTACGAAACCCTAGTTGTTCAAGATGCTCCTTATAATACGGGGGGTTATACCAAGTAATCATAGTACCTATATGATCAAATCCATCAATAAGAACTCCTGTTTTATCAAGGTTATTGAAACCAACGGGTCCTTCTACATATTCTAACTTGTTTTCTTTTCCAATTTCTTTAATTTTATCCAATAAAGCTTTACTTACTTCAATATCATCGATAACATCAAACCATCCG
This sequence comes from Tenacibaculum xiamenense, assembly GCF_964513065.1. Lineage (NCBI taxonomy): Bacteria > Pseudomonadati > Bacteroidota > Flavobacteriia > Flavobacteriales > Flavobacteriaceae > Tenacibaculum > Tenacibaculum xiamenense. The sequence goes on from NZ_CAZEQU010000034.1 coordinate 437,436, forward strand.
AAACGCATTTTTTTTATGTTTTGCTGCTCCACTTCATAGGTGTTAATAATGGCAATAACTCGTCCGACAATTTTACCATTTTTAAAAGCAAGTAAAAACTTTGCTTTGGCATGTTCAAAAACTGGGTTTTTGTTAGAGTTGAAACTAGCCAACTCGTCATTAATAATTGGTGGAACCCAATACGGGTTGTTTTTATAAAGTGAAAAAGGAAACTTAACAAATTGTTTCATTTCCTTTTTACTTGTTATTTCTTTAACTGAAATCATATGTAAATATGTAGGTGTTCTTTTAGTTATCTCCGTCTTTCTTTTTCTTCTTCTTTTCTTCCTTCTTTTTTTTCTCTTTTTCTTCTTCTTTTTTAATCTCGTCTTCTAATTCTTTTATTTCTTTTTCAAGTTTTAAACGCTCTTTTTCCTTTCTTTTCGCTTCCTTTTCTTCTTCTTTTAGTTTTCTTTTGGCTTCTTTTTCTTTTTCTTTCTGAGCGTTTTTAGCCTCTTTTTCTGCCTTCTTTTGAGCTTTTTTGGCGGCTTTCTTATCCGCTTTCGCAGTTTTCTTTTTCTGTTTTTCGTCTTCTTTTGAAATTACATCAATTAAAGACTCTTGTCTACGTCTTCTTGGTTTCTCCGTTCTAACCTCTTTTTCATCTTTATTTGGAGAAATATCTAAGTCAACTTTTTGCTCACGTTTACCTTGCTTCTTTTTAAATAACTTCTTAACCTTACTAAACATACGTCCAAAGAAGCCTCTATTTTCATCATATTTTATAGGTTTGTCCTCTTCAATCTTGTTTCCAAATTCATCTAGTTCAGCAAATTTATCTTCATGCCTATCTAATCTATAAGAAACTCCTATTGCAGACGTTACACCAAATTCATTTCCTTCAAAGTTACCTCTTAAAGAAGCATTAAATTGAAGGTTTTCATTAAATAAATAAGCAGCTCCTGCACCAATACTACTCTTGTTTTGGTATTTCTCAAAAACACCTTGTATTTCTGCAAAACCTGACCAATAATCATTGAAATTATAAGTTCCTGTAACTACATATGAATATTCTGTAAAGTCACTTCCTATATTGTCATAAAATAAATTAGTAATAACATTTAGTTTGTCTGAAAATTCATTTTGAAGTAACACTCCAACTTTCGGGGTAATTCCTCCTTTATTATGAAAGTCGGATAAAAAACTACCAAAGTTAATACCAGCATAAACACCTACATGAGGAATCCAACGTTTCCAATCAAAAGAATGCCTGGCTTTCCAGCTTCTTATTTCCTTAGATTTGTCATCATATGTTGGAGCATAAACCATATATTTAGCACCTAAAGTGAACCTGCTAAAACCAGTTGTATTGTAGGAAGATTTAAAAACATTTTTAAACCCTATTTTGTCATTTGACAATGTTGTATTTAAATTGAACTCTAATTTTTCAAACAAAAAACTTGTTCTAAATAGCAAGTTTGCGCCGAATGATTCAGGATTGCTAAAAGTTTCTACAAAAGGTACGTTTCTATAAAAAAGAGTAGATTCAATTTGATAGACACCAGAACCAACGCTATATGGACTTTCGGAAAGCCCTGGTCTATTTGAGTTTATAACAGATGTATACTGAGCTTGTACCAATATTGATGAACAAAAAGTAAAAAGAAAGAGGAGTCTTTTAATCATGTTATAGAATCAATTTAAGAGTATTACAAACATACCATAAAAATATGAAATACTACAGAGTTATAAGTTTTGTAAAGTCTTAACGTTACCTTTTGTGTCAAATTGTTATTTTTGGTTAATTTTTTGAACATTTTTTTTAGATGATACTACATCAAGCAGGACCTATGAATTTTTTAAGAACACTTTTAATAATCCTTTTAGTATACTATGCGGTAAAATTTGTTGTAAAATTATTTGGTCCGTATTTGCTTAAAAAAGCAGTAGATAAGGTACAAAAAAAAGCGCAAAGTCAATACGGTAATCAACAAGAAACTACTGTTGAAGAAGGAAAAACAGTTATTGACAAAAAACCTAACAATGTCAAGAATAGTAATAAAGATGTTGGAGAATACGTTGATTTCGAAGAGATAGATTAATCATGAATTACAAAAAGTTTTTACCCTACATCATTGGAGGTATTGTGTTTATAATAGCCTCTTTACTTTATTTTAATCCTGTTTTAAGCGGGAAAAAGATTAAACAAGGAGATATTACTCAATTTATTGGAATGGCTCGAGAGTCATCTCAATACAGAATGGATAAAGGAAAAGAATCGTATTGGCTAAATAATGCTTTTAGCGGTATGCCTACTTATCAGGTTGGAGTTTATTTTCCAAATGACTTTATTAGATATGTAGATAAAGTTATTCGATTTTTACCAAGACCTGCCGATTACCTGTTTTTATACTTTTTAAGTTTTTTTATTTTATTAACAGCTTTAAAGGTTGAATGGAAACTTGCCATATTAGGAAGTCTCTCCTTTGGTTTTTCTACATACCTCATTATAATATTTGGTGCAGGGCATAATGCCAAAGCACATGCAATAGGATACATGCCAATGGTCATTGCTGGTGTTTTATATATTTACCAAAAACGATATTTACTTGGTTTTGTGCTAACTTCATTGGCCATGGCTCTGGAAATAGTAGCAAATCATCCTCAAATGACTTATTATTTAGGCTTTTGTTTATTGATTTTTGGAATTGTTGAACTAATTGAGTCCTATAAAAATAAGGAGCTCCCTTTATTTATAAAAAATACATCAATAGTTCTTGTTGCATGCTTTTTAGGAGTAAGTGTTAATTCAACTCGATTGTTAGCAACTAAAGAATATGCTGCTGAAAGTACACGTGGAAAATCGGAGTTAACAATTCACCCTGATGGAAGCCCTAAAGAAAAGTCTACTGGTCTAGATAAAGCATATATAACTGAATATAGTTATGGTATTGCTGAAACATTCAATTTATTTATACCTCGATTTATGGGAGGAGGTACCGTTGAGAAGTTGGATGATAGTTCTTCTTTTTATGAAACGGTAAAACTAAAAGCAGGAGATAGTGTAGCGAGAGATTTTTCAAGCCAAGTATTAACTTACTGGGGAAAACAACCAATTGTAGAAGCTCCAGCATACATTGGTGCTGTTGTTTTCTTTTTATTTTTTTTAGGAATCTTTTTAGTTCGTGGAAGGCTTAAGTACTGGTTAGTAAGTGCTACTGTATTTTCTATTATTATGAGTTGGGGAAAGAATTTTCCACTACCAACCAATTTATTTATAGATTATTTTCCGTTATATGATAAGTTTCGAGCTGTATCATCAATTCAAGTGATTGCAGAGCTTTGTGTTCCTTTACTTGGGGTTTTAGCTTTAAAGCAGTTTTTCTCTACAGATGTTTCAAGAGAAGAAAAATTACAAGCTCTAAAAAAAGCTCTTTACATTATGGGAGGAGTTACTCTTCTGTTTGCATTGATGGGACCAAGCTTATTTAATTTTGAAGGATTAAGAGATTCACAGTATGAACAACAACTTCCAGAGTTGGTAGATGCATTGATTGCTGATAGAAAGTCTATGTTAATGAATGACAGTTTTAGATCTTTGATATTGGTATTGTTAACGGGTGGAATTCTTTGGGCTACTTTAAAGGATAAATTAAAGAGTCAAATTTCAATTATAACTCTTATTGGTTTAATCATTTTTGATTTAGTTTCGATTAACTTGAACTATGTTAACAAAGATGATTTTACTACAGCGAGAAATGTTAATAAGCCTTTTGTAGCAAATAATGCTGATAAAGAAATTTTAAAAGATAAAGGATATTATCGTGTAGCCAATTTTTCAGGAAATGTATTGAATGAAGCAAGAACATCGTATTTTCATAATTCAATAGGAGGTTATCATGCTGCAAAAATGAAGCGTTACCAAGAATTGTTTGAATACCAAATAGCGAAGAATAACTTCGAGGTGTTAAACATGCTTAATACCAAGTATTTTATAGTGGGCGAGGAAAAGGTTCAAGAAAACTCAGAAGCTAATGGAAGTGCATGGTTTGTAAATAACTTAAAGGTAGTGAATTCTGCAAACGATGAAATTAAGGGCTTAGATAGTTTAAAAACTAAAAAAGAAGCCGTTATTAGAAATAACAGTTTCAAAAAACTTGGGTTGTCAAATAAAGAGTTTGAAAAGGATTCTACGGCAGTTATAAATCTTATTGACAGAGATGTTATCTATTTAAAGTATAAAACAACTTCTAATACTAAACAATTTGCGGTTTTTTCTGAGATATATTATAAGCATGGTTGGAATGCTTATTTAGATGGAAAATTGGTGCCTCATGAAAGAGTGAATTATGTGTTGAGAGGAATGATTATACCTTCGGGAGAGCATATAGTTGAGTTTAAGTTTGAACCAACTGTGATAAGAACTGGAAGTATAATTAGTTTGATTTCTTATGCTTTTATGATAATTATACCAATTGGTTTTGTTGCTGTTAATAGAAGAAGGCAAAAAGAATAAGTGTAATACTTACGTATGTGAGTATTTAATGTTTGATAAATGAAATAAGATAGATGTATAATAAACTTCCAAAGAAAAGATACAGTCATACATTAGAATTTTTGAAAAAACACGTTCCCGCTCCAGCAAAAATTTTAGATTTAGGTGTAAGAAATCCATTTAGCGAAATCATGGAGCAAAATGGATATACCGTTTTTAATACAAATGGTGAAGATTTGGATTTATTACCTGAGCTGGTAAAAAACTTCGATGTTGATGCTGTTACGGCCTTTGAAATATTTGAACATCTTTTGGCTCCGTTTAATGTGTTAAAGGAAATAGAAACAACAAAAATTGTAGCTACGGTTCCTTTAAAATTATGGTTTGCAAGTGCCTATAGAAGTAAAACTGATATGTGGGATAGACATTACCATGAGTTTGAAGCTTGGCAGTTCGATTGGTTGATGGAAAAATCTGGATGGAATGTAAAGGACGTTGAAAAATGGACTAGCCCTATTAAGAAAGTAGGTATTAGACCCATTTTAAGAAGTTTTACACCAAGATATTATGCTGTTTATGCAGAAAAATAGCGAAAGATGAGAATAGGAATGATCTTGGATAATGTATATCCTCCCGATCCAAGAGTAGAAAACGAAGCCTTGGAACTTATAAAAGACGGACATGAGGTTTTTCTTTTTTGTTTAACTTATGGAGAAGAGAAAATAGTAGAAGAGATAAAAGGTATTCAAGTTCGAAGATATAAAACAAATAGCTTTGAGTATAAAATGTCCGCATTGGTATATACTATTCCAGTCTATACTTTTCTGATGAAAAAAAAAATAAAAGATTTTATTCTTAAAAATAAAATTGAGGCAATTCATATTCATGACATGCGAATTGCTCAGGCAGCTTTTGATGCAAATGACAGAGATTTACCGACTGTTTTAGACTTACATGAAAATAGACCTGAAATTATGCGGTTTTACCCGCATATGCAAAAGCTTAAAGGAAAACTGTTAGTTTCAATAAATAAGTGGATTAAAAAGGAAGAAGAGTTCGCTAAGAAAGCCTCAAAGGTAATTGTAGTAACGGAAGAGTCTAAAAAAGAACTGGCAGATAGGGCTGGTATTTCTCGTGATAAGATAATAGTTGTTCCTAATACGGTAAGACGTGAGTTTTTTGATAATGTCAGAGATTCAAGTATTCCATTCAATAAATCGGAAGGTGATTTTGTATTGCTTTATCTAGGTGATACAGGTGAACGAAGAGGATTGGATACGGTATTTGAGAGTATGGTAAATTTGAAACAGGTTATACCAAACCTAATCTTTGTAGTTGTAGGGAAAAGTTCACAACGTTTGGAGAGTAAAGTATCCCAATTAGGACTGGAAAATGAAGTAAAAATAATGGGATGGCAAAATAATGTCACTTTCCCGGAATGGATAAGAAATTCAGATGTCTGTCTGTCTCCATTACATAGAAATATTCATCATGATACTACATATGCAAACAAGATATTCCAATACATGGCAATTGGAAAACCATTGCTAGTAAGTGATGCCATAGCTCAAAAACATGTAGTTGAAAAGGTAAAAGCGGGAGTAGTTCATAGGGCTAAGGATGCTGATGATTTTACTCAAAAACTTCTAGGACTTTATGAAGATAATATGCTAAGAGATATAATGGGAAAGAATGGTAGTAACTTCGTAAAAAACAAGTTTACTTGGGATATAACCTCAAAAGATTTAAAAACACTTTATGAGAAATTAGCATGAAGGTATTAATTATTACTTATTATTGGCCGCCAGCAGGAGGTTCTGGTGTTCAACGTTGGTTAAAATTCGTAAAGTATTTGAGAGAATTTGATATTGAACCTATTGTTTTTACTGTTAAGAATGATAATTATCCAATACAAGATAGAAGTTTATATAAAGACATTCCAAAAGGAATAGAAGTACTTAAGCAGTCTATTTTCGAGCCAAATTCAATATTGTCTTTATTAAAAAGAAAGAAAGTAAATGTAAGTGCTGGATTTTTAAAGCCTAATCCGACTTTTTTGGAGAGAGTATCTCAATATATTCGAGCTAATTACTTCATTCCTGATGCACGAAAATATTGGGTTAAACCGTCAACAAAGAAAATAATTAAGTATTTAAATAAAAATAAAGTAGATACCATTATAACTACTGGTCCTCCACATAGTGTTCATTTAATCGGTTTAAATTTAAAGAAAAAACTTGGTGTAAAATGGGTAGCGGATTTTAGAGATCCTTGGACTGAGATAGATTATTTTCATCAACTTCCATTGACGAAAAAATCGTTTAGAAAACATCTGAATTTAGAAAAACAAGTAATACAGAATGCTGATCTTAATATTGTTGTAGGTAAAACAATGAGAGATAGTTTTAGAAAGTATTCTTCTAATGTTGAAGTGATAACAAATGGATATGATTCTAGAAATGATAAATCCATAGAGGTAAAGATTGATGAGAAGTTTTCCATAACCCATATAGGTTTAATGAATTCAGATAGGAATCCTGTTATGTTGTGGGAAGTTTTACAGGAAATTGGTGAAGAAAGAGAAGGTTTTTTTAATAATTTAGAAATCAAATTAGTTGGTAAAATAGCAGAAGAAATTGAAGAGATGCTGGGGAAATATATGCAGTTAAATGTAACAAGAGTTGGATATTTACCAAATAGCGAAGTTTTTGAATACCAGAGAAAATCTCAATTATTGTTGTTAGCTGTTAATAATGTTCCTAGTGCTAAAGGTATTATTACTGGAAAAATTTTTGAATATTTACAAGCGAATCGACCAATTTTAGCAATAGGTCCAGAAGACGGAGATTTGGCAGAGATTATTAACGAAACCCAAGCAGGAGTTATTGTAGACTTTATGGATAAAGAGAAAATGAAAAAGGAGATACTCAGAATGTATGATGATTACCTCAAAGGAAATTTATCTATAGAATCAAAAGGTATAAAAAAGTTTCACAGGAAAGAATTAACGAAAGAGCTGTCTAATTTAATAAAAGACTTATCATAATTGAAAAAAATAGTTACGATACTAGGAGCCAGACCACAGTTCATTAAAGGAGCCGTATTAAGTAGAATAATTTCGGAAAAGAATGAGTTTGAAGAAATAATTATTCATACAGGTCAGCATTTTGATAAGAATATGAGTAATATCTTCTTTGAAGAAATGCATATACCAAAACCTAAGTATAATCTTGATATTAATGGATTAAGTCATGGAGCTATGACAGGTCGCATGATTGAAAGTATAGAAAAGATATTACTTGATGAAAAACCTGAAATAGTAGTAGTTTTTGGAGATACAAATTCTACATTAGCAGGAGCACTTGCGGCAAAGAAAATAGGAATAAAAGTGGCACATATAGAGGCTGGATTAAGATCTTTTAATATGTCTATGCCAGAAGAGGTCAATCGTATTTTGACTGATCGAATTTCCAATTTACTTAGTTGTCCTACTCAGAAAGCTATTGATAATTTAAGAGAGGAAGGTTTTGTAAATTTTGATATTGAGATTTACAAGCATGGTGATATTATGAAAGATGCAATGGAGTTTTATAAAAAGAAATCAAAAGATTACTCTAACGTATTAGAAAAGTTAAGTATTAAGGGTTCCAAGTTTGTTTTAGCAACGATACATCGTCAAGAAAACACCGAAAGTGCCACTGTCTTAAGTGAGATTTTTGAGGCATTAGGTACAATAAATAAAAAACAGCCGGTGGTGTTACCTTTACATCCAAGAACAGCTGGGAGACTTAAAGAATATAAAATAGAAACGGATGTGGTTGTGATAGAACCTCAAGGGTATTATGATATGATTCAGCTTTTAGAAAATTGTACCATGGTAATCACCGATAGTGGAGGTTTACAAAAAGAAGCTTTTTTCAATAAAAAGCAATGCATAGTTGTAAGAGAGGAAACTGAGTGGGTTGAATTAGTAGAGAAAGGATATGCCAAAATAGTTGGAGCCAATAAAAAGAATATATTGAACACTTTTAAAGAGTTTTTGAATAGTAACGTTAAATATGATGAAGGTTTGTATGGGAAAAATGTAGGTGAGCAAATATATTTATCTATAAAGAAAATAATAAATAAGTAAATTGGGAATAATTTTTAAACAATCACTGAAAAATACCTTAATTATATATTTAGGGTTTTTAATTGGTGGTATTAACACCGTTGTTTTATATGCTCGGTTTTTAAAAGAAGAGTATTACGGACTTGTAACTTTAGTGCTGTCCACGTCAAACTTAGTTATGCCCTTAATGGCATTAGGAATTCACTTCACCATAGTCAAATTTTTTTCTAGTTATGATAAAAAAGAACAGAAGGATAAGTTTTTAAGTTCTGTGATTTTATTTCCATTAATAATTGCTTTGATTATTGGGTACTTCTGGAATTACTTTCATGAGCTCATTATGAAGTTTCTATCTGATGATAACGTAATTGTTGAAACCTATACAACATATATTTATATCATAGCTATTAGCTGTGCTTATTTTGAAGTCTTTTATTCCTGGGCTAAAGTTCAAATGCAATCTGTTTTTGGTAATTTTTTAAAAGAATTGTATAACAGAATAGCAGTTATGATTCTCTTATGTGCAGTCTATTTTAATATTGTAAGTAAACAAGAATTTGTAATTTATTTGTCCTATGCCTATGCGTTTAGAACATTTGTAATGTGCATTTATGCGTTAAGGTTATACACGCCTAAATTTTATTTTGCTATACCTGATAATTTTAAAGAAGTGATTAGATATTCTTTTTATATTATTTTAGCGGGAAGCGCGAGTGCCATTATACTTGATATAGATAAATTAATGATAGGAGGTAAAGACACATTAAGTGTTGCAGCCTATTATACAGTTGCGGTATTTATAGGGTCCTTTATAGAGGCTCCAAGTAGAGCTATGACTCAAATACTAGATCCATTAACGTCAAAATCAATTAACGAAGATAATAGCAAAGAGGTTGCTAGTTTATATAGAAAAAGTTCAATTAATTTACTTTTGATTGGTGGGGTATTCTTTGTGTTGGTAAATACAAACGTTTCTGAATTATTTAAAATAATGCCAGAAGGGTATGCTGGTGGTGAATTGGTTGTTCTTTTTATTTCTAGTGCAAAGTTATTTAACATGTCTCTAGGGAACAATAGGGCAATAATAAACAATTCAAAGTATTACAGAATTACGCTGTTTAATGGAGTAGGAATGGCATTAATGCTCGTTTATTTAAACAAATATTTTTATTATGATTTGAATCACGGAACAGAAGGACTAGCCTTTGCAACTTTTTTATCAATTGTAGTTTTTGGGTTGTTTAAAACATGGTTTGTCAAACATAAATTACACATGTTTCCGTTTACTTTAAAAACAGTGTTGCAGCTATTTGTTATTGCCGGTTTCTACTTGTTGTTTAATTATTGGAATTTTGACATACCAGAAATAACAATTTCAAAATTCAATATAAGCCCTGTAATAAACATTGTATTAAAGAGTATTATAATTGTAATACTTTATATGTTTGTGGTGATTAAACTAAACATTTCTGACCAGATAAACGGTCTGGTGAAGAGATTTATAAAATAAAGAAAAGGTTTGTTTTTAAACAAACCTTTCTTTCTGTAAGGGGAAACTAAATAATTCGGGTAATCCCAAATATTAATATTTTTAGCGAGTCAAATATATGTTTAAAATAAAACATTACTGTTAACATATGTTTATAATTAAACAGAATATAATTTTTTTCGTATTCTGCTGAGTTGCACAGGAGTAATGTTTAAAAATGATGCGATATGGTATTGTGGAATGAGATTATTTATCTCTGGAATATCTTTTTTTAGTTTTAAATATCGCTCTGTAGCACTCAACAATGCAAGCTCATCTACACGTTGTTCGGTTCTAATAAATATTTTTTCTAAAACTCTGGAATAAAGAAGAGCCATTTCATGATTCGACTTGGTTATTTCAACAAGTTCTTTAAAATCACCTAAAAAACAATCGCACTCCGTTAAACATTCGTAACTGGCATTTGAATTAGAGCCTAAAATTAATGAGGATAGAGCTCCACAGGTGCTCATTGCCGTGTAAATAGTGCGTGTATGTTCTTTATTGTTGCTGTTTTTTACAAAACTTCTAGCAACTCCTTTTGTAAGGATATAGAAGTTTGTTGGAACTTGCCCTTGTTTTATTATAATTTTACCTTTAGCAAAATGTTTATGTGTAGTTATAGAACTGAAAACATTCAGAGAATAGTCCGAAATATTAGGCATAAAGAACCTAACGAATTGTTCTAAATTGTGTTGCATGACTTATTGTATAACATGAGCATATAAACGAATTTGCAATCTCGTTTAACGTGCTTATAATAAATACATTGGGGATAAGTGTTTACTTCAAATTTACTGAAATTTTTTCTAAAAAACTAATAGAATTACGACCTTCCATAAACAAGAGATCTAGAATAGATAAGTTAGGAAGAAAACCATGTTTATCATCAAACATTTGAACATAAGTATCCATTTCAATTGAAATACCTTTTTTGGCAATAGCCAATTGGCGAAAATCATCGTCGATTTCCAAGGAATATTCTTCTGTTCTGCTATAGTCTGTATTTAATTCTAGTGCATCTGTAATGAAGTTGTGGGTGTCTAGATTCACATCATGTAAATACTTGTATTTTTTTGAAAATATGGTATTTAAATCATCTTCAAAAAACTCAAAAAAAGGCGATGATCTATAGGCAGTTTGTAACGATTTTAAATGTTGTTGTTGCCAAGGAAAATCATTTTCAACTAAAGTATCTTTAGTTTTCTTTCTTCCATCATTAGTTTTGTGTTTAACAGGAATACTCAAGGAAAGCCTTCCATTGGCTCCATATATGTAGCATCTATTTCTATAAGTTTGTTTTTGGAAGTTATCGTGAAATTCAAAAACAATCTTATCTGATTGATAAATTGCCGCATACTGAGAAATAGGAGCAAAGTAAGTGGGAATGAATAATGCCATTATGCTTTTTTCTTCTTACTTTTTCTAATACTGTAAAAAACATAACCACCTATTAAGACAATTACTACCCATAAATATGACACAGGTTTACCACTACCTCCAACAGTAGTAAACATTCTGTCCCACCTAATTTTGTTAGTATCTTTATCAATACTGAACCAAATCATAACAGGTTTTCCAACAACATGATCAAATGGAACATATCCCCAGTTTCGTGCATCTAAGGAGTTTTGACGGTTGTCTCCCATCATCCAATAGTAATCTTGCTTAAAAGTATATTCAGAAACCTTCTTACCATTTAAATAAATGTCATTATCAAAAATAGTTAAGTCATTACCTTCGTATCTGCGAATAATTTGCTCGTAGAAAGGAATACTGGCTTCATTTAATTTTACAGTAACTCCTTTTTTAGGAATATAAATTGGTCCAAAATTGTCGGAAGACCAAGCATATCTCGGATCATGAGGAAATACGGCTTTATCAAACATTCCTTTAGGCTTCAATAACTTTTCCGTACTTTTTACTATGGAATTTTTTTCCAAAGAAGCGGCTTCTTCATCAGTTAAATTAAGGTAATAAGTGCCGTCATCTCCAACTTTGCCTTCTTTGCTCATTTTATATTTTTCGATGTCGCTACGACTGAAGTTTCTCCCATCTGTAACTACCTTAAAATACCATTGAGGTTTAGCTCTGTCTGGTAAAACTGTTTTTTTACCATTTATATAAACATACCCATCTCTAACTTCTAAACTATCACCAGGAATTCCAACACATCTTTTAACATAGTTGGTTCTTTTGTCAATCGGTTTATAAGTTTGTTTTCCTGAAACATCACCCCACATTGTTTTTGTTGTATCTGCGGGCCAACTAAAAACAACAATCTCGTTTCTTTTTATTTTTTGAACTCCTGGAAGCCTCATATAAGGCAAAGAAAGTTTGTTTTTCCAATTGTTTTTATTTTCAGCTTTGTCTTCAGATAAGAAAGATTTTACCCCCAAACCAGGAACGGTATCATGAACCATTGGTACCGAAACTGTCGTCATAGGAACACGTGCTCCATAATGAAATTTACTTACAAATAAATAATCTCCTACTAATAACGTCTTTTCTAAAGACGAAGTTGGAATAGTATATGGTTGCATAAAATAGGTATGTACCAAAGTCGCTGCGATAACAGCAAAAGCTATGGAACTTAACCATTCGTCAACAGCGGTAGGAGGCTTTAGGCTTCTATCTTCTTTATAGGCAGCATTTGTAGCATAGTTTATGTAGAATATATAAAAGCCAAGAGTTATAATAGCAAGAATAGTGTCTTTACCTTTATTAAAACCAAAACTTCTACAGGTTTCTACCCAAACAATAGGAAACATTAAAAGATTTACAATAGGAATAAATAGAAGAATTACCCACCATTTTGAACGATTAATAATTCCCATTAAAACAACGGCATTATATACTGGAATTGCTGCTTCCCATGCTTGCCTTCCTGCTCTAACATATAGTTTCCATGTTCCAAGAAAATGAATTACTTGGATTATCAAAAAGAAAATGAACCATTCAGTAAATGTCATAATTTTAATATTTTATTCTCAATGTTTGAGTGAAATTCAGTTTATAAGTTTACTTTTAGTAAAAAAGTTACGGATTTAACCTAAGTTTAACACATCAGCCATGCTAAAAACTCCTGTTTTATCCGCCAGCCATTCTGAAGCAATTACAGCTCCTAGAGCAAAACCTTGTCTGTTATGAGCGGTATGTTTTATATCAATTGAATCTACAATCGAGTCGTACGAGATTGTATGAGTTCCTGGCACATCTGGAGTTCTTACAGCGGTAATAGGGATGTTATTATTTTCGGTATCTCCATCTAAGGTCCATGAACTTTTTAATGAGTTATCAATAATACCTTCTGCTAAAGTTATTGCAGTACCACTTGGTGCGTCCAACTTCTTTGTATGATGAATTTCTTCAATAGTAGTTTTATATTGATCCAAATTCTTCATCATTTTAGCTAATTGCTTGTTAAGCTCAAAAAAGATATTAACCCCTAAGCTAAAATTCGAAGCATATATAAAAGCTCCTTTATTGGTTTTACAAAGATCAACAACTTCATCATACTTATCTAACCAACCCGTTGTTCCAGAAACAACAGGAACATTGTTTTTTAAGCAGTTTGTAATATTATCATAAGCAACAGTTGGAATGCTAAAATCTATTGCTACATCAGCATCTGTTATATTGTACTCTTCTTCTCCTGAGTATCTTATTACAATTTCATGCCCACGTTGTAAAGCGATTTTCTCAATCTCTTTACCCATTCTACCATATCCTAGTAAGGCTATTTTCATTTTTTAGAAAGAATATTTGAAAGTTAAACCAACTCTAGGAGCCTCTTGGAACATTGGATCCGTTGTTAAAGATGGTTTTATAGTTAAATTGTCGTTTGTATCGAATTGAAGTAAATGTGCATTTACACTGGCTTCAACAATTTGAAGTACATATAAAAGAACTCCAGTGAGTAATGATAAATCCCTGTTTTTCCTTAAAACTCTTTGAGCATTTTCTAATCCCGAAGTAGATATTGTTGGATTACCATTAGCATCTGTAAATTCATCTTTTAATCCTTGTGATCTTAATCGGAATGCCGTTCTAAATCGGTCGTAATCATTACTATTGGTAACATAGTAATAAACACTCGCTCCAATGGCCCCCCAAACAATAGGGGCTTTCCAATATTTTTTATTATAAATTTGACCTCCTCCTGGAAAAATAGCAGAGTAGAACGCTGCTTTTGAAGGTGATAAAGGATTATATAAATCTGTAGTTATTTGTGTTTTTTCAACCTTGATATTTAATGAATCCTTTTGAGCATATGTGCCAAAAGGTAATAGTAAGATTAAAAAAACAAATATGTTTTTTTTTGCTAACAATTATTGTAATAATTTTTTTATTCGATTAAAATCTTCTTCCGAGTTGAAGTTAATCGATATTTTTCCTTTTCCTCTATTATTTACTGTAACATCAACCTTGTTACCAAAGTAATCCGTCATTTCTTTGGCTCCATCTGAAATGTATTTTGGTAAAGCTTTTTTCTTAGCAGCTTTTGTAATGGTTCCAGCTTTTAGATTCTTTACCAAATCTTCAGTTTGTCTAACTGATAATTTATCACGAACAATTTTTTCGTAAATGTTTAATTGATCGGTGTTACTGTCTACGTTAATTAAAGCTCTACCATGCCCCATTGATATAAAACCATCTCTCATTCCAGTTTGAATAATTGGGTCCAATTTCAAAAGGCGTAAATAATTAGTAACAGTAGAACGTTTTTTTCCTACGCGAGTACTTAATTCTTCTTGAGTAAGTTGAATTTCATCAATTAATCGTTGGTAGGAAAGAGCAACTTCGATTGGATCAAGGTTTTTACGCTGAATGTTTTCAACTAATGCCATTTCTAGCATTTCCTGATCATTTGCCAATCGAATATAAGCAGGTATTTTAGTATTACCAATTAATTTAGAGGCTCTAAAACGACGCTCTCCTGAAACTAATTGGAATTTATCGCTAGCAAGTTTACGAACAGTAATTGGCTGAATTACGCCAAGTTCTTTTATAGAACTAGCTAATTCTCTTAAAGCTTCTTCATCAAAATAAGTTCTGGGTTGATAAGGATTAACCTCTATAGATTTAATATCAATTTCTACAATAGTTCCTACTAATTTGTCTGCATTCTTATCAGAAGCCGAATTAACTTCAGCAGTTTCTTTTAATAATGCCGATAAACCTCTACCTAGAGCTTGTTTTTTTGTTGCTTTTGCCATTATTGTTTTTACGCTTTTTTGTTTAAAATTTCATTCGCCAAATTTAAGTAATTTACAGCACCTTTACTGGTTGCATCATAAGAAATAATGCTTTCACCATAACTAGGAGCTTCACTTAGACGAATATTTCTATGCACCACTGTTTCAAAAACCATTGAACTAAAATGTTTTCGAACTTCTTCAACCACCTGATTAGATAAACGTAAACGAGGATCGTACATGGTCAATAAAAGACCTTCTATAGCTAGACTTTGATTATGGATTTTTTGCACACTTTTAATGGTGTTTAATAACTTACCAAGACCTTCAAGAGCAAAATATTCACATTGAATAGGTATAATTACTGAATCAGCTGCTACTAATGAGTTTAGTGTTATTAAACCGAGAGAAGGAGCACAATCAATTAAAATATAATCATACGAGTCAACAACACTTTGTAAAGCGTTTTTCAACATGAATTCTCTTTGAGGCTTGTCAACTAATTCAATTTCAATAGCTACCAAATCAATGTGTGCTGGAATTAAATCAACGTTTGGAGATTCCGTAGTAATAACTGCATCTTTAGGATCAATTGTGTGTTCTAAAACTTGATATGTTCCCGCTTCTACGCTTTCAACATCCAAACCAAGTCCAGAAGTTGCATTTGCTTGAGGATCAGCATCAATCAATAAAACTTTCTTCTCTAAAACACCTAAAGCTGCCGCTAAATTTACAGTAGTTGTTGTTTTACCAACACCACCTTTTTGATTTGCTATTGCAATAATTTTACCCATCGTAATTTGTCTAGTTTGAAAGACGTAAATTTACAATTATTTATGGTTTTTAAAAGGGAAATGTATTAACAATAATTAAAGCTTTGTTAATTATTTTGTTTAGATCTTGGCTTTTAATCAAAACCATTTGGAATTTAGCCAAATAAACTCCTGTTTTTTTATGCTTTTTTTCCCCTCTCATTTATAGTTTTTAACATAGCCTTAAAAATTTCAATCAGTTTTAGCTTTGTCCTATCATTTGATAATACTAGTTAAGTATCAAGGATAAAATGCAGTTTGATCAACTGCTACATTTAACCAAATTTATAATTTATCGCGGTAACCGAAAAGCGTACGAGTAGGTAAAACTAAAACCATAATCTTATGAAAAAAATGATTGCATTAATCATGTTAAGTATCATGATTATTTCGTGTAAAGAAGAAGAAATAACGAATCCTGAAAATCAAAATGATCTTTCGGTTCTAAAAAGTAATGAAAGTAATATGTTACGCTTTGGAAGTGTGGATGAGTTAAAAGAATTCATATCTGTTCAACATGAAAATGACGAAGATTTGCTTGATAAAGCAAGAAGGATGTCCGAAGAAGGAAAGTATAATCCGTTATTACTCGTTTATAATTTAGAAGGGAAAGAGGCTGAAAAACTGGGAATAAAAGAAAGAAATGTTCCAACCGTAGCTTCTAATGATGATATGTTATTGTTATTACTAAATGAAAATGGAGAAATTGGAATTGAAGACAAAATTTTTAGAATTGATGGAGATTTTGTGTATAGTTATTCTGAAGGTACATCATCTAATATTTCTGAGTTTTTAAATGCTTATAATACTGGTGAAATTAGAATCGGAAGAGGAGATACCTATGAGTTTAGTAAAGAACTGACTGTATATAGACATAATAACGATTCCGAAAGAGAGGAAAATAGAGAAGGAGTACGTGGAGCTACCTCTTATAAATACTTTAGTAATAATTATCGCATGAAGGCTCGACAATATAATGGGTACTGGTTGTTTTATAGTTCTATTGGGGCAAAAACTAAGGTAGAGGAGCGTAAAAAGTTTTTATGGTGGTCTTGGTGGAAAACAGTGAAAACGGACAACAGATTAGAATATCAGCTAACCTATAATGTTACTTCTACATTCGGATTTCCTCCGTTAACATTAACTGCGTCAGGGCACAAATATTGCCATTGTAATTCGGCAAATAAAGTTTATGATTGGTCGGTTGGTTTTCCTGCTGCACCAAATGTTTACAAGCCATTAGAAGGTTATTCAAAGCATTGGGCACATTGGTATAGTACAAATCCAAATACGGTTTCTACTACGATGTACTATTAGAATAAAAATGTAACAAAAGAAAAAAGGTAGCCATTGAGCTACCTTTTGTTTTTTTGTATATAGTATTATATATGTTATCCATTTAACATAACTGGCATTACCAACATTGTAATAAGTTCTCCATCTTCAGTACCATCAATAGGTGTTAAAATACCGGCTCTGTTTGGTAAACTCATTTCAATTAAAACGTCATTTGATCCTAAGTTATTTAACATTTCACTTAAAAAACGAGAGTTAAAACCAATTTGCATGTCGTCACCTTGGTAATCACACATTAAACGTTCATCCGCCTTATTAGCATAATCTAAATCTTCTGCAGAAATATTCAACTCTGTACCCGCCATTTTTAAACGAATTTGGTGAGTAGTTTTACTTGAGAAGATTGAAACACGACGAACTGAGTTTAAGAAAGTAGCTCTGTCAACAGTTAACTTATTCGGGTTTTCCTTTGGAATTACCGCTTCATAATTAGGGTATTTACCATCAATTAAACGACAAATTAAAACAACGTTGTCAAATGTGAACTTTGCATTAGTATCGTTATACTCAATTGTTACGTTTTCTTCAGACCCTCCTAAAATTCCTTTTAATAGGTTTAAAGGTTTTTTAGGCATGATAAACTCAGCTGATTTATCAGCAGTAACGTCTGTTCGTGTATACTTTACAAGTTTGTGAGCATCCGTAGCAACAAAGGTCAATTCTTTCGAGTTGAATTGAAAAAACACTCCACTCATTACTGGTCTCAAGTCGTCATTTCCTGTAGCAAAAATTGTTTTATTGATTGCTGTTGCTAAAATATGAGAAGGTATCTCTGTACTACTTGGAGAAGGAAGCTCAACCGCTTTTGGAAATTCATCTCCATTAAAGTAAGCCATGTCGTATTTTCCTTGCTCAGAAATAATCTCTATAGTACTTTCTCCTTCTGTTTTGAAAGTCAAAGGTTGATCAGGAAATGTTTTTAAAGTATCTAATAGAAGCTTTGCGTTAATGGCAATAGCACCTGTATCTGTACTTTCAACTTCCACCAATGAAGTCATGGTTGTTTCAAGGTCAGAAGATGATAATTTCAGTTGATTTTCAGATAACTCAAATAAGAAGTTGTCTAAAATAGGTAATGTATTGTTACTATTTATAACCCCTCCTAAAACTTGTAATTGTTTTAATAATTGAGAGCTAGATACGATAAATTTCATTGACTGTCTTTCTAATGATTCGAACTACAAATATATTTTAATTTGATGATTTTTAAAATTTATTTTTTTGATCTATTCAAATTGGTAGTTAATCTGAATTGTACCAAAGAAATTTCCTCTTGGAACTTGAAGGCTTTTTAGCTTTTTAGAGTGGTAGTTTATGGTATATCCAAGGTTCAATCTATCCACTGTAAATCGAATGCCTAATTCAGTTGTAAATACAAAAGGCATAGCGGAATAGGTTATTGGACTAGTAGTGTTTAAAAAGCTTCCTTGTATGGTTGCATCATACAAAACATAACCGATCTGAGGCTTTAAATAAATGAAAGCTTCCTTTTTATTAAATAAGTCAGAATCTTTTTTGTTTAGGTTACTATTAAAGGCAATGGTATTGATGATTTTTTGCAAAGGTTTTAAGCCAAGTCTTGAGTAAAATCCGGTTGAGATATTCGTTAATACAGTACCAAAATTAGCAGTACTTGTCCATGTTACATCAAAATATTTGGAAGTGTCACCGATGATAGTTTTTCCATATGATGACTTAAAATTTAGAGCAAATGCATTTCTGATTTGATATTTCCACCCGATGGCTCTTCTAAAACCATAAATATCGTGTATGAAATTTTGAAGTTCTTCAGCCATAGAACCTGGTCCGATAACACCAATTTCTACGGAGTTTTTTAAAAATGAATTGTTTTTAAAAAAGTGGTTAATTCCGAAACTTCCATACAAGTATCCAGCAAAAGGACGATCGTGTTGCTGGGGTGACTGAACTACAGCTTTAAAAGGAGTATAAATTTTATGACCTATTTCAAAGTCAATTATTTTCTTCGCAATTTTTTGATTGGAATGTTTGCTAATAAAACGATAATTGAAAAACATTCCATTGGTGTAGTATCTGTCTTGACTAAGAGAAATATAAAGATCATTATCGTTGATAAAACTAAATTCTTTACTATACTGCTTTTGCGAAAAGCACAAAATTGGGAATATTAGAAATAAAAATGCTTTAAAATTTTTCATAGAACAAATATCATTTTATTTTAGCGTATCATGTGTTAAATTTTTAAAATAATTAATATCTCCATATGAAGGAAGGACCAAAGTTGACTATTAGTGATTTTCAGAGTATTGAATCGAACGAGGAATTGATTGAATTAGTCAAGAAGAAAGGGATTTCTATAGAAAAGGTTGAGGCCAAAATTAAATATGAGAATGAACTGAAATTACTTCAAGTAGAATTGGTGAAATTACAGCAATGGATAGCTAAGAATAACAAAAGAGTTGCGGTGATTTTCGAAGGTAGAGATGCTGCTGGAAAAGGAGGTAGTATAAGAAGGTTTACTGAACATTTGAATCCCAGAACGATGCGTTTAGTAGCTCTAAACAAACCTACTGAAGTGGAGAAAGGACAATGGTATTTTCAAAGATATATAAAAGAACTTCCTAATCCAGGTGAAATCGTTTTTTTTGATAGGAGTTGGTATAATAGAGCTGTAGTTGAGCCTGTAATGGGGTTTTGTACAGAAGGTCAGTATAAGAATTTTTTAGTTCAGGTACCAGAATTTGAGCATATGTTATATGAAGATGGTGTGGTTATAATTAAATTTTGGTTGTCAATTTCAAAGACTGAGCAATTAAGAAGGTTTAACGCTAGAAATAACAATCCTTTGAAACGTTGGAAATTTAGTCCAGTTGATAAAAAAGGTCAAGAGTTATGGGATAAATATACTTTTTACAAGGATGAAATGTTTAGTAAAACGCATACTACTTATAGCCCATGGATTGTAGTTAAAACAAATGATAAGAAGAAAGCTCGTGTTGAATGCATGCGACATGTATTATCGCAATTTAATTACGAAGGAAAAGAAGAGTCAAAAACAATTTTAAATCCGGATCCCAACGTGGTAATGCGTTATTACCGTTCGGTTAACCACTTAGATTAGACTATGGAAAACTTAACTCAAAAAGATGTTAATAAGCTTAATTCGACAAGAGGTTTAAAAGCAATATTATCTAAAGAACCTTATAATTTAGAAAGAGCGATCCGCTATGTAAATTATGAAAGAAAACTGAAAAAACTTCAGGTTGAATTAATCCGTTTACAAACATGGGCAATTCAAAATAATGAAAGAATTATAGTGCTTTTCGAAGGTAGAGATGCTGCTGGAAAAGGGGGCGCAATCAGAAGAATAACCGAGCGTATAAATCCTCGACATATGAGGATTATAGCTTTACCAAAACCAAATGAGGATGAAAAAACTCAATGGTATTTTCAAAGATATGTAGAGCAGTTTCCTAAAGCAGGAGAAATGATTTTCTTTGATAGAAGTTGGTATAATAGAGCTGTGGTTGAACCTGTAAATGGTTTTTGTACTCAAGAAGAATACGAAGTTTTTATGAATCAAGTTAATGATTTCGAAAGAATGATTCTTGAATCAGGAATTCGTTTGGTTAAAATATATATGTCTATTAATAAGAAGGAGCAGGCAAAACGATTTAGCGAAATCAAAAATGATCCTTTGAAACAATGGAAAATGACTCCTGTTGATGAACGAGCTCAAGAACTTTGGGATGAATACACAAAGTATAAACGTACTATGTTTTCAAAAACCAATACAAAAATTTCACCTTGGAAGGTCATTCGTGCTAATAGAAAAACTATTGCTAGAATAAATGTGATAAATCACATTTTAAAAAGTATTCCTTATGATAAGAATACGGAAGTTTAACTAGTCATCCAAAGCTTGTTTTTTTATCTCTTCAAAAATAAAGTAGATTTCTCCAGCGATTTTTTTGCTTGTTGAGATGTAGGTTTCTTTGGTATTGTCAGTTTTGTCTGAAGCTTTAGGGTCAGTATATGGTAAATGAAAACGATGTATTGCATCTGGAATAAAAGGACAGTTTTCATCAGCACTGTCACAGGTTGTTATAGCAATATAAGGAAATTGGTTAATTGGGTTTTCAAGGGTTTTTGAAAAAGCACTTAAGGGTTCTTTACAACCTTTAAAGGATACTAAATATTTCGGGTTTTGATGAGAGAAATCATCTACGTTAAACTCAAACCCTGCATGTTGCAAAGCTCTAACTGTATTTCTGTGGAAAGCTGTAGCTTCCGTACCACTGGAAAAAGTGAAAAAATTAGGAAGCTCAAAATAATTAACTGCAAAAAATGCCCATACTTGAGCAAATTGACTTCTTCTTGAATTGTGCGTACAAATAAAGTTTATATTTAATTTCTTTCTATCAAAATATTCATCCGAAATCGTATCGGCTATTTCCAATAGTAAATCTTTTCTTTCTTCTGTAAGATGTAAACTATTTTTCGCGTTTTCGAAAAAAACTTTTGTGTTAATGTTTTTTGAGCTAATCATTTATTTAACGTTCTTTTGCATATAGAATTATCTGCAAATGTAAAGGCTAGCTTTCTTTGGTAAATTAAATAATAGTTAATTATGTGTTTTGAAATTGGAAATAAAGTTGCTGTAATTGATGATGTTATAGAAGGAGTTGTGGTTGATATTATAAAAAATGTAGTGCTCCTTAAAGACAAGGAAGGAATGGAGTATCGTTTTTTTAAGGAAGAACTGGTAAAGATAAATGTAGAACAGAAAGAGCTTAGCAAATATATTGATATTAATAATAGAATGCTTAAAGAGAAAGCAGTAGAAAAAAAGAAGAAAACGCAAATATTTGTTAAGTCTAAGAATGAGGTAGTAATGGAGGTTGATTTGCATATTGAAAAATTATTGAAATCAACAAGAGGGCTGGATAAATATGATATACTAAGTTACCAGATTAATGTGGCACGTCAAAAAATTGAATATTGTATTCAAAAAAGAATCTCAAAAATTGTATTTATTCATGGAGTAGGAGAAGGCGTCTTAAAGTCAGAGTTAAACTTTCTACTAAATAATTATCCTGTTAAATATTACGATGCTTCCTATCAGAAATATGGATTAGGAGCAACTGAAGTTTATATATTTCAAAACCCTAATTAGTATCTTTGTTCTATGAATAGAATTTATTTGGACAACGCGGCTACAACACCAATTTTACCGGAAGTAATTGAAGTGATTAATAAGTCAATGTTTGAAAATTTTGGAAATCCTTCTTCAACGCATCAATTTGGTAGATCGGCCAAAGCTTCAATAGAAAGAGCTAGAAAGAATATAGCTAGTTATTTTAAGGTAAGCAGTAGTGAAATTGTTTTTACCTCAGGAGGAACAGAGGCTGATAATTTAATATTGCAAAATGCTGTGGTAAATTTAGGTGTTAATACTGTAATTACTTCAAAAATTGAACACCATGCGGTTCTTCATACCGTAGAGTTTTTAAGAGATACATACGGCATCGAAATTATTTATTTGAATATAGATGAAAAAGGAAATGTGAGTATAGATGAATTACTTAATACTCTTTCAGTAGTTGAAGGTAAAACTTTAGTGAGTTTAATGTGGGTAAATAATGAAATAGGGAATTTATTACCTATTAGAAAGGTAGCTGATATATGCAAAGAGCACGATGCTTTGTTTCATTCAGACACTGTTCAGGCAATTGGTCATTTTGAACTTAACCTAGAAGAGGTACAATTAGATTTTATGACCGCAAGTGCCCATAAGTTTCATGGACCTAAAGGCGTTGGCTTTGCTTTTATTAGGAAAGGGTGTGTCGTTAAGCCAATGTTACATGGTGGAGATCAAGAAAGAGGTAGTCGTTCAAGTACAGAGAATGTACATTCTATTCAAGGAATGGAAAAAGCTTTAGAACTTACCTATACGAATATGGAGGAAGATAGAAAGCAAATCGAAAGTTTAAAGTCTTATTTTATAAAAAGATTAAAAGAGGAATTTACAGAAGTGCAGTTTAATGGAGAATCAGAAAGCTTAAACAGAAGTAGTTATACTGTTTTAAATGTAAGGCTACCCTGGGTAAATAAGATGATGTTGTTTTCATTAGATTTAAAAGGTATAGCAGCTTCAGGAGGAAGCGCATGTCAAAGTGGTAGTAATAAAGGGTCTCATGTTTTAGAGGAATTTTTGATTGATAGTGAAAAAGAGAAGGCTTCCGTACGTTTTTCGTTTAGTAAATTAAATACAATTGCGGAAATTGAAACTACCATAAATGTGTTAAAAGAATTTTATGTCTCATAAATTTGTAAGAAACCAAAAAGCGTTTAAGAGCTTGGTTTTATTGAGTTTTTGAATCTTTATGAAGCTGTTTTAATAGCTTTTGATTATTAAATTTTGCTTTAGGATAAACAAAAAAATAAAAACAGATTTTTTTATCTCATAATTTTATATATATATTTGCAGCTCTCTTTAGTATATCCCCCCAACGTAAATTAGTCGTATAACGACCGAAACGTGTATGGGATATACTGCATTAATATATTTCCATACTATTTTATAACCAAAACTAAGTATAAGTCCTAATTAGGGCTCAAGGGGAAATTATGATTAATTCAATGAATTTGGAAAGGGATTCCTTTTCCGAAAAGAGAAGTTCATGTATTTACTTTAACCAGAAAAAAACTGCGAACTACTACAAAAAGAAGAGTAAGATTTTAGTCTTATTCATTTTACTTCTTTTAGTGAAATTGCAAACATTTGCTCAAACACCTTCTATAGCATCAAGTTCAGGTACTGCGTTATGCTCTGTTTGTGCTCCTAACTCAAACTGGAGAACTGTGACAGGAAGTCCAGATGTTTCGGATAGAAATACCGCGGCAACGACGGATACAGGTTTAGGTGGAACTAGTTGGGATCAAGCTCCGCTACCTCTACCTCCAACAGGACATGAATATTGGATTTCATTGCGTGATCTGGGGAGTTTAGCAAACGAAGAAATAATAGCAACTGATATCACAGGGCTTATAGCAGGAGAAACTTATGAAGTAGAACTGTATACAATGACTACCAGAGGAGAATATTCTGAGGAGTATAACGATTCGTTCTCATATAAAGTTGGATCGCTTGCAAAGCAAACAGTATCCTCTATTACTAGAGATGAATGGGGTTTAACTAAAATAAGGTTCGTAGCAAACGATGCTACAATGGCGTTTGAGTTATATCCAGGTAATAACTCAGGTAATTCTTCAGATACTTTTGAGTCAGTACTAATTTCAATAGCAACTAATGCGATTAAATTAATACCGGATTCAGATGGAGATAATGTTTTAGATGAAGTTGATTTAGATGACGATAATGATGGTATTTTAGATATTGATGAGCTAGGTAGTTGTGCTTCTAATGATACAACCTTGAATTGGGAAACTGAATATACTTCTGGAGGTACAGGAGATGCTGATTTAGGTGATGATCCTATTTTAACAAAGCCAAGTTTTTCAGTTAACGGAGTAGGTATAGAATTATCAAGAAGTGGTGGAGGTTTGAGTTTACAACAGTATAAAGTAAATGATTATTTAGAAACTTCTTCTACATATACATTAAGACAAAGAGCTGAGAATGCTGGGATATCTATTCATTCATTTGAATTTAGTAAGCCAATTTATAATTTAGGTTTTACGATTTATGATATAGATAAAGGAGCTGATAATACTAGTTTTGAGGATGAAATTGAGTTAATAATTACAAAAGCAGATGGAACACTCCATAACTTAACGGCGTCTGAATACACATTAAATGGTCAAACATTTTCCTCGAATTCTTTTATAGGAACTGCAGGAAGTAATAATGCATCCGTAGTCATAAACGGAATACAGGCATGGATTGTTAAGATTGAAATGAGGTATAAGAACTTAACAACAAACCCTGATTCTGATCAAAATCAAGTAATTGCGTTAAGTAACTTTACGTTTTGTGCAACTCAGCAAGATTCAGATAACGATACTATACCTGATTATCTGGACACAGATTCTGATAATGATGGATGTCCTGATGCAATTGAAGCAGATGAAAATGTGGTTACATTTCAATTAGCAGGTCAAAGAATTAGTGGAGTTGTTGATGCCAATGGAGTTCCTGTTTTGGTGAATTCTGGTGGAGCGGCTGATATTGGCAATGATCAAGGTCAGGGAGTTACTAATGCAGTAGTAACTCGAGCTGAGATAACAATTGATTCAGATTTAGTTGTAAACACAGCTTTTTGTGGCGGAGGAACTGCTAATTTTGAATTTACAGCAACAGGGCTGGATGAAGCAAGTTCTATTATAGATTGGACTTACCAATTACAAAAACAGGATGGAGTTAATTGGAATAATGTTCAAAGTTCAGGAACCTTAACAAACATTGTTTCAGAAGCTAAAACAATATCGATATCTAATGCTCAAGATTCTGATTCTGGAGTATACAGGGTTATATTTACCCACCCCAACAATTCATGTGAAAATATAACACAAGAGGTAAATTTATTAGTTAATCCAGGGGCTATAGCAGAGGCTGGTGCAAATGTTGAATTAACTTGTAATAATCGTACACCTAGTTTAGATGGTACAGGATCATCAACAGTTGATGTTACATATTTATGGACAACTACGGATGGAACAATTGATAGTGGTTCAACCACATTAAATCCAGTTATAAGTTCTACAGGAACATATACTCTAACAGTTACTAATACTTCATCAGGATGTGTTTCTACAGATACGGTGATGTGTACAGGACCAAGTTTTGCTCTTGACACGGATGGAGATAATATTCCAAACGAATGCGATTTAGACGATGATAATGATGGGATTTTAGATGTTGATGAATTGGGTTGTTTTGTGCCAGAATCATCTGCGCCTACTTCAGGTGTTATAGAAATGACTGCGTCAACAACAAATATAGGCAACGGTGAAAAATACATTTTATCGAGTAGTCTAGACATGGGAACAAACTCCTTGACTATTGATAGTGGAGGAGAGTTATATTTATTACCAAATGTAGAGTTAACAACAACAAACTTAAACGCGAATGGTAAATTATCTTTGTCAGATGGTTCAGGTGTAATCGTACGAGGGTCTATGACAATAGGTCAGCACCCAGCATTTGGTTCTGCGACTTCTGAGCTATTTATGGGAGTTGGATCTTATTTTGTTGCAACGGGGTCTTTAATAGTTAACCAAGAAGGAACTCATGGAGCTAACTTGTCGGTTATTGATATATATATGGATTCAGCAGCAATTATCGAAGTATGTGGAACATTATCCGTAGGAACTCAGGATGCATTTCATAAGACAGGAAACAATATATATGGTGATGCTTATTTGATAACTCGAGCGCAAGCTTCATCTACAATGGTTAGTTCACCCACTCAAACTCTATCTAATACAGCTTCGGGAGGGATTCGTTGGATTGCTTTAAATACTACGGGATCTGGATCGAGTAAGTTGAACCCAGGAACGGCTTTATTCTGTGGAGATAACGCAATACCTTCGTCTTGTTCTCTGTGGCCGAACAATTTAACAATAGGAGGGTGTGAAGAATCGAAAGCCATTATCGGAGATATAGTAGACTTCTGTGCTGGAACGGGATGGCCATATTTTAGTAGTGATGTAGATAACGATGGGATACCTAATTATTTGGATACTGACTCTGATAATGACGGATGTCCTGATGCAATAGAAGGAGCGGAAAACGTAGGAGCAAATGATTTAACAGGTGATGATAGAATTGATAGTACAGTTGATGCTGATGGTGTTCCTGTATTAGTTAATTCAGATGGTAGTCAAGGACAAGCCAATACTGTCAATGTAGTTACAGCAAATCCAACTCCAATTTCAGGAGTCATAAGTGGAGGACCAAATGTTTGTACAGGAGAGACAATTTTACTTACTTCAGATGGAGACTCTGGTGGTGTTTGGACAAGTTCAGATCCAGCAATAGCAACAGTGGATTCTTCTGGAATTGTGACAGGAGTTAGTCAAGGTTCTGTAAATATAACATACACGGTTACATCTGTAGGTGGGTGTGAATACTCTTCAAGTGCAAATATTACAATAAGCACAACACCAGCAGCACCAACAGCAGGAGCAGTAACGCACCCAACCTGTGCTGTAGCAACGGGAAGTTTCCAAATCACCGGCTACGACGCAGCTAACACGTATAGCTTTACACCAGGAGTTGTTAGTATTTCAAATACAGGAGAAGTAGTAGCCAATGCAGGAACGTATAGCTTTACAGTAACCAATGCGACAGGATGTGTATCATTAGCAAGTGCTGATATTACAGTTAATACGCAACCATTAACCCCAGCAGCACCAACAGCAGGAGCAGTAACGCACCCAACTTGTGCTGTGGCAACAGGAAGTTTCCAAATCACAGGATACGATGCAGCTAACACTTATACCTTTACACCAGGAGTTGTTAGTATTTCAAATACAGGAGAAGTAGTAGCCAATGCAGGAACGTATAGCTTTACAGTAACCAATGCGGCAGGATGTGTATCATTAGCAAGTGCTGATATTACAGTGAATACGCAACCATTAACTCCAGCAGCGCCAACAGTAGGAGTGGTAACACATCCAACCTGTGCTGTGGCAACAGGAAGTTTCCAAATCACAGGATACGATGCAGCTAACACGTATACCTTTACACCAGGAGTTGTTAGTATTTCAAATACAGGAGAAGTAGTAGCCAATGCAGGAACGTATAGC
>NZ_CAZEQU010000035.1:0-37090 GCF_964513065.1 Tenacibaculum xiamenense
TTGTGCTGATTCATTACTCCTTTTGGCTTTCCTGTACTTCCCGAAGTATAGATTACATAAGCCAAGTTCTCTGGAGATACTACTGGAATTAAAGCTCCTGTTGAATAACTTTCAATAGTCTTCCATTGACTATCTAAAGCTATGGCAGTTATACCTTCTCTTTCTCCTAATACTTCTGAAGTAACTTTTTCACTAGTCAATACCAATTTGATATCAGCATCAGTGAGCATATACTCAATACGATCTTCTGGATATTCTGGATCGATTGGTACATAAGCACCTCCTGATTTTAAGATTCCTAAAATGCTCACTAGCATTTCAATACTTCGTTCAATACAAATACCAACTAAAGTATCTGGAGTAACTCCTTGCTCACGTAAGTAGTGTGCTAATTGATTTGATCGCTCGTCTAACTCTGCAAAGGTCAATGCTTCATTTTCATATACAACTGCAATCGCTTCTGGTGTTTTAGCTACTTGTTCTGTAAATAAATCAACCAGTGTTTTATCTAATGGATAGCCTACATAAGTATTATTGAATGTATCTAGTAATTCCAGCTCTTGTTTTGGTAAAACTGTCACGCTCTCAACCTCAACAGCATCTTCTGAAGTTAATCCTTCTAGTAATTGCTCTAAAGCTTCTTGCATGTAAACAAGAACTACATTTGATGAAATACCTCCACTTATTTGAGCCTCTAATTGAAAATCATCTTCTCTATCATCAACGTTTAAAGTAAACGGATAATTTGTTCTTTCATGACTCTCTATCGAAGTAACCCCAAGATTCTCAATAATAGCTTCCTTTTCTGATAAGGTTGCTGAATGACGGTAATTTAGCAAAGCACTAAATAATGATACTTCATTGGAAACACCACTCCACCTTTGAATATCAGCTAAAGGAGTTTGCTCATAAGGTAATAAAGTTCTTAATTCTTTCTTTACGACTTCTATATACTCAGAAATAGTTCCTTTTAATTCAGCATAAAATGGCAATGTATTAATAAATAGCCCTAAAGAATCTGACGCTCCTGATACTCCTTGTAAACGTCCAGAAAATAAGCTACCGAAAATGGCATAATCCTTACTACTACATCTTCCCACAACTAACCCGAAAGCCGCATGGAATAAGACTGCTGGACTCATTCCTAATTCTGTACCAACTTCTCGAATTTGTTTACTTAACTTACTAGATAAAAATATACTAGACTCTTCTACATCTCTTCCATTTCCTTTGACATCTGATAAATTAAATGGATATGTAGGTTCCTCAATATTTTCTAGTAAATTTTTGAAATATGATTCGCTATCATTTAGCTTTTGTGAATGTAATGTATGCCCTATAAAGTTTCTATATAAAGCTGGTGTTGGAAGACTTGATGTTTTTCCCGATAAATAGGCTGTAATTTCTAATATAATTTTCTCAAGTCCAACATGATCTAAAACTAAGTGATGCTGATTGATTATTAGGTAGAAACTATCAGTAAGTACATCATCTGCTGATTTTAACTCTAATAATGGCGCCTTAGATACATCCATTCGTTGATTCCCTGGTTCAGCTAGTAATTCTAATTCTGATACATCTAACTCCTCTACTGCCAATACTGCTTCCCTAAGAACTATCTGAACTGCCTGTGGCAAGCCTTCACTTACAACGCAGGTACGTAATACATCATGTCGATCTACCACAAATTGTAACGCTTCTATAAATAATGAACGTTTTTCCCTACTAGGAAATGAGAATAAACTTGATAACACATATGGATCACCATGATCTTGATCACTCATTAAATAATGGAAATAAATTCCTTCCTGTAATGGTGATAATGGGTACATATCCTCAATATTCGATATACCTCCTGGTGCTTTTGATACTACTGCATCAATATCTTCTTGACTGAAATCTAATAAAGGAACCATCTCTGATACAACACGATCTGTTCCTTCTATAATTCCATTGGCTGGAACTTGATAAGTAAGTGACGACGACGACGCATTTTTACTAATCGCTGCAATAGTAGGTTTTGAGAAGATATCTTTTACTGCTATGCTGAACCCTATATTCTGTAAGCGCGTAATTAACTGAACAACCAGTAAACTATGCCCACCTAATTCAAAGAAATCATCATAAACACCTATCTGTTCTACACCTAATATTTCTTGCCAAATTGCTACTAATTGTTCCTCTATTTCATTTCTAGGTGCAACATATTCTTTTGTTGATAATAAAGAGTCTTTTGGTGTTGGTAATGATTTTCTAGCTATTTTACCGCTACTTGTTACAGGCATTTCGTCGAGTGAAATCCATAAAGTAGGAACCATATACTCTGGTAAAATCTCTTTTAATTCTTGTTGAATAGTTTCTTTATTGAAAGTTTCTTTTGGAACCACATATCCAACCAAACGTTTATTTCCATTCGAATCAGCGGTTGCTAATACACAACCTTGATTCACTGAAGAAAGTGATGCCAAAGCATTTTCTATCTCTCCTAATTCGATTCTATATCCTCTGATTTTAACCTGATCATCTTTTCTTCCTAAAAATTCGATATTACCATCAGGTAACCATCTGGCTAGATCACCTGTTTTGTAGATTCTCTCTCCTTCTTTAAAAGGATTATCTATAAACTTTTCGGCTGTAAGCTCGGCTCTATTCAAATATCCTCGAGCAACTCCTCTTCCTCCAACACATAACTCTCCTACTACCCCAACAGGTAATAATTCGTTCGCTTCGTTTAGAATATAAACCTGAGTGTTATCAATTGGTTTTCCTATTGGAACGAGATCTCCTATATCTCCTTTAAAAGTGGTTGCACAAATACTTGTTTCCGTAGGACCGTAAGCATTTATGTAATTGTAACTCTCAGCAAAAGTCTTCGCTAATGTTAACGGAATTGCTTCTCCAGCAGTTACCAATGTGGTAAATCCTTGTAAATCTTCAACCTCTAATAGTTGTAAAAATGCTGGTGGTAATGTAGCAATGGTAATCGCATTGTTCTTTATATATTCTTTGAAGAACAAAACATCTGATTTTTTATCCTCTTCAATGGTATATAATGTTGCTCCTTTTAAAAGCACCGTGAAAATTTCCGAGATTGAGGCATCAAATGATTGACTTGCAAATTGTAAACAATGAGACTCTGGAGTTATAGAGAATATTTCTATTTGAGATAAAATAGTATTTATAATACTTCTATGCTCAATTAATACTCCTTTTGGTTTTCCTGTACTTCCCGAAGTATAGATGATGTATGCTAAGTTCTTTGCATCTAATGCAATACCTGTTGAATTTGTTAAATACTCATCTTTATGCTCTTTAAATTCGTTTAAGAATTCATTATCAATACTGAAAATACTATCACTATCATTAAGAATGTATGATTTTCTTTCTTCTGGATACGATGGATCAATTGGAACATAAGTTGCTCCTGTTTTCAATATTGCCAACATTGAAACAATTAACCAATTGCTTCTCTCCAGAATAACTGTAATGGAGTTTTCAATATTTATCGAGTAATTCGCTACTAAATACTGAGCTAATTGATTTGACAATTCATCCAACTCCTTATATGTTAACTCCTCGTCTTTATAAACTACTGCTATAGCATTTGGCGTTTTTTCAACTTGAGTATTGAATAAATCGATTAATGTTTTATCCTCTGGATAAGCAATTGTTGTATTATTAAAAACTTCTAATATCTCTGTATTTTCCTCTTCAGAAAGTATTGAGATATCTTTTAATGGTTCTGATAGGTTATCTTCAAATTGTCTTAAAGTGAATAACAACCTCTCTGTTAATTTTTCAATTTCTTCTTGACCAAAATACTCTTGAAGAAAATCAACATTTAAAATAAGTGAAGAATCCTCCCCGTAGTCACACCAACGAAATGATAAAGGAACTTCTAAATCGATTATTGTAGATAAGTGTTTTATAGCCACATGTAAACCTGATTCCAATGATTTTGGAAAAGGGAAAGGCTCATAATTCACTAAAATATCAAAAAGTTGTCTTCTACCTTCCGAAAGCAACTTCAACGACCTATTTAAATGTGAAATAGGGTATTGTCTATGTCTATAATCGTTACGCTGCGTTTTTTTAACATCAGTAATAAAATCAATTAAAATTTCATCAGGATTGTAGGTTCCTTTGAAAGGAATAGCTCCTGAAAACATTCCTAGTGCTTTACGTTCTTCACGGCTTACTCTATTATGAATTGGAACTCCGAAACTAAAACTATTTTTATCAGTGGTTTTTCCAAAATACAGTAGTAATGCTGCTATTGTAAATTGAGGAAGATTTGCTTTGGTTTTTTCTGTTAAACGACTAAACAATTCTCTATCTGATTTCGAAATTTCGATAGAAAATCTCTGCCCTCCTGTATTTTTTGTATTACTATTATCACTAATTATAGATTCAGGAATACTAGAAAATTTTTCTTTCCAATATTCAGCATCTTTTTCATACTGCTTTGACTGTAAATAATCATTGCTTTTTTTAGCTATATCAAAGTATGATGGGTATTTTACCGATTCAGATTGTTCTAGTTTATTTAACCTTCTATCATACTCTTCTATCACATAACTTACCATCAAAGCTGAACCGAAACCATCATATACTAAATGATGATTGTAACAGCACCACCAATGAACATCTTCCGCTAATTTTATTAATGTATAGTTATATAACTTATCTTCTTTTAAATCGAAAGCCGTGTCAATTCCTTGTTGCATCCATTCTTTAGCTTTTTGCTCAGGATGTAAGTCTTCCGAAAAATCAATTTCATTTAAATGAACTCCTTTATGATCACCAACATAAAATAATGGTTCTACTCCTGTAAAATCATATCTGAAATTATAGGTATCATAAACCGATGATAAACTGGCAACAGCACTCCTAAAAAGTGCAATATCCAGTTTACCAGTGAGAATAGCATATCCCCCCATATTATATATTGGACTTTGAGGATCTATTAATTGACCATAATAAACCTCTAGCTGTGCTAAATGCAACTTCTCTTTTAAATTCATTTTAAAATTGTTTTTTGTTTCAAGAAATTTACCTTTTGGGAAGACTGTAGTAATAAATTAAGAGTGTCTGTACAGCTTGATTTACTTGAAGATGGGCATTACATTTTTTCTTTCCACCTGAAAAATCAGGCAGAAAGAAAAATTATAGTAGTATGTAATTTATTGAGCTGTAATATCTTGAAATAAATTGATCTTATTTCTTTAAAATAAAAAGGTAATTATTATTTGAAATTGATTATTAACGATTTAATATGCTTGAATACTACTAAATGTAGTATTTAGATTATTTCAGCGTTTTTGCTTTTAAAAACTATGAACCCCCAATAGTTTTTCCTCTATTTCATGCATATGCCCATAATCAAATTTTATTAGTCTATCACAATATTGATAATAAGCATCGTCGTGTGTTATCGCAATCACTGTTTTTCCTTTATTTTTTAATCCAGGAATAATGTTCTGATAAAAATACTTTCTGAATTCAGGGTCCTGCTCGGCAGCCCATTCATCAAAAACAAAGATATCCTTGTCTTCTAATAACGAATATATTAAAGCCAACCTTTTCTTTTGACCACTAGATAAATCTTGATGAACCTTATTTTCTTCTTCATTTTTTCGGATCACCTCATCCAACTTCATTTCTTTTAGTAATTCTACAAACTCTTCATTTGATTCGGTTAAATCAAACCCATCATAATTTTCAGAAAAAAGATAGTTATTAGAAAAAATACATGACAACTTATTTCTATAAAACTTTCTGTTTTCGTTTGTAATCAAAGTATCATTAAAGAAAATTTCCCCAGTTTTCTGAAGACATAACCCTGATAATATGTTTATAAAGGTACTTTTACCACTTCCATTTCCACCATAAATAAAGATAACCTCTCCTTTACTCACCTCTAAACTAGCTGGTTGAAGAGTAAAGCTAATCTTATCTTCTTTTTCATCAAGGTATTCATAGGTTACCTCATTAATCGTTAACTTCTCAAAGCTTCCTAAGTCATCAGTCAAATCTTTGGATAATTTCTCGTAATTAAACTTACTTGTAGTAATTTCAGTAAATTTATTCAACCTTGAAATTGCAATGTTGAAGGCTATTACTCCTGGAATCAATCCAATCAAGGCTGTAATAGGTCCTATTAAAAATAAAACAGCGAACATAAATCCACTAATTACTCCTCTATCAACTGTAAAAACAACTGGCATAATAAACAGTATTGAAGCAATTAATAGATTAAAAGAAAATTCTCCTAAAACATCGTTTCCTAAAGCCGCCTTTTGAGATTTTATCATTAAACTAACTCCCTTTTCTCTGTTTTTCTTCATAAAATCAAAAAAGATAGAATTACTTCTTTTTGTGCTCATTTTTATTTTATTGAATCCATGAATAAAATCATTGTAGTTATCCATAAATGAATCTTCTAGATCTCTTTCTTCATCCATGTTTTTTTCAATAATTGAACTCGTATAAGCATAAATTGAGCTTAAAACAACCACAATTCCTATGATCATAAAAGCACCTGGAGGATACAAATAGAACATATATGCAATAGTTACAATTGCCATAACTAAAGCGTTCAAAAGCGAAATAAATGTTTCCGGAATATCTTCTAAAGTTCCTATATCTTCCATTGCAGTACGAATTTTAGCTTCTCCTAAACGTAGGTAAGATTCGTAATCTGATAATCGAAGTGTATTGATAATTTTAAGCATCATATCTTTCCCAAAGTTTAGGGTTATTTTTACAATATGAAGTTTAAAATAGTAGGTAAATAAGAATGACGTTAATGCTACAAATACAAAAATTTGCCAATCGTACCCTTCAAAAAATGGCATTGGTGCGCCAGATATTTTATTATTAATTATTGATATTAAGGCTGTACTCCACAAACTACTAATTATAGTAAATAAAGTAAGCATCGGTAAGGCTAGCTTAAATTTAAAAAAGCTAAATAAAGTTAATTTTTCCAATTTTATAATTTTTAAGTTGTTCTAGTTTAGATGATAATCCTTTCAGTTTATCACATGTAATTATTTTGAGTGTATAAATTCTTTGATTAATGAGCTACAACATCACCGCTAATTGCAGCATTGTAAATTTTGTCCGCAATTGTTTTTGAATGATTCAGAATAAAGAAATGATCTCCTTCCAATAGTTTAAATGTGCAGGTAGCTGTAGATTCGTTTGCCCATGCTTTCATGCTTGGCAAAGGTGTTTTGTCATCATCTTCTTCACCTATTTCATCTTCTCCCATACATATATGTATTGGCATTGAAAAAGGTTTTTCCATTTCCTGAAATTTGTAATTTTCAACAGCTTTAAAGTCCGACTTCATTATTGGATAATACAAATCCAACAATTCTTTATGCTCGAAAAAATCACTAGGCAAACCACCTATTTTATCAATTTCTTCCCAAAACTCATCTTTAGGTAAGTGAGATCTCTTTTTCCTACATCTTTCAAAACCTGGCGCTCCTCTTCCAGTGAAAAACAGGCAAGAAGGCTGTTTTAACCCTTTGTTTCTTATTCTTCTGGTTAGCTCATAGCCTAATATTGTTCCTAAGCTATGACCATAAATAACATATTCACCTTCCTTTAAAACATGAGGAATTATCTTCTGAAAAAGATCATCCACCATATCTTCAACACTAGTCAAAAGGTTTTCTTTAAAACGTCCACCTCTCCCAGGAAGCTCTAGAGTTATCCATTCTGTTTTTTTTGCTATATGTTTTTCTATATCGCCAAAACTATATCGGTTTCCTCCAGCAAATGGAATTGCTATTATTCTTACTTTATCCATTAGTCTATTTATTGATATTTAATATTTAAGATACTTTCTCAAGGTTATTTAAGAAATTATCTTTTACTAATCTTTTAATTGTTTCTTGTAGGTTATAAGAGTATTCTTAGCTAAAGTTTCTTTTAAACGAGAAGTATTTCATCATTTTTGATTACTTCATGTAATAACACTACCGCCTTTTTTAAATCTTTTTTATCAAGTATGAGTGAAATAGAATTATAAAAACGTCTGAAACCTAAAAGATTGATTTCATTACTTTTTAATTTTTCCTGAATCTTATTTACTTCTTTTTTCTTGTCCATATTTTCCCCAGTTATGGTCATTAACACCATTTCCTCGTTTAAGATATCTACATCATTATCGTTCGCCTTTATGTTAGACTTAAAAAAGTCAACACACTCTTCGGAAACTACGTAATAACTCTTATCCTTGGTTTGAGGTCTTTTTACTCTAAAAAACAACCAATCTTTATCTATTATTTGTTTGATAAATTCTTTAGGGACTTTAGCAGTATTATTAAAACCAACTAAACAACAAGATTCGTGTAATGAAAGTGCCTTTTTGTTGGAAAGATTTTGATTAATAACTTGTGTTCCTTTAAAGTCATAATCAAAAGTATTTCTTATTAAAAAAGGAATATTGTGTTTAGACAACTCGTCGATTGAATCTGGGTGTACTAAAACGTTCGATCCAAACTTCGACAAATTTTTAAGTTCTGAAAACGTAATATTCTCTAATGAAGATGCTTCCAATACTTTATTTGGATCAGCCGTCATAATGCCATTTACATCCGTCCATTTTGTAACTCTTTCAGCATTTAATATTGCTCCAAGGACTGTGGCTGTATAATCCGATCCTCCTCTTCCTAAAGTTGTTGTATCTCCATAAATAGAACGTGCGATAAATCCAGAAACTACATAGCTTTTTTTATTTCCAGAGAAAAATGAATTAACAACAGTTCTGGTTAAATCCCAATTTACTTTAGCTTTAATATGAACATTATTTGTTATAATTAAATCTCTTGAATCTTTAAAACTAAAATCTAAGCCATTTTTATTTAAGAATGCAGTAATTATTTGGGCCGAAAATAACTCCCCAAAACTTAAGATCTTGTCATAATCTTTGTCAGAAGTAACCCCGTTTTTTAAAATATTACTTACACTTTCTAAAAGATCGTTTTCAACAAGTTTTATTTTTTTAAGCAACTCTGTTTGCTCTTCTTTAAAAATTACATCGATGAACTCTTTATGTTTTTCAAATATTGTCCGGATTACTTTAGCGTATTCTTGATTTCCATCTTTCAACAACTTTGTCAAGTTTACTAATTCATTAGTAATTCCCTTTAATGCCGAAACTACAATAATTAAAGGTTCATTTTCTAGATCGTAATTGTTTACAATCTTTAACATGTTTTTTAAAGAAACTTCAGAACTTACAGAGCTCCCTCCAAATTTTAAAACTTCCATTCTTATTATTTTTCTTAAATAAGGTTTTATCAATAGACGTCTAATGACAATTCCTTAAGATTTACTTCATATTCATTCACATTTGCAGCAACATGACATTGGTATAGTTTTTATGTTTTTTTATTTCCAATGTACTCTCTACTAACATAGGCTCTTCATTGATAATGTTCTTTCCTAAAAGAAGATCACCTCTCTTACTTTTATGGCTTCTTCCTCGTGTCTAGATTATCAAAGTATTTTTCTTCTAATTTTCGAACTATTAATTCAGTATCTACTAGTTCTAAAGACTCATTATTTTAAAAAACAACTAAGAACTATGTAATCAAATGAATGCAGGTACTTAAAGAAACTTCTTTCTTCTAATATTGATATGATACTGAGTATATTTCATATGAAAGTGGAACCATTTTTCCTAAGAAAAACGTTAACTACTTAATTATACCAAATAAACCTCAAAATGCTACATAAATACTTGTTCATTTTCTCTTTTTCTACATTGCAAAACAATTCCGTAACTATGGCTATGCAACAATTTTACAGCTTTGAAAAAGAAAAAAGCAACAGCGCATTTTTTGTCTCATTTTAAAATTCATTTGGTATTATTTATATTGTCTCAGGAATTGAGTGTTGTTCTTTCTCTTTAGTTAGGATTTCTATAAGCGACGTTTTCAAAATTTCTAACGCATTATCAATGATGGTTCCCGTTATTGTTAAAGGAGGCACGATACGCATTACGTTATTATAATGTCCTCCAACCTCAAATAGAAGTCCTCTCTGTAAACATTTTTGCCTTAACTCCTTTACTAATTCTGGGTATGGGTCTTTCGTAAATGGGTCTTTTACAAGTTCAACTCCAATCATTAAGCCTTTACCTCTAACATCTCCTATTTGTGGGAATACCTCAGCCAACTCTCTTAACCCATTCATAAAATAGTTCCCCATTTCTTTGGTATGTGATTTTATATTATATTTTTCTACAAAATCAAAAGCTCCATTCGCCGCGGCTAAACTTACTTGATTTGCTCTAAAGGTACCAATATGAGCACCTGGTCCCCAAGCTTCTATTTCCTTCTTATAAACTAATGCTGATATTGGAAAACCAACTCCTCCTAAACCTTTTGACAAGGTAATGATGTCTGGCATCACTCCATAATTCATACAAGCTAAGAACTCTCCAGTTCTAAAGAAACCACTTTGAATTTCATCGAAAATCACTAACACATCATTTCGATGAGCTACTTCTACCAACTCATTTAAAAAACCTGCTACTGGCGGTACATTACCTCCTTCTCCTTGAATGGACTCTACTATAATTGCAGCTGGTTTTGCAATTCCTGAGTGTTTATTTTCTAATAAAAATTTTAAGCGATCAATTGCGTAATTTTTACAAGCCAATTCATCATCATTAGAAGGACATCTGTATTGATATGTAAATGGAGTAAAATGTACGTTGGGAATTAATGATGTTAATGTTTTTCTAAACGCAGTATCTGCAGTAACAGCTAAGGCTGCAGATGTCATACCATGATATCCTCCTGAAAAGGCAATCACGCCATCTCTTCCTGTTTTTATTTTAGCAAGTTTAATCGCCGCCTCAACAGCATCAGACCCTGTTGGTCCACCAAAACTCACTTTATAGTCATTTTGTACAGCCGATGGTAAGTTTTTAATTATTTTTTGTATTGCCGATAATTTATTTTCCGTTGGAAAGTCCAATGCATGAATTAACTGATCTTGTTGTTCTTTAACATATGAAAGTACTTCTTCATTACAATGACCAACATTTACTACTCCACATCCAGCGAATAAATCTATAAATTGATTTCCATCAACATCTTCTATAATAGCTCCTTTAGCTTTTTTTATGGCAAAAGGCATGCTTCTAGGATAGGAAACTACTGCTCCCTCAAGTTCTTTTTGCAGTTCTAACAACTCCTTAGAGCGTTTTCCTGGTACATTTTCTACTACAATTTTAGCAGATTCCGATAAGTGAAATTTTGAAAACTCATTTACTGTTTTTTTCATGGTAAAAAAATTAGTTAGTTAATATCTCTTCTAAATTTCAAGAAGAGCGTTCTTAAAACTTAGCACGGTTTTTTAATAAGATTTTTGTTTTGGACTAAAAATGGAAAATGACGAAATACTGGTAATAATCCTTGTTAGTTTAGTAAGAGGGGATGAATTAAAGGTTGTTATTATAATTTTACTTTTATTGGTGCTGTAACCATAAAATTTAATTCTAAAATTTTATTATAATTACTAAAAACTCAAAGCAAACATAACTACAAACTCTATTTACAATTAGAATTTATAAGTATTTAAAGGAGGGAAATACAGAAAACTTACGAAGAAATTGTTGTATTATCTTTTAGTGATTCGATAGTCTTTTATAGAGCATAAAAAAAATAAAAACCTGGCTTTCAAGAAATACAATATCCTTTTTTTCTCTACAGACATGTCTTATAAAAGAAACAATCTGTTAGCGTAGTTCATAAAATAAATAGCTGATTGGTCGCAATTGGATACGGCTTCGCCGTTCTCAGTTACATGAGTGTACTTTGTTTGTTTGTTTTTTTCTCTTTAGACTTTACTTGTTCTAAAAAGCAACGCAATTTAAGAAAAAAAGTACCTCGCACCAAACCTAAAGTTTAAAATATTGTTAAGGATAGCATACGGGGAGCTACTATTAAGCCTAAACAATTGAATAATAAATAAATATTCTGAGCAATAAAAAAGGTTACTTCAATAATAATATAATTCCATTATTATTTTCATATAATTTCTTTTTATGTAGTATCAATTTTTAATTAACATACACGGTTTAAACATTAATCCTATTTAGAATTACACACCTCTTAAAAAATCTATTCAATTGATTTTAAACACCATACAAAAACAAAGAATATAATCAGCTTATATGTTAATCATGTTTTCTAACCTTTTTTAAATGAAGCATGTCTATTGGATTTATCCCCACCCCTTCTACATTTTTTTGTATAAATCGTATTACCTGATCATAATATAGAGGAATCACAGGAGCATTAGCAATTATAATGCTATCCATTTTGTAGTAGAGTTCATGCCTTTTATTTATGTCTACTTCTTGTATAGACAATTCGTACAACTTATCAAACTCAAGATTTTTAAAGTGAGTATAATTCGGACCGTTAGGAATAAAGTTTTTACTGTAAAACAATGAAAGGTAATTTTCTGCATCTGGATAATCTGCAATCCAACTCGCTCTGAATATAGGTAACTTTCCTCCTGCCTTACCTTGACGAAGAGTTGAAGGCGGAATTACATCAACCTTAGTCTGAATTCCTACTTTTTGAAGTTCTCGTTGAATAAATTCGCATAAATCTAAATAGTTGCTATTCGTTGTTATAGTTATTTCTACTTCCTTTTTCCCTACTTCTCTTTTATATTTTTCAACTAGCTCTCTTGCTTTCTCTGGCTGATAGGTGTACCCTTTTTGATTTTTAAAAGATGGTAATCCACTTGGTATAAATCCGTTTATCGCGGGGATTCCTATTCCATTTCTAAGAAACTTAATCATTTTTTCTCTATCGAAACCATAATTAATTGCTTTCCTAATATCAATAGAATTTACAGGTAAACTTTCTTTCCCATCAAGATAAATCCCTAAATATTCTGTATTTAAATAAGCCCCTGTCAACATATTTATCTTACCTGCATACTTCTCTTTTAAACTACCATCAGTATTTAAAACATCATCTTTATATGAAGCATCTAAACTTTTCATAAAATCAATATTACCCTGCACAAACTGTAAAAACTCGCTCTGCTTATCCGGTAAAAAAGTAATTGCCACGGCTTCTAAATATGGCAACTTATTTCCCTGTTCATCTTTTTCGAAATAATTTTTATTCTTGCGAAAAACTAGCTTGGTGTTTTCAACCCAAAGTTTAAAGTAAAAAGGTCCAGTTCCTATGGGGTTAGACCTAAATTTGTTACCAAAATACTCCACTGCTTCTTTTGGAACAACTGAGCAATACTTCATTGCTAGCAACCCCAGAAAAGGAGGAAACGCTTTTTTTAAGTTAATAGTAAAAACAGAGTCATTCTTGGCTTTAAACTGAGCTACATTTTGCAACACCCAACCTCCTGGGGAAGCCACTTCAGGGTCTAATAAACGATTAAATGAATATTCAAAATCGGAGGCTTTAACGACCCTTGTTCTACCCTCTCCAAATATTTCATTCTCATGAAAAAACACATTTTTTCTTAAGGTAAACTCATATCTCTGTCCATTCTCAGAAATTGTCCATTCTTTTGCTATATCGGGTTTAATTCTTAAATCGTCATCCAACTGAACCAAGCCATTAAATAGTTGATTTACGGCCCAAATATTTCGTTGATCTTTCGCAAAAGCTGGATCTAATGAAGTAATATTAGAATGTTCGTTGTATCGAAAAACATCCTTATCAGAATACTTAATTTTTGTTTTGGTGCAAGCAAAAAAGACAAACATTATAATAACAAATGAAAACAATTTTCGGACTAGTTCTAATTTATATACACTGTCTTGATCACTTTTAAAGTATTTTCCGTTCACTACCCTATAAAATTTCGTTTTAGTCGTTTCTTTATTTTTTTCTTTTCCTTTTGTAGTACTTTTTATCTGCAATGTATATTGTTTTTGAAACCTCAGCAAAAACTTTCGACGCTTCTTTATTGGTAATTTTAATTTCTTTTACTAAATCTATTTCATTTTCATTTTCCACACGTTCCTTAATTTTATCAATTTCTTCTTGTGTAAAAACAAAATCTACATGAGCATCTTCAAAAGCAGGTCGTTTAAACTTTATTGTGGCATTTTTATCCCAAACGACATATTCTTTCCCTAAAATATTTATTAACTGAATCATAAAAATTGGATCCGTAGCAGAAAACAAACTTCCTCCAAAAATAGAACCAACGTAATTCCTGTTTTTTATACTTAAAGGAATTTTCACATGTACTTTTAGTAAATCATCTGAAACGTATTTAACTTTTCCCGTAGACCTTCGATACATAGGAGCTACGTTAAAACCATATCTAAATATGGTACTTTCTTTAAAGAATTTTTTTAAAATATTACTTAGTGTTGCATACATAACTTTTTCGCTATCCTTATAAAATTAGTTCATACTTAGTTTCTGGAAGTCCAATATCATCACTTATAAATTGTTTTACAATTTTGAAATTGTACTTTTTAAGGATAATTGCAGAAGCTATATTTCTATCAACAACATACCCAACGAGTTTTTTCATTCCTATTGATTTACAATAGTTTATTAAGCCCTTACAAATTTCAGTTGCGTAACCATTTCCCCAGTATTTTTCTAAAAAACGATAACCAATCTCGTCATCTGCTCTGTCTTTAACCAAGGCTACAGTGCCAACAAAAGTTTTATCTTCCTTTCTTTCTATAGCATATATCCAAAAATCGTTTCCTTTTTCCTTATATTTTGATATCAATTGTTTAAGTTCTATTTTATGCTCTTCATAGCTTTTAACTTCTCCATCAGCATACTGCATAACTTTAGGGTTACTTTGCATCTCATGAAAACCATCTAAATCTTGCAAGATCAACTCTCTAACATTTAATCTTTCTGTTTCAAAAATCATCATAAATTGAGTACTTTTGCATTTTTAAAATCTGACTATAATCATACTATAGTGACGAATTTACAAACTTTAACTAGTAAAGTATGTATTTCCGTAGCTTATTATGTAAAATTCGGTTTTTATAAACCTTGGATAGAAAAATGAATGTAGATAAAAAAGTAGCTTTTTATACACTTGGTTGTAAGTTGAACTTTTCTGAAACTTCGACAATTGCAAGAAATTTCGTTAATGAAGGCTTTGAACGTGTTGACTTTGAAAACAAAGCAGATGTATATGTTATAAACACATGTTCGGTTACAGATAATGCCGATAAACGATTTAAAACCATTGTAAAGTCTGCTCTTAAACAAAACGATCAAGCATTTATTATTGGAGTTGGATGTTATGCTCAATTAAAACCAGAGGAATTAGCAGCGGTTGATGGTGTTGATTTGGTTTTGGGGGCTACTGAAAAATTCAATGTAACGAGTTATATTAACGACCTTGAAAAAAACGAAATAGGAGAAGTTCATTCTTGTGAAATAGAAGAAGCTGATTTTTATGTAGGGTCTTACTCAATTGGTGACAGAACAAGAGCATTTTTAAAGGTTCAGGATGGGTGTGATTATAAATGTACTTATTGCACTATACCTCTTGCCAGAGGAATCTCTAGAAGTGATACTTTAGAAAATGTTTTAAAAAACGCAAAAGAAATCTCTGATAAGGGAATTAAAGAAATTGTATTGACCGGGGTTAATATAGGTGATTATGGTAAAGGTGAGTTTGGAAACAAAAAACACGAACATACCTTCTTTGAACTTGTTCAAGCTTTGGATAAAGTAGAAGGAATTCATAGATTACGTATTTCTTCAATTGAGCCAAATCTTCTGAAAGACGAAACTATCGACTTTGTTGCCAACTCTAACATATTCGTTCCTCACTTTCATATTCCACTTCAGTCTGGAAGTGATACTCTTTTAAAAAGAATGAAACGTCGTTACTTAAGAAGAGTATATACGGATAGAGTTTCAAAAATTAAACAAGTAATGCCTAATGCTTGTATCGGTGTTGATGTAATTGTTGGTTTTCCTGGAGAAACGGATGAATTATTCTTAGAAACATATAATTATCTCAGTGAGTTAGATATTTCTTACTTACATGTATTTACCTATTCTGAACGTCCAAATACCAAAGCTGTTGAAATGGATGGTGTTGTTCCTAAAAATGTTCGCACCAAAAGAAGTAAAATGCTTCGTGGACTTTCCGTTAAGAAACGAAGAGCTTTTTATGAAAGCCAATTAGGTAACTCACTTACTGTTTTGTTTGAAGGAGAAAATAAGGAAGGTTATATTTATGGTTTTACAGAAAATTATGTAAAAGTAAAAACTCCTTGGAATCCTGAGCTAGTAAATACATTGCACAATATTACCTTAACAAAAATAGACGAAGACGGAATCGTAAGGTTCGATTTTTGCTAATATCATAAGAAACGAGCAATGCATTTTTACAAAATTGTTCGTTTCTCTTTTTATTCTAACACCAAAAAGAATAATTGTTTGATCTAAAGATGGTCTTAGTCAACTACTTCTGGGCAAACCTACAAAGCATTCAAGGGAAACTAGTTTCAGAATTTCGACACAGGTGTCGGAGCATTTTAATCTCACTTATCGAGTAAAACATTAAA
This sequence comes from Tenacibaculum xiamenense, assembly GCF_964513065.1. Lineage (NCBI taxonomy): Bacteria > Pseudomonadati > Bacteroidota > Flavobacteriia > Flavobacteriales > Flavobacteriaceae > Tenacibaculum > Tenacibaculum xiamenense. Next base: position 16,583 of record NZ_CAZEQU010000035.1, read on the forward strand.
GTTCAAGGCAAAAAACGCAGGCATAGCTATAGTTAAGACGAGTATTTTTAACGTAGAAATTTGAAATTCCAACAGCCAGACTAGACTAAATAATTGTTGTTATTGGTATTATTATCAACAGAATAAGATCCATTCTCCTTTTTTATTTTACCACTTTCTGATATCATATTTCCTCAAAAATAATGTATTTTTAGAGTGTATTATCTAACAAAAAAATCAAACATCATGAGATACATTTTATTCTTTGCATTATTATTTGCACTGTCATGTGATTCACCAAAAAAAGAAAAAGAAGTTACTCCTTCTATTGAAAAAACTACCGAGACTCCAAAAGAAGAAGAAATTACTGTTGAAAAAACGGTTATTCCTGAAAAAGATTACTCAAAAGAATTAGTTGTGGTACTAAAATATGCACAAGATAGTAATGAAGCTTTAGAATTATTGAAAAATAGTAGTATTACATGGAAAGATACGAATTACGATTCTAAGGTGACTAAAATAGGAATTGTGACCCTTCCTGATGACGATCGCGATATATGGATACAACGTTTAAAGGAGTCAGGTGCTTTTAAATTTGTTACAGAAAACAGTAAAGAGGCTATTGATAAGGCTATAGCAGAAGAAGAAAAAGTATTAATTTCATTGAGCAAAACTGCATGTTTTGGTGACTGTCCTGTATATGAGTTAACCATTGACAAAGAAGGTAACCTCACTTACAACGGAATTCAGTATGTAAAAGAAGAAGGTGTTAAAACGTTTAAACTAGAAGATAATGAGTTAAAAACGTTAAAAGATAAGCTTGCTAAAAAAGACTTTAATAGTTTTAACGACGTATACGACGACCCAGAAATTATGGATTTGGCAAGTACGTATATTACCTATAATAATAAACAAGTAAAAATTCGCCTTTGGAAAGATTTACCGGATGAATTGATAGAGATTCATGAATATATTGGCGATATGTTATATAAAAGAAAGTTTCTAGAATAATGACTAAAATTCCCATTTACTTTGTACCAGGTCTCGCAGCCAACACTAAAATATTCGAATTCATTTCGCTTCCCGAAGAACATTTCGAATTAATATTTTTGGACTGGATATTACCTTCAAATTTAAATGAGCCCATTCATGATTACGCAAAAAGAATGTGTGAAAAAATTCATCATGAAAAGCCAATACTAGTTGGAGTTTCGTTTGGAGGTGTTATGGTACAAGAAATGAGTAAACATATTTCATGCAGCAAAGTTATTATTATTTCAAGTATAAAGAATAATCAAGAACTTCCAAACAGACTTAAGTTGGCTCAAATTACCAAAGCCTATAAATTATTTCCTTCAAAAATTATTTCCAATATTGAAAAGTATGAACAATATTTTTTTAATGACTATTTAAAGAAGCGAGCTGAGCTTTATAAAATATATTTATCTGTACGAGATAAAACATATTTACAATGGGCCATTTTTAATGTATTACATTGGAAACAAAGTAACACACTTCCTTATGTAACTCATATTCATGGAGATAATGATGAGATTTTCCCTATAAAGAATATTAAAGGGGCCTTAATTATAGAGAAAGGAACGCATATTATGATACTCAACAAAGCAAAAACTATCTCAAAAATTTTAGAAACGGAATGTTTTTTGTTAAATTAGATCATATAACAGTTAAAAAAGAAGCAATATGAATAAAGTATTACGATTATTACCTATAGTAGCCATTACATGTACGGCAACCCTACTTGTTAATACGATTAGTAAAGAGAACGAACCAACTGTTAAAAATGTAGCTGAAAACTACGAAATTAAGGCTGTAAAGCTGCCTTCAAATATGAATTTAGCTGGGGAGAAAATCCCTATTGAAAGACAGGATATTAGAGAGCGGATGGATAGAGAGCTTTTAGTTAACACATATTGGCAATCTAATGGACTTTTACTTATTAAAAGAGCACATAAATATTTCCCTGTAATAGAGCCTCTATTACAAAAATATGGTTTACCTGATGATTTTAAATACTTAGCCTTAGCTGAAAGTGGTTTAATGAATGTAAAATCGTATGCAGGTGCTGCTGGTTTTTGGCAATTTTTAAAAGGTACAGCTAGGCAATATGGTTTGGAAGTTAATAATAATGTTGATGAAAGATATCACCTTGAAAAAGCTACCGAAATTGCCGCTAAGTATTTGAAAAGATCAAAAAGAAAATTTGGCTCTTGGACTTTAGCCGCAGCTGCCTATAACGCCGGTGAGGGAAGAATTTCTAAACGAATGAGAGAACAGCAAGCTTCAGATTATTTCGATTTATTGTTAAATGAAGAAACTTCAAGGTATGTATTTAGAATTCTCGCATTAAAAGAAATTATTTCTAACCCAAAAAAATATGGTTTTGTTTATAATGAAGAAGATTTGTATAAACCTACTAAATCATATGAAGTTCCGGTTGATACTGCAATTGTTAATATTGCTAGTTTTGCCAAGCATTTTGGAGTTACTTATAAAGAACTCAAGTTGGCCAATCCTTGGTTAAGGGAAACTAAATTAAATAATAAAAGCAGAAAGTTATATCATATAAAAATACCTGCAAATTAATAAGATATTTAGATTTTAGACCTTTTATAAAAAATAAAGGTCTAAAATTTTCCATCAAACAGAACAACTACCTAAACTCAAGACTTTGAAAAAAATACTTCCTGTCATATATATTATTATAGGTTTGCTAATTATTTATGCAACTATTCGTTCATTTTCAATTGATAAAGAATCTTACAGAGTTCTTTTTGGCTTTCGCACAGAAAATAAATTTATCTTTTTAGCTGTAAGGGTATTGTTTGCTGGATGGTTTTTAGTTGATGGTATCAAAAAATTAAAAGCTTTAAAAACTGAAGAGTAATTTAAAGCTCGAAAAACATAACAAAATGAGGGCCTACTTTTTCAACTATAAATAAATTACCTGTTACTTTAAAACCTAATTTTTTATAAAAAGTAGTGGCCTCTTTTCTTGCATTACACCAGACTGTTTTTACACCTTTATTTCTAAGTATTTCAATTGCTGAATTTACTAATACTTTTCCTGCACCTCTACCTCTAACCTCTTCCGATGTAGCCATTCCTCTTAGCTGATATTGCTCTGATGAGAACAAATCATTGTTCGATTTCATAAAGCTGGCAATCCCTATTAATTTACCATTTAAAAAAGCTCCTAAATGAAAGGTACTTTGATCAAAATCTCCTTCAAATTGATAAGGTAAATCTATTCCCTCTCTTAGTATTTTTTTTCTTAAAGCGTATGTTTCCTTAGTTTCTATTTTTTCAATAGTAAATTCCATTTAATTCATATTTAAGCAGTAATTTCACAAAAATAAAACAAACTAAATTAGCAAACTCTCTCAAACTTTTTGATTTGCTGAAAAACTAGTTTTAGCTCACAAAACTAAAAGGTTGAATAAGATTAGCTATAATCCAACGATTATCTTTTATAAATGAACTTAAATTTTAGCGCAATTAAGAAAGAGGAAATTTTAACCATTCTTCCTCTACTCACAGTTATTAATTCAACTACCCCAGAAGACATACTTAAAGAAAGAGTACTAAGAATGATTGAGTGCCCAAATTACGAGTGTGTAGGTGTTTATCATGATAACAAGCTTATTGGTATTTCGGGGTTATGGTATAGCGTACGCCATTATTCAGGAATGAGTGTTGAACCCGATCATGTTGTACTTGACGAATCATATAGAGGTAAAAATATAGGCAAACAGTTTTTTAGTTGGATTTACGAATACACAAAATCCAAGGGGTGCGAAGCCATAGAACTAAATACTTATACGGGGAATAGAAAATCACATAAATTTTATTACAATGAAGGTTTTGAAATTTATGGATTTCATTTTGTAAAAGTATATGATAAAAACAACCCTTTTCTGAACAATAACAACCGTTAATACTTTTATTGAAATGAAAAAACTTGCTTTAATTACAGGAGCTAGTCGTGGCATTGGCAAAGCTATTTCACATTATTTTGCTTCCCAAAACTACTCCCTGATTTTAATTGCTCGAAAGCATGAAAATCTTAATAAACTCAAATCAGCAATAAACAACGAACACCAAAAGATTGATATTGAAACTATTTCCTTAGATTTCAATAATCCATTAGAAGTTGAATCCAAAATTAAAGTCATTGTAGATCTAAATAAAACCATCGATGTTGTTGTTAATAATGCAGGAATATTAATGACTGGTAATACAACATTATCGGTTAGTGAAATAACACGGTTAATGAATATCAACTTGATATCTAACATGGCTATAAGTAATATTGCTGCTGAAAAAATGAAAAAGCAAGGACATGGTGAAATTTATAATTTAGGATCAATGGCTGGTTTAGAACCGGTATCTAAAATAGCGGCATATGCAGCTTCAAAAGCTGCTTTTGTTAGTTATAGTCAGTCACTCTATGATGAATTACTACCTTTTAATATAAAAGTATGCTGTTTATGTCCAAGTGTAGTTAATACAGACATGACAAATGACGGTCGTATTTCTAATGAATTAAAAATACAAACCCATGATGTGATAAAAGCAATTGATTTTGTTCGCAATTTATCTTCTGGAGCCAGTATTTCAACTTTTCCTATTCGATGTAACATTATTGATTTAGAAAAAAAATAAACAGAAGATATTGATTCTATGAAACTTACAAAAACAAACAAAAAAACATGGCAAAAAAACTTAAAAAACCCTTGTAGATTCTAGAAAAGGTTTTATATTTGCAACCGCTTTACTGCGGGAGTAGCTCAGTTGGTAGAGCGTCAGCCTTCCAAGCTGAATGTCGCCGGTTCGAACCCGGTCTCCCGCTCAAATTTTTAAAAACATAGCAAGAAATTGCACAAAGCTTTACCGCGGGAGTAGCTCAGTTGGTAGAGCGTCAGCCTTCCAAGCTGAATGTCGCCGGTTCGAACCCGGTCTCCCGCTCAAAGTCGAAACAAATGTTTCGACTTTTTTGTTTTTATAATTGTTGTTTATCCTCCAATCTACTTCTTTCACACAAAAAAATTATCGTTAAGACTTCTTTAAACTAGTTGGCTAATCTCTCTTCTAATTTTTCTTTATCTTTATAAATAAAATCTTCAAATTTTAACTTTTTGCCTTTCTCTATCCATTTTCCCATTAACTCAACTTTTATGCTGAAATAATTAAATTGAGTATATACTACATTTTCCTTTTGATTGTTAACATAAAAAACCAGTGCTTTAGATTTAAACTTTCTTTGAACTAATATAGGAGTAACTTTATTCCTAATCTCCTTTCCTCCTTCCGATATGAAAACTTGAGTTACGTTATACTCAAATGATACGAACCCTTCAACTAGAAATTCCTTCTCAAAAAAGAGTGACCTTCCTCCTAATAGATCAGGTTTTTCATTAGAATTAGTTTCTACTGATAAAATATCTTCTAGTAGTCGCTCTCCTTTATTGTATGAAAATTTGACAGAACCATGATCTAGCTCATATTCTTCTCTTATTTTTCTTACTGGCTTATCTGAATACTCAATACCTCTCACTAGGCTTAAAACCCGATTATAAAAACCTATACCATATTTAAAATATGAAACTGAACTTCCGTTTGGTGCTGTAGACCAACCTGGGAGGATCCCAGAAACTATAGGGACATCTCCTCTCAATTTACGGTTATAAATATATGTCTCCCCATTCCCATCTTCATATGAAGATTGTATATCAATTCCATTCGGAGGTATTTTTCCTTTTAACTTCTTGGAACAATCAAAATACCAAAACTTGAAATAAACACTATCATTATTTTCTTTAACATCAGCTATTCCAATTATTGAATACCCATAAAACTTCGATTCAAAAGAAAGATGTTTACGAGAAACGACTTTATTCTCAAATAATCCCTTTATATTTTTTGCTCTTGATCCCTTCAACCATTTTAGTCTTTCTGCTGGTAAGTCATAAGGTTGATCTAAAAAACCATCCTTATACCCTTCGTGCCCCTTTCCAAACAACCATCTTAAAGAGTTAGCTTCTAACTCTCTAACTTTTTTCTCAAAACTATCAGTTACTGTCCTACTGCCAATAAAATAGATACCTTTGGGCGGTAATGATTGATCATCACAAAGAGTAACAAAAGACTCTGACACTCTGTTAAAAGAATAAGACCTTTCATCTAATTTGTTTTTTTCCCAATCAAATAAACTTCTAATATTAAACTTATCTCCTAATTCAAACATTTCGTTATTTTTTAATATACCTGTTTATACTAAACAGGTATATTTTAGTTAAATTAATTTTTATTTCTCCTCTTCAATTTCCCCGGACTCATGTTTTCCTCCTTCTAACTTAGCTTTGCTCGGGCTAATTCCATTATTACCAGAAACATCACTACAGCATGGTAATCCTTGGTTTTGAAGGAATACAGTATCTCCTTGAATTAATGTTAAAGTTGAAGGTACTTTTGTATTCCATGAATCTCCTACAATTTCACCTACAGGTTTCTTTAATTCGTCCATAATGGATAAAAAGAAAGGAAAATCATTTGGTTTATTTGGATCAAGACTAACGTTGCCAGTAGTAATAAAGTTGATTAATGGTTCTTCGAAGCCTTCTCTTATAGGAACTAATACACGTGCCATACCCGATTTTAAAAACTTCTGAAAATCATTATCTGGTGTATCATTGTTATGCAACATATTTGCCCAATCGCACTTTTCTGCCCAGTGATAATCATATAAATTAAAAGACATAACCGACCACAACAGGCTTTGCTCAAACAACTTTACTACCGAAGCATAATGATCAAATTTTGCTAATTTATCCTTTGAAATTACTGGAAGCCCTTTCTCTCCATCATCACAAATACAACTATCATCTATTTCATAATAATTCTCACATCTATCTATGGATGTATTACTTTGAGAAAACAACAATTCGATACATAAGCGCTTAAGTTCAGTGTTAACAATCTCTTTATAAAATCCTGGGTTTTTATATTGATTAGCATCATATACAGAAGCATCGGCATCATTATTATTACCATTAGCTTGATTTGCTGCTGCAAGATTCGCATTGTATTTATCAAGTTGTACTTGATATGCATCCATAATGCTTTTATATGTATCCTTTTGCCATTGTTGATAAACAGATGCTTTTAGTTTAAGCCTAAAATCTAGGTTTACATGATTAACTTTCGAAACTCCTTTACCTGATATTTTTATATTTACTAGAGTATCATAGTTAAACAAATGATTTTCTATTATCGGATAAGTTATATATGTATTTGTAGCTATAGAATATCCCAAATTCTGGTACAACAGCTGAAAATTATAATTGGAATGTAGCATTTCTACTTTGAAAAACGCGTGGATATTACCCGTTATATTATCTCCTGTAATTCCATAAGATGAAGTTGGGCGTACTACTTCCAAATAATAATCGGTTGGTATTGTATAGGTGAAATCTCTATCTACCGAGATTAACTTAAGAAATTCTGATTTTCCATCAATGGTACCACTCTCAAATTTCTCGTATTTATACATATCTTTTGGCTCTTCATAATCATCTACACCAAAATCATTAATATACTTTAAGTAATTATCTCTGGTAACATCTTGCCACGATTTAAGATCAGGTTTTACTGGTGGCTCTGGTAGGTCATTATTAGTATCTTCAGATACCAATGTCTGAACATATAGCTCAGAAGGTTTTGGAACCATAAACTCTAACAAAGTATGCTTTCCGTAATTGATTATTCTGTTTTTATAAATTTTATCGATCCATCTAAAAACCCCGGATACATGTTGATCGCCACCTCTATTGTCAAACCCATGTTTGTTCTCTTCTTTAAATTGTTTAATAAGTGTTGTAGATCTTTTTTCAAAACTTTTATTTCTAATGGATTCAGAAGCAGTTTTAGTAATTTCTTCAGAATACGATTGAGCATTGGTATTAGATTGCGATTTAGAATGGGCAATACCTAAATCTGAATTAATATTAGCATACCAAGGCCCATCTTTGGATCCATATGATACTGTTCCACTTAAATTGAAATCCGTGTTATTATCTATAGTTCGCTTTATTTCCTTATTCCAATCATGTTTTTCTGCAGAAGTTGTATCGTTTTTCTCAACGATTTCTGTTTCGTTCTCTTGAGTATAGGTACTTTCACTTCTTTCTAAATATTCTGTACTTTTTTCTTTATACTCTCTCGCCATTATGTTCTCAATATGTGCCACCTCACCTGGAACATAACAACATAACTCTTGTTCTACCAACATCAAATCGACACTAGCAACCCTCATAATACCGTGTAAATCATCTACCCTTATATTATTATTAAAGCTTTTTTCGATTTGATTATTTTGGTTTTCTTTATAAGTATACTGACCTATCCACATTTCATTTTGAGCAGAAACTATTTCTTTAAAGCTAATTTTTTCGCCAGAATTTAGTTCAATATTGAATTCGTAAGAAAAAAAAGTGTTAGGTTTTAGCTCCGGCATATTACTAATGGTCATTTTGAAAAACAATTGACGTGTTTTACTTTCCATTGTATTTACCGTTTCCGTTTGGTATTCTTTGCCATCTATTAATAATAATAAATTTGCCGTGGTAATAAAAGATTTCTTACTTGGTGTAATTAAACTTAAAAAAAATGTTTTCTCTTGTTTATTTATCGAAACTACATAACCATTTCTATATCTATTCTTAAGAGAAATTATCGATCCATGTATTGCTACCTTTTTCTTCCATTTTAACTCAGGATAAGCGGCTATAGATTGTTTTTCTTTTATCTTTTCATTTAACTTATTTTGAAGTAAAAGAAAATCTAAATCAAGAAAATTATTCCTTTCTAAGTAGCGTAATTCATGTTCTTCAAGTCTTTCTGCTAAATGCTCTATAGAAGAAAATGCCATGTAACTAAATTTAAAATCAGGAAATAAAGAGGAAGGATAGACCGGAGTATAAACTTTTTGCTCTATTTTTTCATCAGCATTCAATATTTCCGATAATTGATTTTTTTTAACCTCCAATCTCTTTTTATCATCATCTGATAGGCTCTCCTCATATTTTTTGATTTTCTGTTCAATTAGTTTATTATAGCTTATAGAAGATATTTTTAGTTCTTCATTTTTTAAGCTATGATATTCCTTACTTAAATGAGTTAGTTTTGTTAATAGATTTTTGATAAAGTTTATATCATACCTAGCTAGTGCTGCAATATGTGCCTCCTCTAAGGTTTTAATTTCTTGATCCCCAAACTCTCTAACTTTAGTAAAATTATTACCCTTTTGACGCCCATTATCAACGGCTTCTTGAGTTTTCTTGGAAACATTTTGAGTCTTTGTATTGATGTAACTAAATGATGCAAATCTAAATAGAGGTTCTGCTTTACTTTCAGTTACCTTAGGCACTTCCAACTCCTTAAAAGAGTTAATTAAATCATTAAACTTATCAACTCCAAACCCCTTTATATTATTTAATTCAGATAATTTAGAAAATCCTTGAAGAGAATCCCTTTTATCAATAATACGCTGTGCCACAATCTCTCCGATATTGTAATCTTTTAACTGGTCTTCAAGCCCTAAAACGGTTCTTTCAATATAGGCTATCTCCTCAGCTGATTTGGCATTATTCAAGAAATTTAATACTTTGAATACTACTTTCTCATTAATTCCTTTGTCTGAAATTTTCCCCATAATTTATTTTTTATAATTAATAATTTGTCATATCAAAATTATGTTTGAATCGAAAAGGATAGAAAACATCTTTCTGAAGTGTAGAATTTTCTTTCCGAAGAAAAGAATGTTATATAATTTTTCAATTATTGATATTAATATAAACTAAGAGAAGGCCGAAGTTATGTATCTGGAATTTCTATTGGTTTTTGGACATAACTTGTTTTTAATCCCATATTTCTCTCCTTTCGTATTCAAAACAACACCGTTCAGAGATTTTTTTAGAACAAAAAAACTAACCTCTTTATTTTCACACAATTAGAAGGTTTTATATATCAGTGATATCCGATTACATCAACTATTAAGCTAATTAACCATTAATAACTTAATATTTGGACTAATTATGAAAACCTTCAAACCCTTTCTAATCTGTTTGATGTGCCTATTCACATCAATAAATTTCGCCCAATTACAATCAAAAAAGATCGAAATTGGAACCCCTCAAGATATCCTAAACATCTACGCCAAAAAGAATTTAGAGAACAAACAAAGCCGTAAAATTCGATTTAAATTAAATAACGGTCGCTCACTTTCCATTTCTTTAAAAGATTATTACCATGAAAATGGTGAAATGTCTTTAAATGGAAATATTGAAAAAAATGAAAATTCTGTTTTTATTCTTCGAGGAAATAAGAAGAATATATACGGTTATGCTTTAGATCAAACTAAAAGCTATGGTTATGAATATACGACTAACAAAATAGGAAAAGTAACAGTTCAAAAAGTTCCTTCTCATAAATTGGTTTCAGTTTGTAACTTCGAAAAGCCAGACCATGTACACCATGAGCATAAGCACGATCACAAAGAACATATTGGAAATTATCCTGGAACCGATGTTAGAAAGTTTCAAAGTTTACCTGGAGCTTCGAAAGTAATGTATATTGATTTAAGGGAAATAATGAATGGAGCAAATCCTAAATTTGGTTCTAAGGAGGATATATGGAAAGTTTATCAATGCTTAGCTTCAGCTTTATCTGCTTTTAATGTTAATGTAACAACAGATCATTCTGTATACACAGCTACTCCTGTTGTAAACTCAGGAATTGCGCAAATGAAAAATCAATCAGGGCGTTCATATGCGTATCTAAATTCCTTCGGAACTTCAAGACCATCGATCATTTATAAAGAAACAAACCCTAAATTTTTAGGGCTTACTCTTGCTCATGAGGTCGGACATCAATTGGGCTTAAGTCATGATAGAGGAACACCTGGAGGTGAATACTATCAAGGAATACCTGAATTTCAATGGGTTCCAATTATGGGGAATTATTATTTCTCAAGCTCATGGGCAAATCCGTTATATCAGTATAGTAAAGGAGAATACAATACTGCTACCAATAGAGAAAACGATTTAACACTTATCAGACGTTATTTAGCATATCGTCAAGACGATAATTCACAAGGAAAAGCCTTGCAAATATCCAATGGAACGGTTAATCAAGAAAACAATAAAGGATTAATAGAAACCAATACGGATACTGACAGATTTAGTTTTTCAATTGGAAGTTCAGGAGGCAAAGTAAACTTAACAGTTAAACCTATTGAGTATATTACTTTCTTAGATATTGAAGCTCGTATTATAAACTCAAGTGGAACTACTGTTGCACAAAGTAATCCCAAAAAAGACCGTAAAGCCACTTTCAATCAAAACCTTCCTTCAGGGAATTATACTTTAATTGTTGAAAGTGGTGCAGAAGGAACACCTAGTAACGGATTTTCTCGTTACTCATCTCTGGGTTGGTATGGTATTTCTGGGTCGATTACAGGAACTTCTAATGGAACAAATCCAACGGTTGCATTCGTTACGCCAACAAACAATCAAGTTATAACTCAAAACCAATTAAAGCCCGTTTCAATCCGAATAAATGTTTCAAATACTGGCGGTAGTTCATATTCATCAGTTATTAATGTTGATAATAAAAATTTTACTGGAACAACAGCCTCATGGACACCATCGAGATATGGCAGTTTTACTATTAAAGGAACCGCAACAACGGCTGGCGGAAAAACAGGAAGTTCAACTATAAATGTTACCATAAAAGAAGCAAACAATAATCCTCCATCAATTACCATTGTTAGGCCAAGTAATGGTCAAGTGTTTGAGCAAACAACTTTCCAACCAATTGCTATTAATGCTAATATTAGTGATCTGGATGGTGATACTACAACCACACAAATAACTGTTGGTGGACAAACATTTAATTCCAACACAGCACAATGGACTCCTAGTAGTTATGGTAATTTTACAATTAGCGTAAAAGCAACTGATTCTAAGGGAGCTTCTTCAATAAAAACTGTGCAAATTCAGGTTAAAAATCCAAGTACAGGGGGTGTTTGCGACAATATTGAACAATGGCAACCTTCAAAAACTTATAGAATAAGAGATAAGGTGGTTTATAGAAATACTCTTTATGAAGCTATATGGTGGAGTAGGTATGCATTTCCAAACATATACACTCAAGTTTGGAAAAGATTGGGTAGTTGTAGCGCTGCTCCAATCGCAACTACTTTAGCTGGTAACCCAATAAATAACACACTATCATTGCGTAATAGAGTTGGTAGCATTAAAATTTATAATCAGTCTGGAAATTATATCGATGAAGTGAAACATGATACTAAGGACATTCGTCATTATCAACCAGGAGTTTATTTCATTAGAATAGCCTATAAAGGTCAAATGAAAATGATAAAATTTATTAAAAAATAACTCTCACTTTATAAAAAAGCTCAAGATTTAGATCTTGAGCTTTTATTTTGTTGTTATCCTATAACATGAATTTCTTTAAAGTCTTTTGGAATACCCAAAATAGTATCATTCTCTGAGCTCTGAACACTTCTTAAATCAACTATAACATTATCCACTTCTACCTCTTTTATAGTAAAAGGTAAACCTATAAATTCAAATTCGATGGTATCGTATTCCGTAATGAAAGTTCCATCTTTATGTTGCTGAATGATTACTTCTTTTTCTTTTCCTGTAACTGTAAAAGTTCTTAAACTATATCTTCCTTTCATATAATCATAACCATCTTGAGCATCTTCATAAACCTTAGATACTTCCTTTGCTCCTAACTTGAAATATGCTTCTAGTTTTAACACCTTGATTTCTTTTTCTCCTACATATTGTTGAACGGGATATTTAGGAATTAGAGCTCCTTCTTTTATAAACATTGGAATTATATCTATATCCGCATCAACCCATCGTTCCATTCCTCCGGTAATATACTCTTTAGTCCAATAGTTGTACCAATTCCCTCTCGGAATATACATTCTCCTTCCTTTAGAGTTTGACTCTTGAACAGGGCACACTAAAATTTGATTTCCAAATATAAATTCGTCCGTCCTGTAATGAGTTTGTAAATCGTATTGATCGAATAATACTAAAGGTTTAAGCATAGGGATTCCATACTCAGCATATTCCCAAAACATGGTGTATAAATAAGGAAGTAATTGATAGCGTAATTCAACATATTTTTTAGTTACTTCTATTACCTCTTCTCCAAACGTCCAAGGTTCTTGATTCCCGTGATCTCCAGAAGAATGTGTTCTACAAAATGGATGAAATACTCCTAGTTGAATCCACCTTGTATATAACTCCCCTGTTGGATGCTCGGCAAATCCTCCAATATCACTTCCTGTAAATGACATTCCGCTCATACTCATACGTTGTGCTTGAATATTAGCAATCCATAAATGCTCCCATGACGCTACATTATCTCCTGTCCAAGAAGAAGTATATCGTTGTGCCCCAGAGTAAGCTGAACGAGTTATGATAAAAGGTCTTTTCGGATACGCATACTTTTTAACACCTTCATAGGTAGCCCGCGCCATTTGTGTTCCATAAATATTATGAGCCTTTCTATGACTACAGAAATTACCATCGTAATTATGACGAACATCATTTGGAAAAGTTTTGGAAGGTACCTCCATAACAGCTGGTTCATTCATATCATTCCAAACACCTTTTACTCCTATATCATCAATAATTTCCTTAAATAAACCTGACCACCATTTTCTAACTTCTGGGTTGGTAAAATCAGGAAAATAACATTCTCCAGGCCAAACTTTTCCTCTCATATACGGACCATCAGCTCTCTTACAAAAATAATCCTTATCTAAAGCTTCTTTGTAAACCCAATAATCATCATCAACCTTAATTCCAGGATCGATAATTACTACGGTTTTAAATCCATCCTCTTCCAATTCGGAAACCATTTTTTTTGGATCTGGAAAATAATCTTTATTCCATGTAAAACATCGAAAGCCATCCATATAATCAATATCCAAATATATGGCATCACACGGAATTTGTAATTCTCTAAATTTTTGCGTGATTTCTCTTACTTTTGATTCTGGATAATAACTCCATTTACATTGATGGTATCCCAAAGCCCATAATGGAGGTAGTTCAGGTTTCCCAGTTAAATCAGTATATCTTGTTATTACATCTTGCATATCTGGGCCATAAAAGAAATAATAATTCATTTCTCCTCCATGAGCCCAAAAACTAGTTACATTTCTTCGCTCGTTACAAAAATCAAAAAAGGTTTTAAATGTATTATCAAAGAAAATCCCATATGCTCTTTCTTCATACATTCCAATATAAAATGGAACACTTTTATACAAAGGGTCTTGATCCTTTCCAAAAGCATACTGATCTGTTGCCCAGTTTTCGAACCTCTTTCCCTTTAAGTTTAAATGCGTTGCTTTATCTCCTAGTCCATAATAGCATTCTCCTTGAGGAGCGGACTTACTCATTTTAACTATATTTCCACCATATTCATAACTTTGCTCCCAATGAAAGCCCCAATCATCATTACAAATAACCTTACCTGAAATATCAAAAATTGAAGTTCTTAAATCTGATTTGCTAATTTCAATAACAATTTTCTTTGTTTTTATTTTATAGTGGTTTTCATAGTCTCCAACTTCTAATTTGCTATAACCTCTTGCTCCTTCATTGCTTATGGCATAGGAAAAATCATTTTCAAAATTATTATCGGTAGCATACCTAAACCTTATTACACTTCCCCGTATTATAGTTATTTGAAGTATAACTCCGTTTTCAGTTTTAAAATAGATTTTATCAACATCTTGGTAAAAAGAAAGTACTTTTCCGGGAAAAAGATTCCCTTTATTTTCAAGTTGGGTGTTAATTATCATACGATATAAGTTTAGTCGATTTTCTCTGTAATTGAGATAGATACTTACTTGTTTAAATTCAGTTTATAGCATGTTTTTTGTTATTTCAAAGCTTTTATTCTATTGCAAAAACGGTTGTGCTAAGAGGAGGCAAAGCAACTTCACATGAATACGCTCTATGATTCCATTTGGATTTTTCAATTCGAACTTTTTTATTCTCATAATTTCCGGTTCCTCCATATTTTTCCTCATCACTATTTAGTATTTCAACTAATGTATCTCCCTTGGGTACTCCAATTCTATATACCTCTCTAGGCACAGGTGTCATATTACATACAACTATTATTGAATCATCTTCAGATTTACCTTTTCTTAAATAGCTGATTACTGAATTTTCAAAATCATCATAAGCAATCCATTCGAAACCATCATTTTCAAATTGCTTTTCATACAACGCTGGGTAATTTTGATATAGAAAATTAAGGTCTATTATTAATTTTTGAATTCCCTTATGAAAATCATACTCCAAAACATACCAGTCCAAACTGTCTCTAAAATTCCATTCAGCATGCTGCCCGAATTCGCCTCCCATAAAAAGTAACTTACTTCCTGGATGCGTAAACATATAACTATATAATATCCTTAAGTTGGCAAACTTTTGCCATTCATCACCTGGCATTCTACCTATTATACTATTCTTTCCATGAACAACTTCATCATGAGATAATGGTAGCATAAAATTCTCCGAAAAGGCATAGGTCATACTAAAGGTTAAATCATTTTGATGACTTTTACGGTATATAGGCTGTTTACCAAAATATTGTAAAGAATCATGCATCCATCCCATCATCCATTTCTTTCCAAATCCAAGTCCTCCTAAATACGTTGGCTTCGATACTTTAGGGAAAGCGGTAGATTCTTCCGCAATTGTTTGTACATCTGGAAATGACAAATACACTTCTTCATTCAACTCTTTTAAAAAATTTATTGCTTCTAAATATTCATTCCCACCATACATATTAGGTTCCCATTCTCCATAATTTCTTGAATAATCAAGAAAAATCATGGAGGCTACGGCATCCACTCGTAAACCATCAATATGATATTGGTCCAACCAAAAAAGAGCATTACTTATTAAAAAGCTTTTTACTTCATTTCTTCCATAATTAAAAATTAAACTCTTCCAATCAGGATGGTATCCTTTTCTTCTATCAGGATGTTCATATAAATGTGATCCATCAAAAAAACCTAACCCATGTTTATCTTCAGGAAAATGAGATGGTACCCAATCTAAAATAACACCAATATTATTTTGATGAAACTTGTCAATAAGAAATTTAAACTCTTCTGGATATCCATATCGAGAAGTTGGAGCAAAATACCCTGTAATTTGATATCCCCATGAAGGATCATAAGGATGTTCCATTACTGGCATAATTTCAACATGAGAAAATTTCATGTACTTTACATATGCGACCAACTCATCTGCTAGTTCAATATAAGATAAAGACCTATTATTATCGGTGAATTTTCTTTTCCATGACCCTAAATGAACTTCATATACCGAAAAAGGAGCATCTAGAGCATTTTTCTCTTTCCTTATTTTCATCCATTCATTATCCTCCCATTGATATGAGTCCTGCCAAACAACTGAAGCCGTTTTTGGAGGATGCTCAAATCGCCTGGCGTAAGGGTCTGCCTTTTCCGTTATGATATTATCATTATGCGAATGAATTTTATATTTGTATAAACTTCCTTTTCCCACATTAGGAATAAAGCCTTCCCATATACCAGATTCGTCCCATCTTACATTAAGTAAATGCTCATTATCCGTCCAACAATTGAAATCACCTACAACATAAACAGCTTTTGCTGAAGGAGCCCAAACTGCGAAGTATGTTCCAATTACGTCATCAACAGTTGCTATGTGAGACCCCAATTTTTCATATAATCGATAGTGTTTTCCTTGTTTAAACAATCCAATATCAAATTCCGAAAATAAACTATGTGCTATAACTTTCTTCATAAAATAATTCTACTCATTAAGTGCGGTTTTACCTCTCTGTTTCTAATTATTTTTTTCTGGCTATATGTTTTAAAGCTATTGTAAAACGAAACCATCTTCAATTACAGCTTCACGCTTTATAACAACAATTCCTTCTTTAATGACATAGGACTTCTCGTTTGTATCTTCAAGATGCTTACCTCCTTTTATGACCACATTATTTCCTATTCTTGCATCTTTATCTATAATTACATTTTCAACTACGCAATTATCACCTACACCAATTTTAGGTGTTTCTTCTTTTTCATTGCCTTTAAGAAGTTCTTTATCTTGGTATTGGTTGGCTCCAATCATATAGGTATTTTTTATCTCACATCCCTTTCCTATTCGTGATCTTATTCCAATAACAGAAGTATCAATTGTTTTTGCATTAATAATACACCCGTCTGCAATTACGGATTTGTTAAGTATTGTCCCATAAATCTTTGATGGAGGTAATATTCTCGGGCGAGTTAAAATACTTTTTGTTTGATTAAATAAATTGAACTTAGGCGCATCTTCAGTTAAACCTATATTTGCCTCAAAAAAAGCTCCAATTGTTCCTATATCTGTCCAATATCCTTTGTACTGATATGCTAAAACTTTATTCTTGCCTATAGAATTTGGTATTATTTCTTTACCAAAATCCGTAGTACTTGTATCCGACATTATCTCAACAAGTAAGTCTCGATTAAATATGTAAATTCCCATTGAAGCAAGATAATTTCTTCCTTCCTTTTGCATTTCTTCATCAACTTGCGATTCCCATCCTCTTAATTCATCTTCCGATGGTTTTTCTACAAATGAAGAAATAAAACTATCACTATCCGTTTTTAATATTCCAAATTGAGTCCCTTCTTGAAAAGTAACTGGTAAGGTAGCGACACTAATTTCAGCTTTCTTTTGAATATGTTGTTCCAGCATTCTATTAAAATCCATTTGATATAACTGATCCCCAGATAGAATAAGAGCATACTCAAATTCATGATTAAGAACATGATGCATTGATTGCCTCACAGCATCAGCTGTACCTTGAAACCATGTTTTATTTTCGGGTGTTTGCTCAGCTGCCATTATATCCACAAAAGCTTCACTAAAGCTACTGAAGGAGTATGTATTTTTTATGTGTCTATTCAATGAAGCCGAATTAAACTGAGTAAGCACGAACATTCGTTTTATATCGCAATGAATACAATTGGAAATAGGAATATCCACTAGTCTATATTTCCCAGCCATAGAAACCGAAGGCTTTGAGCGTTTATCAGTAAGAGGAGACAAGCGCGACCCTTGACCTCCTCCCAATATTATTGCGAGAACTTTTTTGTTAATCATGATAGTTTGGTTATTTTTTGGTTAGATTGATTTGTATAGATCTACATATTCTTTGGCTGATTTATCCCAAGAATTATCGATTTTCATTATTTGTTTCTGGATTTTCCTAAAACTCTTTTGATCTTTGAAAAGTTCTATAGCTCTACCAATAGAATAGCAAATATCCCATACAGAAGCTTGATCATGGCAAATACCAAATCCACCATCTCCTATGTCAATCACAGTATCTCTTAAACCACCCGTTCTTCGAACAATTGGAACTGTTCCGTATCGTAATGAATACATTTGATTTAAACCACAAGGTTCAACTCTAGAAGGCATCAGTAAAAAATCTGCTCCTGCATATATTAGGTGAGAAAGCGCTTCGTCATATCCAATATATGCGTTAAAGTTCTCTGGAAACTCTTCTTTTAACTGCTCAATATCTTTTTCTATTTCTTCATTCCCAGAACCTAAAATAAAAATGTTAAGTTCTTTATTATTTGAAAGCACTTCACGAATAACATCTGCAAGTAAGTCTGCCGACTTTTCATAGACTAACCTTCCTATAAATCCGAATAGTGGTAAATCTGGGTTAAAACCATATTCCTTGCACAAGGCTAACTTATTTGCTTTTTTTCCAGAAATAACATTGCCTACTTTATAATTCTTAGATAATGAATTATCCGTCTCTGGATTCCATACGGACGTATCAATTCCATTTAAAATACCGGAAAATTTTTGACTTTCAGAAGAAAGAAGTCCTTCTAAGCCACAAGCACTTTCTTTTAGCTCTTCCATATAAGAAGGCGAAACTGTATTCACTTTAGTCGCACATTTAATTCCTGCAGCTAGAGGATTTACCGAACCATACCAGTCCAACAATCCCACATTCGTAAAATCAAATTCAGGAAGTAAATCTAAATTTTCATGAGAAAACTGTCCTTGATACTGTGCATTATGAATGGTTAATACCGTTGGAATATTTTGCAAATATTTGTAATCTGAACAGTGATTAATAAAGAAAGGTATTAATGAAGTGTGATGATCATGACAATGAATAACATCAAAATTTAAATCGCTCTGTTGTATCCAATCTAATAAAGCTTTCTGAAAACCGATATATCGATGTGTTTCATTTGTATAACCATACACATTCTCAGTATCCAGTAACCCAACGATTTGGATTAAAAATAATTTGTAAGAGATATTTTTTGATTCAAATTTACTTACGACGTACTCGTAAGTGTTACCATTTAAATCGATAGTACCTTTATATACCTCTTGAAGTTTTTTCTTTTTCAAATACGTATTTTTATAAAAAGGCATTACTACAAAGGAGTCTATATCAAAATTCGATTGATATTTTGGTAATGCACCGACGACATCGGCTAAACCACCAACTTTGGCTACCGGGTGGCACTCGAAACTTGTGTGAAGTATTTTCATTTTGGGGGATTAAAGTTCTCCTATAAATTTAAGAAACCTCTAAAAATTAACTTAAACTAAATATTAAAAAATACCCTCTGAAAATTAATTATTTAATAAAATTCAATCCCTTTTTTTATCAAAAAAAAAACGTATCTATTTCATTATAAGAGCTTAACAGAAAGCGTTAATTGAATTCCCCTTTGGGCATGGTACTTTAGCTATAATGAAAACATTGTTATAGTTTAATAATGTTGATTTCCCATTTTCAATAGTTGATATCTATTAGGTCATTTTGAATTGGAATATTTTATTGTTTAAGCAATCAGTTTCTTCCTAACGAAACCGATATAGTTATTTTAAGATACATTTCTTCCAACTATTATTAATATCTAACCAAGTAGCCATTTTAATAGTAAAAATGGCTAAAACGGGTATTTTAAGATGTTGTTTAATTCAATGATATTAGAAGTAAAATAAGGATAAAAAAAAACTCCTCATTACATTAAGTAATGAGGAGTTTTTAAAAGAAAGGCAACGACCTACTCTCCCACCAGTGGCAGTACCATCGGCGCTAATGGGCTTAACTTCTCTGTTCGGAATGGTAAGAGGTGAGCCCCATTGCTATAATCACCTTAAATCGTTTCAGTATCTCTCAACTGTATAAGTTAACATATTGCTAAAATCATATCGCTTTTTCAAGTATTGAGAATTTAGTATTGAGTATCGAGATTAAATATATCTAAATTCTCTCTTCTCAATTCTAACTTCTATCTAAAGAGTGTCCTTCTCCCTTGTTGCCAAGGGAGAGGATCGTACATAAGCCTATGGG
>NZ_CAZEQU010000036.1:0-17095 GCF_964513065.1 Tenacibaculum xiamenense
GCAAGATGTATTGGGTATAGAAAAGGTTGGAGTTTATGATAATTTCTTTGAATTAGGAGGACATAGTTTATTAGTTGTTCAGTTAATATCGAGATTACAAAAGATAGACTTCAACATTGCTGTAAAAGATATTTTTTCAAAACCAACGATTGCATCGATGAGCGAGAGCGCTTCATCGTTATCATTAATGTATCAAGTTCCAGCGAATGGAATTACAGAGGGTACAGATTATATCGTTCCAGAAATGGTTCCTTTATTGGATTTTGATCAAGAAGATATTGATGCAATAGTTTCAAAGGTTCCAGGAGGAGTTGAGAATATTCAGGATATCTATCCATTATCACCATTACAAGAAGGAATCTATTTCCATCACTTAATGAGTGAAAAGGAGCAAGGAGATCCATATGTTTTATCTCATTTACTGTCTTTTGAAAATGAAGAGAAGCGTGGATCTTTTATCGATGCTTTACAATTTGTAGTAAACCGTCATGATGTACTAAGAACATGTTTTGTAAGTGAAGGTTTACCAAAAGCGGTTCAAGTAGTTCAAAGAGAAGCGAAGTTATCAATAGAAGAGCTAATATATAACCGTACTAAAGATGTTGACTCTCAATTAAAGGAGTTAACAGCTCCAGGAAGCCAATGGATAGACGCTTCAACTGCTCCATTATTACAATTAAAATCGGTGAAAGATTTAGAAAGTGGTAGCTGTTATTTAGTATTGAATCAACACCATTTGATATTAGATCATATTGGAATAGAGAAGATTGTAGCGGAGATTGAAGTTTATCTTTCGGGAGAAGCAGCAAGGCTTTTGGAGCCAGTATTATATAGAGATTTTATAGGTCATACGTTACATTCACAAGCAACTAATGATAGTGAAACGTATTTCAAAGGATTACTAGAAAGCATTGAGGAGCCTACATATCCATTTAGTCTATCTGATATCAAAGGAGATGGTGCGGACATACAAGAGTATAGTAAACTTTTGAACATAGAGTTAAGTGAGAAAATTCGAAATGTAAGCCTTCAATTAGGTATTAGCCCAGCTGTATTATTTCATGCAGCTTATGGATTAGTTGTAGGGAGATGTAGTAATACAGAGTACGCGATTTTTGGTTCATTATTTTCAGGGCGTTTACAAGGAGCTTCGAACTCAGCAGATTCATTAGGGTTGTTTATTAATACTTTACCGTTTTTAACTGAATTGAACGGAAGTACCTCAGATTATATCACTCAAGTTAAAAATAGATTAAATGAACTTTTATCTTATGAGCAAAGTCCATTAGCAGATATTCAAAATTGGAGTGGAGTATCAAATGAAGTTCCTTTGTTCAGTGCTTTACTAAACTACCGTCATTCTCTAGAAGCATCAAACAAAGAAGGTCTTACCTCAAGTTTAGGAATAACAAAAATAGAAAGTCAAGAACGTACGAATTATCCATTTACTTTAAGTGTTGATGATTATGGGGTTGATTTTGGATTAACAGCTCAAATAGATGAAAGTATTGAGGCTACTCGTGTTATAGAGTATATGCAAGAAGCTTTAGAGCAGTTAATCACAGGCTTAAATTCTGAAGAAGCTGTAGAGATAAACAATACGATTATCTTGCCAAAAGAAGAAGAGCAGTTATTATTAGATACTTTCAACAATACTGAAGTTGAGTATCCATTAGATACAACGATACTAGATCTTTTCTCAGAACAGGTAGCGCAATCACCAAAACAAGTTGCTGTTGTTTATAAAGGAGAAGAATTAAGTTATAACGAACTTGATAGGCGTTCGAATCAAGTAGCACGTTATTTACAAGCCGAGGGAGTTCAAGCAGATGGATTGGTAGGAATTTGTATGACGCGTAGCTTGGAAATGATTGTAGGAATCTTAGGAGTTCTAAAATCAGGAGGTGCCTATGTACCAATCGATCCGAACTATCCAAAAGAACGAATTGAATATATCATAGAAGATACTGGAATTGAATTAGTATTAAGTAATAAAGGAAGCCAAGAAGTTTTAGAAGATAAAGAAGGATTCACAAGTATTACTTTAGATACAGATTGGGATCAGGTTTCAGAGTATTCAACAAGAAAATTAAGCTATAAGTCTATCTCTCAAGAGAATCTTGCTTATGTAATTTATACTTCAGGAAGTACAGGAAAACCTAAAGGAGTACTTATTGAACATGGAAATATGTTCAACCTAGTGAACTGGGCAATAGATAATTTCAAAGATTCATTGGATCTAGGAATGCTAGCGAGTACTTCTATCAATTTTGATTTATCGATTTTTGAGATATTCACTTCATTAGCATCAGGAACTAAGATTGAGTTGGTAGATAATTTACTATCACTAGTTGAAGACTCAGAAGTTTCTGTATCACTAATCAATACCGTACCAAGTGTTTTATTAGGAGTCTTGGAATCAGGAAAATTACCTGAAACGGTAAAAACAATTAACCTTGCAGGTGAGCCATTATTACCAAGTTTGGTAGATCGTATTTACAATGAAAGCTCAGTAGAAGCTATCTATGATTTATATGGACCTTCAGAAGCGACTACCTATAGCACATTTATAAAGAGAGAGTTGAACGGAGTTCAAACTATTGGACGTCCAATAGCCAATACTCAGATTTATATTTTAAGTGAATCGAGTGAACTAGTACCAGTAGGAGTTGTAGGAGAATTATGTGTAGGAGGAAAAGGAGTTGCTAGAGGATACTTAAACCGAGAAGAATTAACCAATGAAAAATTTGTTCCGAATCCATTTAAGGAAGGAGAAAGAATTTACAAGACTGGAGATTTAGCTCGTTGGTTAGTTGATGGAACCTTAGAATATGTAGGAAGAAAGGATTCACAAGTAAAGGTTAGAGGATATAGAATAGAATTAGGAGAGATTGAAACAGCTTTAGCAACAATAAACAATATTCAAAGTAGTTGTGTACTTGCCAAAGAAGATGTTACAGGAAGTAAACGTTTAGTTGGTTATGTAGTTGCAGAAGGAGAGTTCGATAAAGAAAAAGTTCAAGCCGAATTAAAAGAGAGCTTACCAGAATACATGGTTCCTAGTTTATGGGTTGAACTAGAAGAAATGCAATTAACGGCAAGTGGAAAGTTAGACAGAAAAGCCTTACCAGAGCTGGATGGATCATTATTGTCAACCAAAGCTTATGTAGCTCCAAGAACTGAGGTAGAAGAGCAAATTGCTACGATTTGGCAAGACTTATTAGGCTTAGAGAAAGTAGGTGTTTATGATAACTTCTTTGAATTAGGAGGGCACAGTTTATTAATTGTTCAATTAATCTCGCGCTTACATAAGCTGAATTATCATATAGCCGTAAAAGATATTTTCTCAAACGCCACGATTGCGTCAATGGCTGAAATAGCAATGCCTTTATCATCAATGTACCAAGTTCCAACCAATGGAATTACTCCAGAAGTGGAATATATAGTTCCTTCGATGGTTCCATTGTTAGATTTTAGCCAAAAGGATATTGATACGGTTGTTTCGAAGATTCCAGGAGGAGTTTCAAACATTCAAGATATTTATCCTTTATCACCATTACAGGAAGGAATGTATTTCCATTATTTAATGAGTGATAAGGAGCAAGGCGATCCATATATATTACCAAGTTTATTATCATTCCCTGATAATAAAAAACGTGCTTTGTTTATCGAGGCTTTACAATTTGTCGTAAACCGACATGATGTTTTAAGAACTAGTTTTATAAGTGAGGGGTTACCAAAAACGGTGCAGGTAGTACAGCGAGAAGCTGAATTATCGATAGAGAAGCTAACATTTGATACTAAAGTAGATGTTTTATCTGAATTAGAGCAATTGACAGCTCCTGGAAATCAGTGGGTGGATGTTGCCAAGGCCCCATTACTAAATTTGTTAACGGCAGATGATCATACAAGCAATAATTATTATCTAGTTATACATCAGCACCATTTAGTGTTAGATCATGTTGGTTTAGAAACAGTTATTGGAGAGATTGAAATGTATCTTTCAGGAAACGAAGAAAGTCTTCCAACAACTGGATTATATAGAAACTTCATAGGGAATACATTATATGCGCAATCTGTAAATGATGGTGAAACTTATTTTAAAGATTTATTAGGTGATATTGAAGAACCTACTTATCCTTTTGAATTATCAAATGTCAGAGGTAACGGAAGTCATATTAAAGAGTCAGTAGCTGTCTTATCTGAAGATGTTAGTAATGAACTTCGAGAGATTAGTACGAAATTAGGAATGAGTCCAGCGGTATTATTCCATGCTGCTTTTGGATTAGTTGTTGCAAAATGTAGTAATTCTGAGTATGCCCTATTTGGATCGTTATTCTCTGGTCGCTTACAAGGTTCTTTAGCTGCAGCAAACTCACTTGGGCTATTTATCAATACCTTACCATTTTATACTTCTTTAGAAGGTAATGTTACTCAATATATCAACGAAATTAAGCAGCATCTGAATGAATTATTGCCTTATGAGCAAACACCATTATCAGAAGTGCAAGGTTGGAGCGGAATTTCAAATGAAGTTCCATTGTTTAGTGCTTTATTGAATTTCCGTCACTCCCAAGTTTCTGAAGAGGAAATAAGTAGTTCTTTCGATTTAGGAATTACAACCATAAGTGGTCAGGAACGTACAAATTATCCTTTTACATTAAATGTTGACGATTATGGATCAACTTTCGAACTTACAGCACTAATTGATGAACAAATTTCGGCAGATAAGGTATTGTCTTATATGCAAGAAGCCTTAGCTCGTTTATTGAAAGGATTAAAGACCGAGGAAAAAGCATCAGTTAGAAGTTTAGGTATTTTATCTGAAGAAGAAAGTAAAGAGATATTAGAAGTATTTAACGCAACTGAATTTAAGTATCAATCAGAGAAATCTGTTATAGAATTATTTGAAGAGCAGGCTCAAAAAACACCAAAAGCATCCGCGATTACTTTTGAAGGAACTACTTTGAGTTATGAGGAGTTAGATGCTCGTTCAAATCAACTAGCATATTATTTACAAGGTCAAGGAGTAGACACAAATACGTTTGTAGGAATCTGCATGGATCGTAGCTTGGAGTTACTTGTTGCGATTCTAGGAGTTTTAAAATCAGGAGGTGCTTATGTACCGATTGATCCAACTTATCCAGAAGATCGTATCGAATATATGTTGAGTGATGCTACAATTAATTTGGTATTAACAAGCAAGTCAAACAAAGAAACTCTCGCAGATAAAAAAGACATCTTAGTTATTGCTTTAGACCAAGAATGGGATTCGTTAATAGGAACATATTCAACAAAGACTTTAAATAAAGCTATTTCATCAAATGATTTAGCATATGTGATCTATACTTCAGGAAGTACTGGACAACCAAAAGGAGTTCAAATAGAGCATAAAAACATTGTAAGTTTAAGTACGAGTTGTGATTATGTAGCCTTGAATTCAGATACGGTTTGGTTATCAACAGGATCAATTTCGTTTGATGCAACCACCATTGAATATTGGGGAACATTACTCAATGGAGGAGAGCTTGTATTAACCACGAAAGAGACTTTATTAGATACCGCAAGTTTTAAAGCATTATTAAAAGAAAAAGAAGTTACTACCTTATGGATGACCGCTTCATGGTTCCACCAAGTAGTAGAGGAAGACACAAGCGTTTTTGCTTCATTACGTTATTTATTAGTTGGAGGAGATGTGGTTCTGTTCAACTATACCAATAAAATAAAGGAACTGTATCCAAACTTAACAATCATTAATGGATATGGACCAACAGAGAATACCACATTCTCAACTACGTATTCGATAGAAATCACAGAAGAGAATCTTCCAATAGGTAAGCCAATAAAGAATAGAGAGGCTTATATTGTTGATTCAGCAATGAATTTAGTACCCGTAGGTGTTGAAGGAGAATTAGTTGTAGGAGGAGCAGGAGTTGCTAGAGGTTATTTAAATAATGAAGAATTAACCAAAGAAAAATTCATTCCAAATCCATTTAAAGAGGGAGAGAGATTATACAAAACAGGTGATTTAGTAAAATGGTTACCTGATGGGAACATTGAGTTTGTAGGAAGAAAAGATGCTCAGGTTAAAATTAGAGGATATAGAATTGAATTAGGAGAGATAGAAAACAGCTTATCAAACTTAAGCTCAATTAGTCAATGTTGTATACTAGCTAAAGAGGCTGCCAATGGAACTAAGCGTTTGGTTGGATATGTAGTTTCAGAAGGTCCTTTTGATAAGGAAGTGATTCAAACCGAGTTAAAAAAGCATTTACCAGATTATATGATTCCATTGATTTGGGTGGAAATGGATGAGATGCCACTAACGAGCAATGGTAAATTAGATAGAAGAGGTTTACCAGAACCAGATAGTTCGGATTTATCAAGTAAGGAATACGTAGCACCAAGAAACGAAACGGAAAAAAAATTGGTAGCCATCTGGCAAGAATTGTTAGGTGTAGATCAAGTAGGTGTTTATGATGATTTCTTTGAATTAGGAGGACACAGTTTATTAATTGTGCAGTTGATTTCTCGAATGCAAAAAATGGATTTCTATGTTAATGTTAATGATATATTTTCAGGACCTACCATTGCAGAAATTAGCAAAAAAATATCTTCTGAAACACCAACTTATATAGTTCCAGCGAATGGAATAACCGAAGATATTGATCGTATTGTACCAGAGATGATTCCTTTATTGGATTTCAGTCAAGAAGATATTGATGAAGTTGTTTCAAAAGTAGGGGATCTTTCGAATATTCAGGATATCTACCCATTATCACCATTGCAGGAGGGGATGTACTTCCATTATTTAATGAGTGATAAAGAGCATGGTGATCCATATGTATTACCGAGTTTATATTCATTTTCAAGTGAAGAAAAACGAGCTTTATTTACGGAGGCTCTTCAATTTGTAGTGAATCGCCATGACGTATTGCGTACTTGTATTGTCAGTGAAGGGTTACCCAAAGCGGTTCAAGTAGTACTCAGAAACGTATCGTTAGAAGTTGAAAAGTTAGATATAGATGTATCAGAGCTTAGAGCTTTAACAGCTCCAGGAAAGCAATGGATGGATCTTTCTAAAGCACCATTACTAGAGTTAAAATCCGCAGATGATATTGCAAATAATAAGTACTATTTAATTATAAATAGACATCACTTAGTTTTCGATCATGTTGGTTTGGAAATTGTTGTGAATGAGGTGTATGCATATTTATCAGGAAAAGCAACTGGTTTACCAAAATCTGCTTTATATCGCGATTTTATTGGACATACCTTACATCAACAATCAGTTAACAATAGTAAATCTTATTTCAAAGAACTTTTAAAAGGAGTTGATGAGCCAAGTTATCCTTTTGGTTTATCAGACATCTTGGGAACAGGAGAAGGGATTAAAGAATCGCAACTTGTTTTACCAGAAGAATTAAGTACGGCTATTCGAAAGGTAAGTGTTGATTCAGGAATGAGCCCTGCAGTGCTATTTCATGCAGCTTATGGACTTGTGGTAGGTATCTGTAGTAACACAGATTATGCACTATTCGGTACTTTATTCTCAGGACGTTTACAAGGAGCATCAGGAGCAGCAGAATCACTAGGGCTATTCATTAATACTTTATCTTTCTTAGTAGATCTTAAAGGAAATGTATCTGAGTATGTAGAAGGAGTTAATCAAAAGTTACAAGATTTGTTGCCATACGAGCAAACTCCACTATCAAGCATTCAATCTTGGAGCGATATATCTAATGAGGTTCCATTTTTTAGTGCCTTATTAAATTACCGTCATTCATCATTAGAAACAGAAAAGATTGATGAAAATACTATTGATTTAGGGATAGAGATTTTAAGTGATCATGAGCGTACGAATTATCCATTTACATTAAATGTTGATGATTATGGAAAAGAGTTTAAGTTAACTGCTCAGATTGACGGAAGTATTGATACAGAACGAGTACTAGCTTTTATGGAAGAAGCTTTGGTACAACTTATAGAAGGTGTACAATCAAAAGAAGCTATACCAGTTGCAAGCTTATCAATTTTAGCACAGGAAGAAAAGAAGCAATTATTAGAGAATTTTAATGCAACAACTGTTGATTTTGGAACAGATCAAACCATTTTAGATTTATTTTCGGATCGAGTGAAGCAATCACCAAAACAAGTCGCTGTTGTTTATAAAGGAGAAGAATTAAGTTATAAAGAACTTGATCAACGCTCGAATCAAATAGCGCACTATTTACAAGTTCAAGGAGTTCAGCCAGATGGATTAGTAGGAATTTGTATGACGCGTAGTTTGGAGATGATTGTAGGAATTTTAGGAGTTTTAAAATCTGGAGGAGCGTATGTTCCAATTGACCCTAACTATCCGAATGACCGTATTTCTTATATCATTGAAGATACAGGAATTGAATTATTATTGAGTAATACTTCAAGTAGAAGTGTTTTAGAGGATAAAGAAGGTTTGACAAACATTGTTCTGGATACCGATTGGAATCAGATTTCAGAATATTCAACAAGAAAACCAAGCTATAAGTCAATATCACAGGACAATCTTGCTTATGTAATTTATACCTCAGGAAGTACAGGGAAACCTAAAGGAGTACTTATTGAGCATGGAAATATGTTCAACCTAGTGAATTGGGCGGTTGCCAATTTTAAAGGTTCATTGGATCTAGGAATGCTAGCAAGTACTTCTATCAATTTTGATTTATCGATTTTTGAGATATTTACTTCATTAGCATCAGGAGCAAAGATTGAATTAGTAGATAATTTATTATCACTAGTTGAAGATTCAGAAGTTTCTGTATCACTTATTAATACTGTACCAAGTGTTTTATTAGGAGTTTTAGAGTCAGGAAAATTACCTGAAACGGTAAAAACGATCAACCTGGCAGGTGAGCCATTATTACCAAGTTTAGTAGATCGTATTTACAAAGAAAGCTCAGTAGAAGCGATCTATGATTTGTATGGACCTTCAGAAGCAACTACCTATAGTACATTTATTAAGAGAGAATTCAATGGGGTTCAAACTATTGGACGTCCAGTAGCCAACACTCAAATTTATATTTTAAGTGAAAGGGATGAATTAGTACCAGTGGGTGTTGTAGGAGAATTATGTGTAGGTGGAAAAGGAGTTGCTAGAGGGTATCTAAACAGAGAAGAACTAACCAATGAAAAATTCGTTCCGAATCCATTTAAGGAAGGCGAAAGAATTTACAAGACAGGTGATTTAGCACGCTGGTTACCTGATGGAACTTTAGAATATGTAGGAAGAAAAGATTCACAAGTAAAAGTTCGTGGATATAGAATAGAATTAGGAGAGATTGAAACTACTTTAGCAGCAATAAACAATATTCAAAACAGCTGTGTACTTGCTAAAGAAGATGTTACAGGAAGCAAGCGCTTAGTAGGTTATGTAGTTTCGGAAGGAGAATTCAACAAAGAAAAAGTTCAAGCCGAATTAAAAGAGGTTTTACCAGAATACATGGTACCATCACTTTGGGTTGAACTTGAAGAGATGCCATTAACAGCTAGCGGGAAGTTAGACAGAAAAGGGTTACCAGAACTAGATGGATCTTTATTATCAACCAAAGCCTATGTAGCTCCAAGAACTATGGTGGAATCACAAATCGCTACGATTTGGCAGGATATATTAGACATAGAAAAGGTTGGAGTTTATGATAATTTCTTTGAATTAGGAGGTCATAGTTTACTAGTGGTTCAATTGATTTCGAGATTACAAAAACTTGATTTATACATTGAGGTTAAAGATATTTTTGCCAATGCCACAATTGCACAGATAGCAGAAAAATTATCATCTGATACTGAAAGATATCAAGTTCCAGCCAATGGAATTACAACAGAAGTAGAGTATATTGTTCCAGCGATGGTTCCATTATTAGATTTTACTCAAGAAGATATTGATATGGTGGTTTCGAAGGTTCCTGGAGGCGTTTCGAATGTTCAGGATATCTATCCTTTATCACCATTACAGGAAGGAATTCACTTTCATTATTTAATGAGTAATGAGCAGGAAGGCGATACTTATATTTTATCTAATCTTGTATCCTTTAAAGACAAAGCAAAACGTGCTTTGTTTATTGAAGCTCTTCAGTTTGTAATAAACAGACATGATGTATTAAGAACTTGTATTGTAAGTGAAGGTTTACCAAAAGCAGTTCAGGTAGTACAACGAGAAGCTCAATTATCGATAGAAGAATTAGTATTTGACAAGACAACAGATGTTTTAACTGAATTGGAGCAATTAACCGCTCCAGGAAACCAATGGATGGATATTTCAAAAGCTCCATTATTACAGTTAAAATCGGCAGATGATAATGATAGCGAAACTTATTATTTAATTATAAATCAACATCACTTAGTATTAGACCATATAGGTTTAGAAAGAGTGATTATTGAGATAGAGCAATATTTATCAGGAAATAAAGAAAACCTTCCTATTCCAGTACTGTATCGCGACTTTATTGCACATAATTTACACTCACAGATAACCAATGATGATGAAGCTTATTTCAAAGGTTTACTAGGAAGTATTGAAGAACCTACTTATCCATTTAACTTAACGAATGTTTTAGGAAATGGTAGCGGAATTGAGGAATTAGAAACTAGATTACCCAAAGAACTAAGTAAGCAAATTCGAGAAGTTAGTACCGAGTTAGGAATGAGTCCAGCAGTCTTATTCCATGCTGCTTATGGAATTGTTGTTGGAAAGTGTAGCAATAAAGAGTATGCTATTTTTGGTTCACTATTCTCAGGTCGTTTACAAGGAGCTTCTGGAGCAGATGAATCTTTAGGGTTGTTTATAAATACCTTACCGTTTTTTGCAAAACTAGAGGGGAACATTACAGAATTTATTCAACAGATTAAGCAAGGATTGAATGAGTTGTTACCTTATGAACAAACTCCATTGTCAAATATTCAGAATTGGAGTAATATTTCTAATGAAGTTCCATTATTTAGTGCTTTATTAAACTATCGTCATTCAATAGATCCTAATAATGCAGAAGATACTTCATTAGGGAAGGACTTGGGAATAACTCTTATTAATGGCCATGAGCGAACGAATTATCCACTCACTTTAAATGTTGATGATTACGGGGTTGATTTTGGGTTAACTGTACAAATCGAAAAACATATTGATGCGACTCGTATTATAGATTTTATAAAAGAAACTTTAGAGCAATTATTAGAAGGATTGACTTCTGAAAAAGCTATTAAAGTTACTGATACAGCAATTTTACCAAAAGAGGAACTAGAATTACTAAATAGCTTCAATGATACTTATGCTGAGTATCCATTAGATAAAACACTGGTTGATTTATTTGCAGAGCAAGTAGCTAGAACTCCAGAAGCGATTGCAGTTGTTTTTGAAAATGAAGCATTAACCTTTGCGGAATTAGACGAGCACTCAAATCAGTTAGGGCACTACTTACGTGAGCAAGGAGTTACTCCAGATACCTTAGTTGGTATTTGCATTGAACGAAGCATTGAAATGCTGGTGAGTATTTTAGGGATCTTAAAATCAGGAGGTGCTTATGTTCCTATTGATCCAGAATATCCAGAGGATCGTATTGAGTATATGCTCACTGATGCTGATATCAAATTGGTATTGACTAGTGCAAAAGTTAATTCAGAAGTACTAGGAGATCGAGAAGGTATTACAGCTATTGCTATAGATAGCCAATGGGAAACGATAGAGAATTACTCTAAAGAAGTTTTAACTTCGGTAATATCTCCAAAGAACTTGGCTTATGTCATTTATACTTCAGGAAGTACAGGAAAGCCAAAAGGAGTAATGAACCAGCACAATGGTATTGTGAATCGTTTATTATGGACGCAATCAGAATACCAGTTAACCTCAGAGGATACCATTCTACAAAAAACAACTTTCAGTTTTGATGTATCAGTATGGGAGTTATTATGGGGAGCAATTTGTGGATCGAAATTAGTATTTGCAAAACCAGAAGGTCATAAAGATGCTCGTTATTTAAAAGAAATTATAGAAGAACAAAAAGTAACAACGATGCACTTTGTACCATCGATGTTAAGAGTGTTCTTAGAAGAAATAGAAACAGGAGATTGTTCTTCTTTACGTCGTGTAATTTGTAGTGGAGAAGCTTTACAGGTAGATCATGTAGCATTATTTAATGAGAAGTTTACGGGAACGGAACTACACAACTTATACGGACCAACCGAGGCAGCAATTGATGTAAGTTATTGGCCAGTTCCATTAGACAAACAAATCGATAATGTATTAATCGGACGTCCAGTAGCCAATACAAGTTTATATGTACTAGATGATTCAATGAATTTAGCACCAGTAGGAGTTGCAGGAGAATTATGTATTGGAGGAGTTCAGGTAGCTAGAGGATATTTAAACAAAGAAGAATTAACCAATGAGAAGTTCATCTCGAATCCATTTAAGGAAGGAGATCAAATCTACAAGACAGGAGATTTAGCTCGTTGGTTACCAGATGGAACAATAGAATATATTGGAAGAAAAGACAATCAAGTTAAGATTCGTGGATATAGAATTGAGTTAGGAGAGATTGAGAATGCGTTATCATTATTAGAAAGTATCAGTCAATGTTGTGTATTAGCTAAAGACGATAGCATAGGAAGCAAACGTTTGGTTGCTTATATAGTTTCAAATGGAGAGTTCGATAAGGAAAACATTCAAAACGAATTAAAAGAAGTTCTTCCAGAATACATGGTTCCTGGTTTATGGGTTGAGTTAGAAACAATGCCATTAACAGTGAATGGTAAATTAGATAGAAAAGCCTTACCAGAACCAGATGGCTCTCTATTATCAACCAAAGAGTATGTTGCTCCAAGAAATGAGCTAGAATCTCAAATGGTGAGTATCTGGCAAGATGTATTGGGTATAGAAAAGGTTGGAGTTTATGATAATTTCTTTGAATTAGGAGGACATAGTTTATTAGTTGTTCAGTTGATATCGAGATTGCAAAAGATAGATTTCAACATCGCAGTAAAAGATATTTTCTCAAATCCAACGATTGCAGAAATAGCAGAAAGAGGATCTTCAGAGATTTCAACTTACGAAGTTCCAGCGAATGGAATTACAGAGGATACAGATTATATCGTTCCAGAAATGGTTCCTTTATTGGATTTTGACCAAGAAGATATTGATGCAATAGTTTCAAAGGTTCCAGGAGGAGTTGAAAATATTCAGGATATCTATCCATTATCACCATTACAAGAAGGAATTTATTTCCACTATTTGATGAGTGACAAAGAGCAAGGAGATCCTTATGTTTTATCGAGTCTATTATTTTTTAAAGATCAAGAAAAGCGAAGCTCATTTGTAGAAGCTCTACAATTTGTAGTAAACCGTCATGATGTATTAAGAACATGTTTTGTAAGTGAGGGCTTACCTAGAGCAGTGCAGGTAGTACAAAGAGAGGCAGTGTTGTTGATAGAAGAACTAACATTTGAAAATACTACAGAAGCCAAATCTCAATTAGAGAAATTAATAGCTCCAGGAAATCAATGGATAGAAGCTTCAACAGCTCCATTATTACAACTAAAATCAGTAAATGATTTAGAAAGTGGTAGCTGTTATTTAGTATTGAATCAACACCATTTGATCTTAGATCATATTGGAATGGAGAAGATTGTAGCAGAGATTGAGGTTTATCTTTCAGGAGAAACAACAACACTTTTAGAGCCAGTATTATATAGAGATTTTATAGGTCATACGTTACATTCACAAGTAACTAATGATAGTGAATCGTATTTCAAAGAGCTACTTGAAAATATAGAAGAACCTACCTATCCATTTGGTTTATCAAATATTAAAGGAGATGGAGGTGAAATAAAAGAATCAAGTAAGCTTTTAAACAAAGACTTAAGTAAGGAAATTCGAAATATAAGTATAAAGTTTGGTATTAGTCCAGCGCCTTTATTCCATGCAGCATATGGTTTAGTTGTAGGGAGATGTAGTAACTCAGAATATGCTCTATTTGGATCTTTATTCTCAGGACGTCTACAAGGAGCTTCGAACTCAGTGGATTCATTAGGGTTGTTTATTAATACTTTACCATTTTTAACGGAATTAAAAGGAAGTATTTCAGACTATATCATAGAAGTTAAAAATAGATTAAATGAGCTTTTATCTTATGAGCAAAGTCCATTAGCAGATATTCAAAATTGGAGTGAAATTTCTAACGATGTTCCTTTATTTAGTGCTTTATTAAACTACCGTCATTCTTTAGAAGTTTCAAATGAAGAAGGTCTTACGACGAGTTTAGGGATTACAAAAATAGAGAGTCATGAACGTACGAATTACCCATTTACTTTAAGTGTTGATGATTATGGGGTTGATTTCGGATTAACAGCTCAAATAGATGAAAGTATTGAGGCTACTCGTGTTATAGAGTATATGCAAGAAGCCTTAGAACAATTAGTACAAGGTTTAAACTCTGAAGAAACTGTAGCGGTAAACAATGCCGTTATCTTACCAAAAGAAGAAGAGCAGTTATTGTTAGATACTTTCAACAATACTGAAGTTGAGTATCCATTAGATACAACGATACTAGATCTTTTCTCAGAGCAGGTAAAGCAATCACCAAAACAAGTTGCTGTTGTTTATAAAGGAGAAGCATTAAGCTATAAAGAACTTGATCAGCGTTCGAATCAAGTAGCACGTTATTTACAAGCAGAGGGAGTTCAACTAGATAACTTGGTAGGAATTTGTATGACGCGTAGCTTGGAAATGATCGTAGGAATTTTAGGAGTTCTAAAATCAGGAGGTGCCTATGTACCAATCGATCCTAACTATCCGAATGATCGTATCGAATATATCATAGAAGACACTGGAATTGAATTAGTATTAAGTAATGCCGCAAGCCAAGATGTTTTAGAAGATAAAGAAGGATTTACAAGCATTGCGTTAGATACTGATTGGGATCAGATTTCGGAGTATTCAACAAGAAAATTAAGCTATAAGTCAATCTCTCAGGAGAATCTTGCTTATGTAATTTATACTTCAGGAAGTACAGGAAAACCTAAAGGAGTACTTATTGAACATGGAAATATGTTCAACCTAGTGAACTGGGCAATAGATAATTTCAAAGATTCATTGGATTTAGGAATGCTTGCTAGTACTTCTATCAATTTTGATTTATCGATTTTTGAGATATTTACTTCATTAGCATCAGGAGCAAAAATTGAGTTAGTGGATAACTTATTATCATTAGTTGAAGATTCAGAAGTTTCTGTATCACTAATCAATACCGTACCAAGTGTTTTATTAGGAGTATTAGAATCAGGAAAATTACCAGAAGCAGTAAAAACAATTAACCTAGCAGGTGAGCCATTATTACCAAGTTTAGTAGATCGCATTTACAAAGAGAGCTCAGTAGAAGTGATCTATGATTTATACGGACCATCTGAGGCGACTACCTATAGCACATTTATCAAAAGAGAATTAAACGGAGTTCAAACTATTGGACGTCCGATAGCCAACACTCAAATTTATATTTTAAGTGAATCGAGTGAATTAGTACCAGTGGGTGTTGTAGGAGAATTATGTGTAGGAGGAAAAGGAGTTGCTAGAGGATATCTAAATAGAGAAGAACTAACGAATGAAAAGTTTGTTCCGAATCCATTTAAGGAAGGAGAAAGAATTTACAAGACGGGAGATTTAGCTCGTTGGTTAGCTGATGGAACTTTAGAATATGTAGGAAGAAAGGATTCACAAGTAAAGGTTCGTGGATATAGAATAGAATTAGGAGAGATTGAAACAGCCTTAGCAGCTATAGACAATATTCAAAACAGTTGTGTACTTGCTAAAGAAGATGTTACAGGAAGCAA
Source organism: Tenacibaculum xiamenense (assembly GCF_964513065.1). NCBI lineage: Bacteria > Pseudomonadati > Bacteroidota > Flavobacteriia > Flavobacteriales > Flavobacteriaceae > Tenacibaculum > Tenacibaculum xiamenense. The sequence goes on from NZ_CAZEQU010000036.1 coordinate 15,850, forward strand.
ACGATTGGTTGGATATGTGGTTGCAGGAGGAGATTTCGATAAAGAAAAAGTTCAAGCTGAATTAAAAGAGAGCTTACCAGAATACATGGTTCCTAGTTTATGGGTTGAACTAGAAGAAATGCCATTAACCGCTAGTGGGAAGTTAGATAGAAAAGGGTTACCAGAACTAGATGGATCTTTATTGTCAACCAAAGCCTATGTAGCTCCAAGAACTGTAGTAGAAGAACAAATCGCTACTATTTGGCAAGATATATTGGGCGTAGAAAAAGTAGGAGTTTATGATAACTTCTTTGAATTAGGAGGACATAGTTTACTAGTAGTTCAATTAATCTCAAGATTACAAAAGCTTGATTTATACATAGAGGTAAAAGATATTTTTACCAATGCCACGATTGCACAGATAGCAGAAAAACTATCGTCTGATACAGAAAGATATCAAGTTCCAGCCAATGGAATTACACCAGAAGTGGAGCATATCGTTCCATCAATGGTTCCATTGTTAGATTTTACTCAAGAAGATATTGATAGGGTAGTTTCAAAGATTTCAGGAGGCGTTTCTAATATTGAAGATATCTATCCATTATCACCATTACAGGAAGGAATCTACTTCCACCATTTAATGAGTGATAAAAAGCAAGGAGATTCATATGTATTATCGAACTTACTATCATTTAAAGACAAAGAAAAGCGTCAATTATTTATCGAGGCATTACAATTTGTAGTCAATCGTCATGATGTTTTAAGAACTAGTGTTGTAAGTGAAGGCTTACCAAAAGCGGTTCAAGTAGTACAACGAGAAGCGGTATTATCAGTAGAAGAACTAATCTTTGATAACAAAGCTGATATTTTAACTGAATTAGAAGAGTTAACCGCTCCAGGGAATCAGTGGATGGATGTTTCAAAAGCACCATTGTTACAATTAAAATCGGCAGATGATAAGGAGCATGATCGTTATTACTTGATAGTGAATCAGCATCACTTAGTATTGGATCATGTTGGATTGGAGAAGGTTGTCGCAGAAATTCAAATGTACTTATTAGGCCATGAGTCTAATCTTCCAACTCCAGTATTGTATAGAGATTTTATCGGTCATACACTTCATGCACAAGCAACCAACGATGGAGAGTCGTATTTCCAAGGATTATTGGCGGATATTGAAGAACCAACATATCCATTTAATTTATCAGATACAAAGGTTAGTGCGAATGAGATCAAAGAGTCGAGTGTACTTTTATCCGATACATTA
>NZ_CAZEQU010000036.1:17100-21259 GCF_964513065.1 Tenacibaculum xiamenense
GGTCATTGGAAAATGTAGTCATTCAGAATATGCTTTATTTGGGTCAATATTCTCAGGACGTCTACAAGGAGCGTTGAACTCAGCAGATTCCTTGGGATTATTTATCAATACCTTACCATTTTATGTTTCTTTGGAAGATGATGTACAGGACTATATCCAACAGGTAAAAGGGCGTTTACAAGATTTACTACCGTATGAGCAAACACCACTATCAAGTATCCAAGGTTGGAGTGGAATATCTACTGAAGTTTCTTTGTTTAGTGCCTTATTAAATTATCGTCATTCTCACTCTGTAACAGAGACAGAAGAAGGAGAAACTATTGATTTAGGATTAGAAGTTATAGGAGGAGATGAGCGAACGAACTATCCATTTACGTTAAATGTTGATGATTTTGGAGAGAGTTTTGGATTAACAGCTCAGATAGAAGGAAGTATTGATGCAGATAAGGTATTGTCTTATATGCAAGAAGCCTTAACGAGTTTATTAAAAGGCTTAAAAGCAGAAGAAAAAGCATCAGTTAGACGCCTAGGCATTTTATCTGAAGAAGAGAATAGAGAAATATTGGAGGTTTTCAATGCAACTGAACTCAAGTATCCATCAGAGAAATCTGTTGTAGAATTATTTGAAGAGCAGGTAAAGAAAACACCAAAAGCAGCGGCGATTACATTTGAAGGAACTACTTTGAGTTATCAGGAGTTAGATGCTCGTTCAAATCAACTAGCACATTATTTACAAGAGAATGGAGTAGCGACAGATACGTTTGTAGGAATCTGTATGGATCGTAGCTTGGAGTTACTTGTAGCAATTTTAGGAGTTTTAAAATCAGGAGGTGCTTATATACCAATTGATCCAAGTTATCCAGAAGATCGTATCGAGTATATGTTAAGCGATGCTACGATTAATTTGGTATTGACAAGTAAGACGAATACAGATGTACTAGAAAATAGAAGTAACATTAGTGTTGTTGCTTTAGACCAAGACTGGGATAGCTTAATTTCAGAGTATCCAACAAAGACTTTAAATAAAACTATTTCATCAAATGATTTAGCCTATGTTATTTATACTTCAGGAAGTACCGGACAACCAAAGGGAGTTCAAATAGAGCATAAAAACATTGTTAGTTTAAGTATGAGTTGTGATTATGTCGCCTTGAATTCAGAGACGGTTTGGTTGTCAACAGGATCAATTTCGTTTGATGCAACCACCATTGAATACTGGGGAACATTGCTTAATGGAGGAGAACTGGTATTAACCACGAAAGAAACTCTATTAGATACGGCAAGCTTTAAAACATTATTACAAGAAAAAGAAGTTACTACCTTGTGGATGACCGCTTCATGGTTTCATGGAGTAGTAGAGGAAGATGCAAGTGTTTTTGCTTCATTACGTTATTTGTTAGTTGGAGGAGATGTTGTTCTGTTCAACTATACCAATAAAATAAAAGAACTATATCCAGATCTCACTATTATTAATGGATATGGTCCAACGGAGAACACTACGTTCTCAACAACATATACTATTGACATTACCGAGGAAACCCTTCCAATAGGTAAGCCAATTAAAAACAGAGAGGCTTATGTTGTTGACTCGGTAATGAATTTAGTCCCTGTAGGAGTTGAAGGAGAATTAGTTGTAGGAGGGGCAGGAGTAGCTAGAGGTTACTTAAACAACGAAGAGTTAACCAAAGAGAAGTTCATTACAAATCCATTTAAAGATGGAGAGAGACTCTACAAAACAGGTGATTTAGTAAAATGGTTACCTGATGGGAATATTGAATTTGTAGGAAGAAAAGATGCTCAGGTTAAAATCAGAGGATATAGAATTGAATTAGGAGAGATAGAAAACAGTTTATCAAACTTAAGTTCAATTAGTCAATGCTGTGTACTAGCAAAAGAAGCAGCCAATGGAACCAAGCGATTGGTTGGATATGTAGTTTCAGAGGATACTTTTGATAAGGAAGCGATTCAAACCGAGTTAAAAGAGTATCTACCAGATTATATGATTCCATCGATTTGGGTGGAAATGGATGAGATGCCACTCACAAGCAATGGTAAATTAGATAGAAGAGGTTTACCAGAACCAGATAGTTCGGATTTATCAAGTAATGATTATGTAGCACCAAGAAATGAAACGGAAAAACAATTGGTAGCCATCTGGCAAGAATTGTTAGGTGTAGACCAAGTAGGCGTTTATGACGATTTCTTTGAATTAGGAGGACATAGTTTACTGGTTGTTCAGTTAATTTCAAGAATCCAAAAGATAGGATTCAATATCTCAGTAAAAGATATTTTCTCAGAACCTACCATTGCAGTGATCAGTCAAAATGTATCTTCATCGGAATTGATGTATCAAGTTCCTGAAAATGGAATAACAAAAGGTATCGATACGATCACCCCAGAGATGGTTCCATTATTAGACTTTAGTCAAGAAGATATTGATTCTGTGGTATCACAAGCCCCAGGCGGGATATCAAATATTGAGGACATGTATCCATTATCACCTTTACAGGATGGAATTTATTTCCATTATTTAATGAGTGATCAGGATCATGGAGATCCTTATGTTTTACCAAGTTTATACTCCTTCCCAAGTGAGGAAAAGAGAGCATTATTTATCGAGGCCTTACAGTTTGTAGTGAACCGTCATGATGTTTTACGTACCTGTGTTGTCAGTGAAGGTTTACCACAGGCAGTTCAGATAGTTCTTAGAGAAGCAGTATTGGAGGTAGAGGAGTTAGATGTAGCTTTACCAGAATTAGAATTATTAGCAGAGCCAGGAAATCAACGAATGGATGTTTCCAAGGCACCATTATTGGAATTAAAATCGGCAGATGATAAAGAGAATGATAATTACTATCTAATTATCAATCAACATCACTTAATTTTAGATCATGTTGGGTTAGAGAAGATTGTATTTGAGATTACTGTTTACCTATCAGGGAAAACATCCGATCTTCCAACACCAGTTTTATATAGAGACTTTATAGGACATACACTTCATTCACAAGCAACCAATGATAGTGAAGCCTATTTTACAAGTCTATTAGAGGGAATCGACACACCAACCTATCCATTTGGATTATCAGATATTCAAGGAACAGGAAGTGATATTAAGGAGTTACAAGCTGTTTTACCGGAGCGGTTAAGTGAGTCAATAAGAAAGGTAAGTACTGGTTTAGGAATGAGTCCGGCAGTGATCTTCCATGCAGCTTATGGACTTGTTGTAGGAAAATGCAGTAATGCAGAGTATGCATTGTTTGGAACCTTATTCTCAGGTCGTTTACAAGGAGCTTCAGGAGCGGCAGATTCATTAGGATTATTCATTAATACATTAGGTTTCTTAGTAGAACTTAATGGAAGTGTAGCAGATTATATTGCTCAGGTTAAAGAGCGATTAGGAGATTTATTACCGTACGAACAAACACCACTTTCAAACATTCAGAATTGGAGTGAGATTTCTAATGAGGTACCTTTCTTTAGTGCCTTATTAAACTACCGTCACTCATCAATACTAACAGAAGAAGAGGTTGATGAGGATACGGTTAATTTGGGAATAGAGATTGTTAGTGATCATGAGCGCACGAATTATCCGTTTTCATTAAATGTTGATGATTATGGAAAGGAATTCAAATTAACCGCTCAGATTGATGGCAGTATTGATACCGAGCGTGTACTTGCTTTTATGGAAGAAGCTTTGGTACAACTTGTAGAAGGGGTACAATCAGAAGAATCAGTACCAGTTGCAAGTTTATCAATTTTAGCAAAAGAAGAGGAAGTACAATTATTAGATACTTTCAATAATACTCATGCTGAGTATCCATTAGATACAACGATACTAGATCTTTTCTCAGACCAGGTGAAGCAATCACCAAAACAAGTAGCTGTTGTTTATAAAGGAGAAGCATTAAGCTATAAAGAACTTGATCAACGTTCGAATCAAGTAGCGAGATATTTACAAGCAGAGGGAGTTCAATCAGATGACTTAGTAGGAATTTGTATGACGCGTAGCTTGGAGATGATCGTAGGAATTTTAGGAGTTCTAAAATCAGGAGGAGCTTATGTTCCAATCGATCCGAACTATCCAAAAGAGCGAATTGAATATATCATTGAAGACACTGGAATTGAATTAGTATTAAGTAATGAAGCAAGCCAAGAAGTT
>NZ_CAZEQU010000037.1:0-32914 GCF_964513065.1 Tenacibaculum xiamenense
AATCACAGTAAATTCAGGAGCACCATCCGGTAGCTATACAGTTAGTTATGAGATTTGTGAGAATGGAGCAGTACCAGCAAACTGTGATACTACTACAGTTATTATTGTGGTTGATTTAGACAGTGATGGCGATGGTGTTTGGGATATGGATGATTTAGATGATGACAATGATGGTATCTTAGACAGTGTAGAACAAGATGGTGATCCAAATAGAGATACTGATGGCGATGGTATTCCTGATCATTTAGATTTAGATAGTGATGGCGATGGTATATCAGACCTTATAGAAAGTGGACAAGATGCGGATGTTGTGGATGCCGATGGTAATGGAGTATTGGATAGTACAACAGATACAGATAACGATGGTATTGTAGATAGTGCTGATGCTGATGATAATGATATCGCAGCAGGAGGAACTACGAATCCAGTAGATACCGATGGAGATGGTCGACCAGACTTCCAAGATCTAGATAGTGATAATGATGGAATCTCAGACTTAGTGGAGAGTGGTTCAGATCCTAATTTAGATGCAGATAATGATGGGGAAATTGATAGTCAAATCGATAGTGATGGTGATGGTATGGTGGATTCAGTAGACCCAGATAATGGAGGTAGTTCTCCTGACATTACAGATACCGATTCAGATGGTACTCCAGATTATCAAGATTTAGATAGTGATGGCGATGGAATTAGCGATCTTCAAGAAGGTGGAAGTGATACCTCATTGGATAGTGATGGTGATGGTATGATTGATGATACTACTGATAGTGATGGAGACGGTATGGTAGATTTAGTAGATCCAGATAATGGAGGCGATTCTCCCGATATACCAGATACCGATGGTGATGGCCTTCCAGATTATCAAGATGTAGATGATGATGGCGATGGTATCCTAACTTCTGAAGAAGATCTTGACGGAGATGGCAATCCTAACAACGATGATACCGATGGTGATGGTCTTCCAGATTATCAAGATGTAGATGATGATGGTGATGGTATCGATACTGTAGATGAGAATGCCGATTTAAATGGTGATGGTATTCCAGATGATGCTTTAGATAGTGATAGTGATGGAACACCAGATTATTTAGATCCTGATATAGTGGAATGTTTAACGGTGTACAATGAATTTTCACCAAATGGTGATGGTAAAAATGATACACTTATAATTTCCTGTATAGACGAAGAAAAGTATAGAAATAACTACTTAGAGGTGTATAATCGTTGGGGTAACTTAGTGTATAAGAAATATAATTATGACAATACTTGGGGAGGAATGTCATTTGGTAGGGCAAATGTAAACCAAGAAAAGAAATTGCCTTCTGGTACTTATTTCTATATATTGACTTTAGAGGATTCTAATGATATTAGAAAAGGATGGTTATATATAAATAATAATTAAATAAAGTATAATAAGATGAATAAACAAATAAGGAATTTAGCAATATTATACTTGTTAATTACGAGTGTATTTATTTACGGTCAACAAGATCCACAGTTCACACAGTATATGTTTAATACAATGAGCGTAAATCCTGCATATGTTGGTTCCAAAGGTCATGGAGTAATCAATTTATTAGGACGTGCCCAGTGGGTAGGTGTAGATGGAGCACCGCAAACTCAAACTTTGAGTTATGATACTCCTATTGGCTATAGTGGTGTTGGGTTAGGAGTTAATTTAGTGAATGATGTCATCGGTCCATCGCGAGAAACCTATTTGGATGCAAATGTATCGTATACAGTTCGTACTGCAAACGAAGGAAATTTAGCTTTCGGAATGAAATTAGGAGGACGTTTTTTTAACATCGATTGGACAAAAGGAATTTATAGAGATAAGGACGATTTACAATTGGCGACCCCTATCAATAGGTTTTTACCTACCATTGGAGCCGGAATTTATTATTACACCAATAATTGGTATGTAGGATTGGCTTTACCTAATATTTTACGTACTGAACATTATGACGACGTTAGTGGAGGTGGAAGCGTAGCTGTGGAACGGATGCACTATTTTTTTATTACTGGATATGTATTTGATTTAACAGACACTATAAAATTCAAGCCTGCTTTATTGACTAAAGTGGTTAGTGGAGCGCCATTATCATTAGATGTTTCAGCGAATTTCTTATTCAATGAGAAATTTAGAGCTGGAGTTGCATGGCGATGGGATGATTCGATTAGTGCTTTGTTAGGTTTCCAAGTGAGTAGATCGTTACAGATAGGTTATGCTTATGATTTAACGACGTCTAATTACAGTAATTATAATTCAGGGACACACGAGGTTTTAGTACAATATGAAATGTTCAGACCTCAAACAGTAAAATCCCCAAGGTTTTTCTAAAAGATAAATTAAAAAGAATATTAAAAGGCACCTTGCCTATGGTCGTTTGAAATTATAGACTATGGTGTCTTTGATAAAAAAAAGATAAATGAAACGTATTATTGTTACACTAATGTTATTTGTAGTGTGCTTAAAAGGGCTGGGGCAACGTAAGTATGCGGCGGATCGATATTTTAAAGAATATGCTTATACTAAATCAGCTGAATTATATCAGGAACTTTATGATAAGGGAGAAAAGTCTTATACTGTTTTAAGTAGATTGGCTGATTCCTATTATTTTATTTCCTCTTTTCAAATAGCGGAAAAATACTATCGTGAATTAATGAGTAATTATGAAAAGATTGCTTTTGCTAGGCATGTATTTAGATATTCTCATGTCTTAAAAAGTAATGGTAATCCTAGCGTGTCTGATAGGTGGTTGATAAAACTGAAAAAAATAAAAGAAGATGATACTAGAGTATTGGCATTAGAGAGTAATGAAGATTATTTTTCTGAATATATGAATAAACCAAAGACCTATATAAATATTCATAACTTATCTATAAATACGGAGTATTCAGATTTTGGAGGTTTTTCTCATAACGGTAAATTGTATTTTGCTTCATCTGGAGTTAATTCAAAGAATAGCAAAATATATGAATGGAATAATCAACCATATTTAAATGTATATAAATCAGAAGAATTTTTACTGGAAGCTGGAGCTATAGATGTTGGGATCCCTAAAGAATTAAACAGTTTAAATACTAAGTTTCACGAGTCTAATGCGGTTGTATCCAAAAATGGAAAAACAATTTATTTTACAAGAGGAACAATTACCAAGGATAGAACTAAAAAAGCTATATTAAAAATTTACAAAGCTAAAAAGCAATACAATGGTGTTTGGGGAGATATAAAAGAATTGCCATTTAATAGCGAAAATTATTCTGTAGGCCACCCAGCGTTGAGTCCAGACGAAAGGGAGCTTTATTTTGTGTCAGATATGCCTGGAGGGTATGGAGAAACAGATTTGTATAAAGTGTCAATTTTGGATAACAGTAATTATGGGAAGCCCCATAATTTAGGAAACCTTATTAATACAGAAGGTAGAGAAATGTTTCCATTCATAGGATCAGATAAGCAGCTTTATTTTGCTTCGGATGGTCATTTAGGTTTAGGAGCTTTGGATGTTTTTGAGAGTTCATTAGAAGATTCAAAATATGGTCCCCCTGTTAATTTGGGAGCTCCTATAAATGGTCCTATGGACGATTTTAGTTTTATTATAGATGAAAGTGGTAAAAGAGGATATTTTTCGTCAAATAGATCAGAAGGGAAAGGAGATGATGATATTTATAGTTTTAGAGTTTATAAATGTAAAGAGTCAGTAGAAGGTATTGTTAAAGATGCAAGAAGTAGTGAACCGATATTAGATGTGGTGGTTGAATTGTTTAATGAAAACGGTCAACTTGTAGTTAAAGATAAAACGAATTCGAGAGGAATGTATAGATTTGAAAACGTAAGCTGTGAGAATAATTTTGTCATTAAATTTACGAAAGATAATTATAAATTATCCAAAAGAATAATTACTACGTTAGATATTGATAAAGAGAAATTGATTCAAAATATAGACATGGAGAGGTTGATCGTAAACGATCAAATTGTCATTAATCCTATCTATTTCGATTTTGATCTTGATGTTATAAGAAAAGATTCTGAATTTGAGCTTGAGCATATTGTAGCTGTAATGAAAACATATCCTGAAATGAAAATAAGAATAGAATCACATACTGATAGCAGAGGAGAGGCTTCTTATAACAAAAAACTCTCGCAGCGAAGAGCAGATGCGACAAGTGAATATATTATTTCAAGAGGTATTTCAAAAGATAGAATTATAAGTGCTGTAGGTTACGGAGAAAGTCAACTTTTAAATCATTGTAAGAATGGTCGTAAAAGTAATTGTTCTGAAGAGGAGCATAAAGTGAATAGGAGGTCATATTTTTATGTGGTAAAGAAAAACTGATTTTTTTTCGGATTTTGTAAAATATTTTGTCCACTAATTATAGAAAAAAGGCTTCTTTAACTGTACAGTCCTCGATCTGAGTATTGCTTTAAATATTGTTTTACTTTACTAAATAACGTTTATAATTCTCTTTCTAGGCAAATCGGATCGTTGACCGTACTTTAAATTAAAATGTAAGGGGTATTTTAATTTAGCTTTAATCATGGAAGGGGAATGTTCTTCCAAAAAAAAATGGCTACTTCGGTAGCCATTTTTGCTTTAACGAAATTAGAAAATAGTTAAAATAAAAGTCTATAAAAAGTGAGCGTTTTCGTATAATTGTTAAACCCGAATTGTACACCATGAATTTCTGATACATAGTACGGGTTGAATCTCAGAATGAAACGAAAGAGTTTATGATCAATAAGCAAAAAAAATACTTGTTTTATCTATTGCTAATGTTAGCACCTTATTCTTATGCTCAAGAGTTAGAAGATGATTTTTCAGAGGAGGAAAATGAAATCATAGATGACTTGTTAAATGAAGAAAGTTTGGATGATCTATTAGCGTTGACTAATCTCAAATCTGATTTCATGGCTATTTCTTTTGACTATAATAGCAAGACTTACTTTTCAGGAAGAGATATTGGAATTGATCAGTTTAATATAACGCCTCAAATAACCTACTTAAGCTCTGGTGGTTTTTTTACGAATTTATCCGCAATGTATTACAGTGAATTTCAACCAAAATGGGATTTTGTTTTTATTACTTTAGGTTATGGACATCGATTTGGAAAGAATGACCAATTTAGATGGTTTACTTCATATGACCGTTACTTTTTTAGTGATCCTGATAGCAATCCTTTTAAAAATGCTATCAATGCTGGAATCGAAGTTGAAAACAAAAGCAGAACATTGGGAACCGATTTGACAACCTCCTATTTGTTTGGTACTGGAGGTTCAGTTCAATTTGTGTCTACAAGTTATGGTGAAATTAAATTGTTAGAAAAAGGGAAAAGTCAGCTCAAACTAAGATCAGAATTAAGAGTTACCGTTGGGCAACAGACCATTCAATTAGCTAGAACATTCAGATTTAGAGGTAGATTGATTACCGTTTATGAAGAGAACGATGATTTCGGATTGGTAAATACACAGCTGTATATTCCCCTTCAATATTCTTTCAATAATTTTGATATCGAATTTGGATATGTGTTTAATATTCCTTCAGAATTAGAAGGAGAAACAAATTTGCCAAATACTAGCACTTTCGCTGTATCCATCTCATATTTGTTTGGTTTATGATGAGGTTCCCAGAATGATTTATAGATAAGTAATGTGAGTAATAAACTTTAATAAAAAGTTATTATATCCTTAATTTTATAAAGAGTTTGGTCGGAATAGTTACCAGAGTTTTCATGATTATTTTACTAAACTTTTAAAATAAGGTCTGGCTTTTCTATAGAAGGTTCTATGTGTTCTTGTATTGCCTATAATTCATTAAATGAATTTTTTAAGCTTTTTTTTGGCATTGTATTTGTTAAATAGATGTGAGAATTAAACAAATAATATTATGAGAAAACTATTTTTATCTATTATTTTATTGACAGGGGTAGCCTTACAGGCTCAAGAAGTTCAATTTGGAGCAAAAGCGGGTTTAAATATTGCCAGTATCAATGGAGGCAATTTACAAGATTTAAGTTCTAGGACATCATTCCATTTCGGAGGGGTGGCTGAAATTCAGATTACTGATAAATTTTCTGTTCAACCTGAGATCTTATATTCTGCTCAAGGGGCTAAATTTAAAGCATCTGAAGGGCTTATAGAAACGAATGTAACTTGGAAATTAGATTATTTAAACATACCAGTAATGGCAAAGTATTACTTAGCAGATGACTTTAGTCTAGAAGCTGGTCCTCAAATCGGTTTTTTATTATCATCAAAAGCAGATGTTGAGTTGAATGATGCTTCTGTAGAGCAGGATATTAATGATGTTGTAAAGAGCACAGATTTTGGATTAAATTTTGGTTTAGGGTATAAATTAGATAATGGCTTAAACTTTGGGGCTCGTTATAATCTTGGTTTGTCTAACATGCTAAAGGAATCTTCTGAAAGTTCTAAGAATGGAGTTTTTCAATTTTCAGTGGGATATAATTTCTAATGAATAAAAAAAATGATAGGGGAAGTTTTAAATAACTTCCCCTTTTTTGTTTTAGAGATGGACTCGTTTACCTCAATATGGCTGGTTCTTCTCTGGTTATTTCCTTTGATTTTCAGAAATATCGGTTGTCTAGTATAATTTCAACTTAATTTTCTGATAAAATTGAAAACTCAAGAAAGGTTCATAGAAAAACTTCGAATACTTCATTGTATATTTGAACCTGAATTCAGTATTAGAACTTCGTTATGGATATTGAAATGGCGAGAAAATATCAGATTTTGAAGTAGTTTCTATATGGAATAGATTTTCTAATATATAATTCGGGTTGAACCGATAAACAAACAAACTGTGGCCAAAAAAGATAAAAAACGAAAGTTTAAACAAAAACTAACTGATAAATACCGTTTAGTAATTTTAAATGAAGATACTTTTCAGGAGCGGTTTTCTTTGAAATTATCAAGGTTAAACGTGTTCGTTCTTGGAGGGCTTTTTTCAATTCTCTTAATAGTGCTAACAACGTTATTAATTGCATTTACTTCATTAAGAGAATACATACCAGGCTATTCTTCTACTTCTTTAAAAAGAAAAGCTACTCGATTAACGTATGAAGCAGATTCTTTGAAAAACAGACTGGAAGTTCTAGAAACATATACTAAGGCATTAAGGCCCGTTTTAACTGGTGAGATTGAACCTGAAAAAATTGATTCGATTGTAAATATTAAAGATGGTGGAGTTTCTTTTGATGAAAGTAAATTACAAGCAACCAAGAAAGACTCTTTGTTTAGAGAGAAAGTTGAAAGTAAAGATAGATTCCCATTGTCGGAGGCAGGTGATAGCAGAGCTAAAAATGTGTTCTTTTCACCTCTTACAGGAGTCGTTTCTCAAGACTATGATATTAACAGTAGGCATTATGCAGTCGATATTGTAGCAAAGACAGGAACACCTGTAAAAGCAATTGCCGATGGAACAGTTATTTTAGCAGAATGGACTACGGAAACTGGATATGTTATTATGGTACAACATTCAAATCAATTTTTATCCGTATACAAACATAATGGAACGTTGTTAAAGCAACAAGGAGAGTTTGTAAAGTCTGGTGAGGTGATTGCGAATGTAGGATCAACAGGGGAGTTAACAACAGGACCGCATTTACATTTTGAACTCTGGAATGACGGATATCCAGTAAACCCAATTAATTATATAGCTTTTCAATAAATGAGTATCAAATCAAAACTAGCAATCCCATTTGCAAAACAGGTAAGAAAGCGAGTATATAAATGGGCTAATAATCCTCATAAAACACAAAAAAAGGTATTTGAATATTTGGTGTCTGAAGGATGTAAAACAGCCTTTGGAAAAGATCATGATTTTATTTCAATAAATAATTACGAGGATTTTAAAAAACGAGTTCCAATTAACGATTATGAAGGGCTAAGACCTTATGTAGATCGAGTGGTTGAAGGAGAAGAAAATGTATTGTGGAAAGGACGCCCTTTGTATTTTGCTAAAACTTCAGGAACAACTTCAGGAGCAAAATACATTCCAATTACAAAAGAATCAATGCCTACTCATATTAAAGCAGCACGAAATGCATTGTTGTTTTATATTGCTGAAACAAAAGATGCTAGTTTTGTAAATGGAAAAATGATTTTCTTACAAGGAAGTCCAGAGTTAGAAGATAAAAATGGGGTAAAACTCGGTCGTTTAAGTGGAATTGCGGCACACTATGTTCCTAACTATTTATTGAAAAATAGATTGCCTAGTTGGGAAACCAATTGTATCGAAGATTGGGATACAAAAGTGGATAAAATAGTAGAAGAAACACTTCCAGAAAACATGACGGTAATTAGTGGAATTCCTTCATGGGTTCAAGTTTATTTTGAAAAGTTAATAGAAAAAACAGGGAAAAAAATATCTGAACTATTTCCAAATTTTAATTTCTTCGTTTACGGAGGAGTTAATTTCGAGCCTTATAAAAATAAGTTTGAAGCTTTAATTGGTAAGAAAATAGATTATGTAGAATTGTATCCTGCTTCGGAAGGTTTTATAGCTTATCAAGATTCTCAAATAGAAAAAGGGATGTTGTTACAACTAAACTCAGGTATGTTCTATGAGTTTATTCCTGCTTCTGAATTTTATAATGAAAACCCAACAAGAATATCTTTAAAAGATGTTGAACTAGGTGTTAACTACGTAATTATTTTAAATACTTCGGCCGGTTTGTGGGGGTATAATATTGGAGATACTGTTGAGTTTACTTCCTTGAAGCCTTACAGAATAAAAGTTACGGGTAGAATAAAGCATTTTATTTCGGCTTTTGGAGAACATGTTATTGGTAAGGAAGTAGAAAAGGCATTGAATGATGCCATTAAAGGAACTGATATAAACGTAAGTGAGTTTACGGTTGCTCCTCAGGTAAATCCTGAATCTGGATTACCGTATCATGAGTGGTTTATCGAATTTGAAACCGAACCTGAAAGCATAGAAGAAATGGCATCAAAAATTGATGTTTCTATGCAAGAACAAAATATTTATTATAGAGACTTAATTGACGGTAAGATTTTAAAAACCTTGGTAATAAAAAAGGTAAAAAAAGGAGGCTTTCATGAGTACATGAAATCTATAGGAAAGTTCGGTGGACAAAATAAAATTCCTCAGTTATCAGATAATCGAAAAATAGCGGATGTGTTAGAGAGTTTTATTATAGAGTAATTCGCTTTTAAAAATAGAAATGGCTGTAAAAAGTTAAATAAATCCTATATATTAAAAATATACACATGAAAATTATTGCAACAAACATCGGAGAGCGAAAAGAGATAGACTGGAAAGGTAAAACGGTAACAACTGGAATTTTTAAATATCCAGTGGAGAAATCTGTCTTTTTGGATAAAGAAGAGGTGAAAGGAGATGCAATTTGCAATAGAGAACATCATGGAGGAATAGATCAAGCAGTTTATGGATATTCTTTAAAACATTATGATTACTGGAAAGAATTGTATCCTGATTCAGATTGGGACTTAGGAATGTTTGGAGAGAATCTTACCATTGATGATTTGGATGAATCTAAAATTCATGTTGGAGATACATATAAAGTTGGTGAAGTAATTTTAGAAGTTACAAAACCAAGACAACCTTGTATGAAACTAGGAGTGCGATTTAACAATATGAAAATCGTAAAACAGTTTTGGAAACAAGATTTTCCTGGTATTTATTTCAAAGTAGTGCAAACAGGTGAAGTAAAAGCGGGAGATGAGTTGGAGCAAATAAAGAAATGTTCTGAAAATCCAACAATCGCTGAGGTATATCGAAATAAAAGAACTGAAAAAGGAATGTAGCCTTAACAATTCAGTTTATTTTCTAGCTTGAGTTTTTTGCTTTGTAAATAATTCTTTTCTAGTTGATTGTTAACTTTTTCAATGGCAAAATTTAAATACTCAATTGCTTTTTTTAGGTTATTTGTGTAATAGTAATAATCCGATTTGGCTCCATAATATAAATAAGAGCGTTGTTCCAATTCTTCAATCTTAATCTTGTCAAAATAAAAGTTGGCCTTTATGTAATTCTTGTCTTGAAGAGAAACAACGGCCATGTTCAATAAATAGTAAGGAGAAGGCTTTAACGCTAATAGACACTCGTACCAATAAAGTATTTTTTTCCAGTTTGTTGATTCAAAGCTAGAAGCTTTTATGTGTTCAGCGGCAATAGCAGCTTCATAGTGATAACAGGATCTTTCATCGTCTTCCACGGCTTTATTCATCATTGCATTTCCCAATTGAATTAAAGGGAATGACCATTGGGATCTATCTTGACTTTTTAAATCTAAAATTTCATTTTGTTCGTTGGTCTTGGACTCTAAGCGGGCGGCATGAAAACACATAAGCGCAAACAGCGCATAAACGCTAGGAATGTTCGTGTATTTATTTTTTAATAAGAATTTGCATAATCTAAGAGCTTCTCCGCAAAGTTCTTTTCGAATGAGAGTATCTTTATTGTTTGAATGAAATCCTTCGTTAAAAATGAGGTATAGTACTTCTAATACTTGTTCAATTCTTTTTCTTAAATCAAGTCCTTGGGGAATGGTAAACTGAATGCCACTACTTGTAATAAATTTCTTGGCTCTAGAAAGTCTTTTTTTTATGGACTCTTCTTTTGTGAGGAGTGCAAGGGCAATTTCCTTCGTACTAAATCCAGAAATAGTTTTTAATGAAAAAGCAATTTGATCTTTCGGGTTCAATTTAGGGTGACAGGCTGTAAAAATCATTCGAAGTTGAGCATCTTCAATCTGAGTGTCTAGGAAAAAATCATTAAGTGCAATGGTTTGTGCACCATGAGATAACTCTGGTGTATGCTTTTTTTCATTTTTAAGTTTTCTAAAAATATCAAGTAATCGATTCTTAGCAGCTTGAGTAAGCCAAGCTTCAGGATTTTCCGGAAGGTTTATTTTCCAGCTAATACTTGCTTTCAGAAAAGTGTCTTGAATAGAATCCTCAATGATTTCAAGATTCGAAAGCCCAAATATTCGTGTTAAAACAGCAACCATCTTTCCGCGATGGTGGCGGAATAGATGGTCTATGTGTTTATTTTCCATTAATGATCGAAAACCATTATTTCACGAATCTCCACAGTATTTCCCAAGTCATAATCTGGAAAATCTTGAGCAATTTCCTGAACGGCATCGAAATCTTTTGCTTTAACTAAATAGTATCCACCTACTATTTCTTTTACTTCAGCAGAAGTTAAATCGGTAACGGTCCTGTTTTTACCAATAATTCGTCGTATTTGAGGGGTTAAAGCTTCTCCTCCTCTTAATACACCTGCTTTTTCCATTTTATTGCCCCAAGCAAACCATTTTTCCATTCTTCCTTGAATATCTTCTTGAGAAAGTCCTAAATCGGCATATTCAGAGCCAATAAAAATCATCATAAAATCTTTCATAATTTAAATTTAATAAGTTTTGTATTATTAAGACGATTATCAAATGAAAATAGGGGACACTTTTTTACTTTTTTTTTGTTAACCTCTATATTGTTCTTTTTTTCTGAAGACCATATTTACTCTAAATTTTGATTCACCACCAAAAATTTCAATATCATCTCCACCACCAGCGCTAATGTTTCCAGCCTTGGCATTATACGCATCTACATACTCAAATCCCAATTTGGATAATGCATTGAGTAAATCGGTCTGATTTCTAACTCTAAGTTTTTTTCTGTTCTGCAATAATGTTTCTAATTTTTCCAAAACATCTGCATAACTAGATCTTTTATAATTAATTTCAATATTAATACCTCCAAAGAGTTTGGTGTTTTCAGAGGTAATAATTACGTACTCAGGTAGCTCATTAATATTAATACTTGTTGACTCTGTTTTAGTTACTGACAATTCTTGAGCAGTAGCATTTATACCTACAAAAAGTACCAATAAAGCTACAATAGTTAATCTTCTTAAATTTTTCATTTTTTACTTTTTTTAATTATTAATTTTTATGTTCGTGGTTATTCATCTTTAGTTTTGAAGAAGTAATTCTTTTTTTAATTGTTCTCTAAATTCTTCGTCTGTCAAGATACCTGCTTCAAATTCATTCATACTCATCTGAAGCCTTTTGCTTTGGATAAAATTTAAATCGTTAATAAAATAAGATAATTCAGTTGTGTTGTCTTCTTTGTCAGTTGCATATAACGCTTTGGTTAATACAAAAGCAGTTGATCCTCCCTTCATCCCTAAATGGTCAAACCATTGACCATTTGATGGATCATCAAGTGGAAATTCCATAATTTCATCTAAATATGTATGTGTTTTTTTGCTAAAATATGTTCTCGAATTAATCTTGTGCATAATCTCAACATATTCTTTTACGGTTGAATTCGGTAAGTTATCGGACCATATTCTTTCAAGGTTTGGGTTTCTTTCCCCAATATCATTTTTATAAGTGCTGTCCTGTTCCATTTTGTTGTGAATACTAAATGTTGCTTTTCGGTATTCATCTATAGTTAGGTTTTTTAAAGCAGTTACAAGTTCTTCATCCTTCAAATTAGGGAACACTTCTTTCCCAACGAATAAGGCAGAGACAATATAATATATTTCGGAGTGATTTTTTATTCCTAAGCTATCCAGACGATCATTAATGTTTTGAAGACCAAGTTTTTTACAAAGCCATTCTGTATTGGCATTTGAACTAAAAGAGATCATACCTTTTACAATTTCTCTGATAGCTATTTTTTCATCTTGAATTTTATCCTTTACTTTTATCAACCAATTCTTTTGCGCTCCACCATCAGTATTCGGAACATAATAATGATTCAAATCACTTAATGGAACGGCTTCGTCAGGATTAATAAGCCCATTTGCTGCTTGCTCCGCGTATTCTATGGCAATAATTATTTTTACTGCACTTGCAAGCGGCATCATTTTATTTGGATTTTTTTCAATAATTAAAGTGTCATTTCTAATTAATTTGATAGATGTTTTTTCTGGGTTCTCTTTGATGAAGTTTAAAACGGTATTTTTATTTGGTTTGAAATAGGAAGTTCCAATTCCTCCAAGAATAATAAGAATAAGTACTATAATTCCTATCATAATAAATGTTTTTTTCATGATTGTTTGTTTGAGGGTTTAGTAAGGAGGTTGTGTGGCTCTTATTAGTTATTTTTATTAACTGTGATATTTATTGCGTATTTGAATGCCTGAAGTGACAAAATCAAAAAGCAATATTTGCGCTACCCTTGACCACTATTTTATTTTGTTATCCATATAATTATGGATTCAAAAAAATTAAGATTACAAATGTTTAATGTTCTATAATGAATTTAATAAGTTAATCGGTTTTGAATTGAGGATTAACTTAAAATGGTTGTCGAGATTCATTTTTACTTCGGTATTAAATTCGTTGAAAATAGAACCGAATTTAAGGCCGTCGTAGGTCAAGTTTTCTAGGCTGTCTCTGTTACAGTAGGTGGAGAATAGTTGGTTTTGATACTTCTCCGTTGTAGTTGCAAATGTTCTTTCTAAATCTTTCATTTTACTTTTTTATAATATGTGAATAGTAGCGATTTTCTATTCACTAACTTATTGGTTAAGTTTTGATTATAAATTTATGAAAATCACTTCTGATTAACTACTTAAACATCATTTTTTTACAAGGTATTTTATTCCATTATGTGCACATATTAATAATATAGATAGCTATTGTTTTTTTAATGTAATTATATTGTTAGCTGAAAGAAAAGGAGTCCGAAATAATAAGGTTCTTTTTCCTTTTTTCTTAGATAAGTTTGAATTTGTTTTCTGTGCGAATTCAATTATAGAATTTGAAAGAAATGGAGAGGAATTAATAAAAAAAAACTTACCCTAGGGCAAGTTTTTTAATTTTGATTGCAACGTATTTTGAATCGTTTTATGTTTTTTTATAAATCATTTGATCTGTTATGATAAAGTCTTAAACCTATTTTATTATAGTTGAGGTTTTCTAAGAAAAATATCTCCACTAATAGATTTAAGTTTTAGGTTTAGTTTTCCAGATTTAATTTTACCATATATCCTATGACCAAAACCTTCTTCTTGTTTTTTAAAGTCGATATCTAAATTTGAATATACTGTTCCTGTAAGCGTTTCTGCACGAAATTTAGCATTCGAAACAAAGAGGTCAATTTCTCCGCTAATTGTTTTTAAATCTAAATCTGTAGAGTATTTTTCAATAGTGATGTTACCGCTTATAAGATCTAGTTTAAGCTTGCCATTATATGAAAGAGCGTTTACGGAACCCGTGATACTCTTGATTTTTAAATCCATGTTTTGAGGAACAAAAATTTCATAATCAATAATAACCGACGTGTTATTGGTATAACAGGTGTTAACACAATTATTATTACCTTTTTTAACAGATACTAATTTGTGATTTTTTTCAAAAAAGTTAGCATAATCTGAACGAATATTTAAAGTCTCGTTAAACTTGTCACTTTTTAAACTGTATAAATCATTCTCGCTATTTTCATTTAGATTTACCATAGCTTTAATATATAATTCGTTTTTATCCCAATTTTTAAGCTCTATTTTATTGGCAAAATCAAGTTTTAAGTCAATGTTTGTAATACCTTTAGTGCTCTTTTTGAGCTCTATTTTTTTTTGAGAATATAGGTTGCTAAAAGACAATAGCATTCCTATGAATAAGAAGATTCCTTTCATCGTATAAAGTTTTAAGAATTTGTGTGAGAACTCATTTTGAGTATGCCAACTGGCAGAAGTTCTGGATGAGTTTTTCGTTTTTTAATTAGAATTAATAGACCGTACTATTTAATTTATTAAGTTTTTTATTAGTAAAGCTTAGGTTTTACAATACCTTTTTTTCTATAGTATTCTTGGTTCATTTCAAAGTGCATCTTGGTCAAGTCATTTAAATACATCTCTAAAGGCTTCAATCCTAGTGCTTTTCTTCTTTGGTTAACATTTAAACTGTCACTTAAATTTTTAGGATAAGCCTGTCCTGTTTTAGTATTATAGGTTGCTTGGGTTCCAAATACTTGTTTTTTACCTGTATTAAGATATACACGATCTACTAAATAACCATAGTTACTTGGGTTCGCATTTTTTTTATCAACTTCAAGCTTCATTTTTTTCAATACTTCTAATTGAAAATCAGGGTTATGATCAGAGTGTTGAACCATCAACCAAAAATTTTTAGAACCATTTTCACCAGCTAAATCAAATCCAACAAACCCATATGTGTTAAAAATTTGCTTTAGCTTTTTTTGATGAGTAGTAAAAACACTGTCTTTAAAAGAATTCCATTGTTTTAAGGTTAGTTTTTTATACTTTCCTTGTGGAACACTGGCAGCAATTTGATCTATTTTAACCATTCGTTCCAATTCATTAACCAAATCCTGATTGAAAATTATTTCTTCTTGAATTTCTTTTTTGTCAGATGGTTTTTCTTTGCACCCAAGTAATAAAATTCCAATGACTAATATTTGCAGTGTTTTTTTCATTTCACTTATGAGTTATTCCTTCTTACGTAAGTAAATATTTCCCATTGAAGATTTTAACTTAATTTTTACCCCTCCTTTGTTAATTGGACTAACTATTTTTCTGTTTCCACTTACTTGAGGTAAATCCTTTTTATTTGGCTGCTTCAGGTCAAAATTTGTATAAACAGTACCATTTGTTTTAATGTCTAAGTTGGCATTTGTATTTGATGGTAAACTAACATCTATCTCTCCAACTGAAGAACTAACTGTAATAGGTGATGATTGATTCACTTTTATAAAGTCGATATTGATAGGACCTGTACTTGAATGAGCTGTTATCGGTCCAGTTACATCTACCATATCAATAGAACCAACATTTGATTCAGCTTCAACTTCAGAAGAAAAACCAGTAATAGTTATACCTCCCAAATTTCCGGAATCAACAGAAAGATCAATGTTTTTAGGAAGCTCTAATTGAACATTATTAGCTTGAAGATGTGATTTTAAGTCTTCAATGATTAATGTGCTTCCTTCTTTTGTAATAGAAAAGCCAAAACCATTGGTGTCATCTTTTCCTCCTGGATAAATTGGAGTTAAACCGGCCCTTTTATCTTTTTTTCTCTCTTTTCTTTCTGATCGTCTTCCTCTGATAGACCAATGGACATTATCATGATCATGCTCGTCATTACATTCTTCGCATCCAGTATGTTTCATGCAAGACATTATTAAACTTTTTGTCTCTGCCGAGGTAACTTTTATAGAAGCATTAGATTTTATTTGTACTTTTTTTATTCCTTTTAATGGATATGAGTATTCTTTATCTTGTGCATATATGGTGCAGAGAACGAATAACGACAGTATTAAATTCAGTTTTTTCATTTTTTCTTATTTTTCAACTACAATAAACTAGGAATGTTAAATTGTAGTTCTTGTTTGACATAATTAGGTGTTTCTTTATTTTCTAATAACTTTTTCATGGGCTCGAGCGCTCGTTTTTCTTGTATTCTGACTAATATTTGAATAAGCTCTATTTGAATAATGGCCTCTTTTTCTGTTTCCAAAGCCTTTATTAAAGCCGATTTAACAATTTCTAATGACGAAAACTTTGAAAGTGCTTCTGCTGCAGTCAGACGTACATTGGTGTTTTTGTCATAAAATAATTTACTTATGATAGCTTCAATAATTTCGGTATTTTCTTTTGTGTATTTCTGAGAGTTGTTTACTCCTAATATTCGTTTACTAACTGATTGATTTTCCAATAGTGCAAAAAACTGTTTTTTCTCTTTGTCATTTATCTCATTGCTACTGACTAGTTTTTGCTCTGATTGAAATCGTCCTAAAAGAAAGGCAGCAGAAACAATAACAATGCTTGCAGCAATTCTAATATAGGTTTTCCAGTCTACTCGTGGTTTTAAAGGAATAACGTTAGCACTGTTTTTTTCGATTTCTTCATTTAGGATAGCTTGAAAATTAGCTTTTAAATCTGAACTAGGCTTTTCCATATCTATTTTTTCAAAAACAGAGAAGAGTTCATCATATTGTTTGAGTCCCTCAGAACAATCAGTGCAATTTTCAATATGGATTTTTACCTTATCTGAATCAGAGGTCGATAAATTCCCATCTAAGTAATCGGTAATTAACCTTTGCGTATTTTTACAATCCATATTCCTTTTGTTTCGTTAACTTTCAATACTTTGAAAATAAATACTCTTTAATTTTTTTAGAGCTCTATGCATTTTTACTTTTATAGAACCTACGGAGTTACCCGTTATTTCTGCTATCTGCTCATACTTTATCTCTTGAAGCCTGTGCATAATAATAAGCTCTCTATCACTAACAGCAAGTTGCAAAAGTGCTTTTTGTAAATGCTCTATGGCTTCATCATCCTTTTCGATGGGTATTCTATCATTTGCGCCAACAATTTCATCGTTAATTAAATGATTTCTCTCTTTTTTTCTTTTCTGATAATGGCTAGAAAAAATGTTTCTAGCAATGGTGAAAATCCAAGAGGCAAAATTTCCATTCTTGTAGGAATGCCTATATTTTAAAACTTTTACAAAAACTTCTTGAGTTAAATCTTCACTAACAACTCTGTCTCGAATCATTTTATTGAAAAAGTTATATATACGAATATGATACCTGTCGAAAATAATAGATAGCTTGTTTAAATCACCATCGGCAACTTGCAACATAATATCTTCGTCTGTCAAATTTTTCAATGTGTTAGTTTTGATTAGTTTCTATCTTAAAAACCAGCAAAATTTAAAAAGGTTACATAGGAACTGATTTTTTTTTTGAGGCAAAAAAAAACTCGCCTAAGGCAAGTCTTTATTTTGATTTTCTAGTTCTAATACTTTTTGAATCATTTTATCATCTTTTTCGCTTAGCTTATACAAGCCTTCATCATTAAAAAGATCTCGAGCTATGACCGTTTTAAGGTTATGCCTAATAGTGGCTTTTCTCTTTTCTGATATTCGAAAATCTTTAACTTTCGTGAAAAAACGATCCGAAACCTCGTGATTGTTGTCGAAAGTTTTAATAAAATCATCAATAGTCAAATTGCTTAATTTACTTCGATTGTTATCAACATAATCAAAAGCAAAATTTTGTAAAGGTCCAAAAAAGAAAGTTGACATGTTTGATGTTGTGTCAATAGGAACAAATACATCAGGAATAATACCTCCGCCTCCATACACAACTTTTCCTTTTGGAGTTTTATATTGAAGGCTATCGGTTATTTTGATACTGTCCTTGCTAAACAGTTCGCCATTGTAGTATCTATTTTCTATATCTTCTCTATAATTTGAAGAATTTTTATTTTTCTTATAAGGCTTTTGGATAGAACGCCCAGTAGGAGTATAGTAACGAGCAGTTGTTAATCTTACTGCAGATCCATCTCCCAAATCCATTTCCTGTTGTACTAACCCTTTACCAAAAGATCTTCTTCCAATAATAGTCCCTTTATCATTATCTTGAAGTGCACCCGCAACAATTTCCGAGGCAGATGCCGAGTTTTCATCAATTAAAACATAAAGTTTACCATTTTCAAACTCACCTTTATCTGTGGCAAATGATTCTTTGATATCTCCTCTATTATTTTTGGTATAAACAATTAATTTATCATCCTCCAAAAACTCGTCGACCATTTTGTTGGCAATGTCAATAAAACCACCACCGTTATTTCTAAGATCTAATACCAAGGTACCCATCCCTTTGGTAAGTAAGCTGTCTAAAGAAGTTTTAAATTCTCTATAAGTGTTTCTAGCAAACCTGTTTACTTTTATATAACCGATATTATCGGTGAGCATATAGGCAATATCAACACTTTTTATATTAACCTTTCCTCTTGTAATATCTATATTAAAAACACTGTCGTTAGTTTTACGATAGATTTGTAAGTTTACTTTTGTGTCGGGTTTTCCCTTTAGCTTTTTTAAAATTTGATCGGTTCTAATGTTTATACCGTATAAAGTGTCATTGTTAGCCATTAAAATGCGATCTCCTGCTTTTATTCCAGCTTTAATACTTGGACCTCCTTTGATAGCATCAATAACGGTAATAGTATCTCCTCTCATTCTAAATTGAACTCCTATACCAACGAAATTACCTTGCATACTTTCAGTAACCGATTGAAGGTTTTCCTTAGGGATATAAACAGAATGTGGGTCAAGCTTGTCAAGCATTTCTGCAATGGCCCCATCTAGTAATTTATCTGTATTTACATCATCAACATAATCACTCTGAATATAGTCAATAAGTCTTTTTATTTTCCGCTCATTATCCGAAGTTTTTCCAACCAAAGAAGAGTAAGAATTTCCTTTACTAAAAAAAACTCCGATAATGATTCCGAATACAACGGCAATTGAAAAATAAATAGGTAAATTATTCTTGTTCATAAGGTAAATGTATCAATTGAACTCCAGCTTTTTCTAAAAAATCTAAACCAGAGCGATCTTTATAGGCATCAGCATAAACTACTCTTTTAATACCTGCCTGATGAATTAACTTACTGCATTGTTGACATGGCGAAAGTGTTATGTATAATGTGGCTCCTTCACAAGATTGAGTTGAGCCAGCTACTTTTAAAATAGCATTGGCTTCTGCATGAAGAACATACCACTTTGTATAACCCTCTTCGTCTTCACATGGATTTTCAAAACCTGAAGGAGTTCCGTTATATCCATCCGAAATTATCATTCTATCTTTAACAATAAGTGCGCCTACTTTTTTTCTTTCACAATGAGAAAGTTGTCCCCATTCTCTCGCCATTTTTAAGTAAGCTATATCGTATTTTAATTGTTTTTTGTCCAAAATATAATATGTACAGAATTTAAGCTAATTTATATAAAATAAGGTTAAAAAAAATATAAAACAAGTTTACCAATTAACTCATTATTATGTCGTTAAAATAAATGTAAAATTGCACAGCTTATGGTAGTTTTTTCAATTGTATAAAGCTGTTTTACTTCTTAATTTAACAATAATTTTTTGATTAAAGTAGGTTGTAGTTTTTACCAGAACACACGATCAAACATCATTTGTAAAGCAAAACCAATAACAATTGATGATGTAACAAGTATCCAATCTCTTCTATTTACACCTAAAATTGATTGTGCTAAAGATCCTATTAATAGAATACCAATAACTATAATAATCTGAGCTGCTTCGACTCCAAGAGCAAATTCCAATAAAGGTACCAGTTTGTTACTTGCTTTACCGATCATAATCTTGAAATAATTAGAAAAGCCTAGGCCATGGATTAAACCAAAGAATAAAGCAAAGAATAAATTTTGATTTTCTTTTCCTACAGAAGCTTTTTTAGCAGTTAGAACGTTCATAAGACCAGTAATAAAAATAGTTAATGGAATTAGAAACTCAACTAAATCGGCTCGAACATTTAAAATACCAAAAGCGGATAATGCTAAGGTAATAGAATGCCCAATAGTGAATAGAGTAATGAGCCATAAAACTTTTTTCCACTGTTTAAATTGATAAACTACAGCGAGTACTATTAAAAAAAGAATATGATCATAGGCCTTGAAATCTAATACATGAAAAAGGCCCATTTTAAAGTAAAAAATAAAATCGTTCATTTAAATTTTAATTTGTCTGTTAATTTGCTGATCTAAGGAAATGAAGGTTTCCGTTCTTGAAACGCCTTTAATTGTTTGAATATCTTTGTTTAATAAATGCATTAAATCCTCATTGTTTTTACACATTATTTTAATAAATACAGCATAGTTTCCAGTTGTGTAGTGACTTTCAACTATTTCTGGAATTTCTTTTAATCGTTTTATCGCAGAAGAATAGAGACTTGAAGAATCTAAAAAAACACCAACAAAAGCTGTAGTTGTATAGCCCAAAGCTTTTGGGTTTAAGACCATTTTATAACCATCTATCAAGTCTGATTCTTCAAGCTTTCTCAACCGTTGATGAATAGCAGCTCCTGAAATACCTACTTCACGAGCAATTCCTAAAACTGGAGTTCTAGCATCTTTAACAAGGCGCTTGATAATTATCTTATCAATACCGTCGATTTTAAGCTTTTTAGTCATAATATAAATGTGTAAAAGTCAATTACCTCGGTATAAGCCATTGGGGCTTTAAAGGAAACGATTTTAAAATTTTAACGTAAGTGTCAGTGAATTTAAATTTCGCTAGGTGAGTAAAAGTAAAAAAAAATCCACTCATCTGAGTGGATTTATTGGTGAATCTGAGATTCAATATTGTTATTAAGGAAAATTAACAGAAATCATCATAAGCAGCTGCTAAATTTTGAGCAATTGCTTGAGCAGATCTTCCTTCTATGTGATGACGTTCTAACATATGAACTAATTGACCATCTTTAAAAAGTGCAATAGCTGGTGAAGAAGGTGGGAATGGAATCATATACTCACGTGCTTTAGCTGTAGACTCTTTTTCAACCCCTGCAAATACAGTGGTTAAATGGTTAGGTTTTTTATCAGCACCTAATGAAGCGATGGCTCCTGGTCTAGCAGTTCCTGCCGCACAACCACAAACAGAATTAACCATTACTAAGGTAGTTCCTTCTTTAGCTAAGGCATTATCAACATCTTCTGCTGTATATAAAGCGTTAAAACCAGCGTCGATTAATTCATCACGCATAGGTTTTACTAATTCTTCTGGATACATAAATTAAGTTTTTTACAAAGATACTTCTTTTTGTATATAAGGAGCAAATTTTTCAAGAACTAGAAATAAAGGTATTTAACGGGTTTTATTTTGAGTTTGGACTTATGGTAGGTAGGTTTTGTAAAGTTTCTTTAAAGTGTGTTTAAGGGTGTGGTTTTGTATAGTTTTTAATTATTTATTTTTTACTTTTAATAATATTGTCTTATTTGTTGAGTTTGAAAAGGATATTGATTTTTGTTGTAGATGGAGAAAAAATAAAGGTTCTAAAATGAAACATTTTGAAAATGAAATAGTCTTATATTTGATAAAAAGATTTACATGGGAAAATTTGCCAAATGGTTAGGTGCGGGAGCTGGGTTTACTTTAGGAGGTCCTATTGGGGCGATTATTGGCTTTGTTGTTGGAAGTTTTATTGATGGAGTTTCTGTTGAAGATTTAAAAGAAGAGGAACGAAAGTATAATTCCCAAGATAAAAAAAAGAGCTATGTAGAGTCTGGCGATTTTGAAATTAGTCTACTTATTTTAGCATCGATAGTCATTAAGGCAGATGGTCATGTTGATAAAAGAGAACTTGATTATGTAAGAAAGTATTTTGTCGACTTGTATGGTAGAGAAAGAGCCAATAACGCCTTTAAATTGTTTAAAGGAATTGTAAAAAGAAAAGTGTCTTCAAGACAAGTTTGTATGCAAATTAGGCAATACATGTCACATGCCTCAAGATTGCAATTAATACATTTTTTGTTTGGAATTGCTCAGTCAGATGGAAGTGTAAAGATTCAGGAAGAAGCGGTTATAGCGAAAATAGCCTATTACCTTTATATTAATGAGAGAGATTTCAATTCCATAAAGGCAATGTTTGCGGCTAAATCAGAAAGTGCATATGAAATTTTAGAGGTTTCAAAGAGCTCAACGGATGCCGAGGTAAAAAAAGCGTACCGAAAAATGGTGAAAAAATACCATCCAGATAAATTGGTAGGTCTTGGAGAAGAGCATGTTAAAGGAGGGGAACAGAAGTTTCAACAAATTCAAAAAGCTTACGAACAAATAAAGAAAGAAAGAGGAATTTAACCATTCGTCTACACTTATTTGTAATTCATCATTATTTCATCGAAAAATTATTTGTTAATAATTGTTAATTATATATCTTAGCGACGTTAAAAGTGCTAAAAAAATGCACTTTTTTCAGATGTTATTAATAGAGTGAAATAATTATCATACAAGAGAAACCCCTTAAAAAATGAGAATACCCCTTTTATCAAAATTCATAAGCTAACCGCTTAGAGAAATATACCTTTGCAGTCTAAAAAAAACTACTGTACTACTGCGCATAACTGAGTTGCTACTACAACTATTACTCAATAACCATTCGCTACTAAAGACTGTAAAAATTATCCTAAAGGACAGTACTTCATTATTTGTGCCTATGCACAGGGATTATC
Source organism: Tenacibaculum xiamenense (assembly GCF_964513065.1). Taxonomy (NCBI): domain Bacteria; kingdom Pseudomonadati; phylum Bacteroidota; class Flavobacteriia; order Flavobacteriales; family Flavobacteriaceae; genus Tenacibaculum; species Tenacibaculum xiamenense. Next base: position 23,026 of record NZ_CAZEQU010000037.1, read on the forward strand.
TATGTATGCATTTAGCGAAATAGTAAATTTTGTTTTTATGATTAATTCATAAAAGCGCGTAGTTATAGATTAATTTTTTTAACCCCTTATTATGAAGAAAAAGAATTTTTCATACCATACAATAGATGGCTTGAGTTTATTGCTGTTTATTTTCTTTGTTGGATACTTTCAAATTGCAAATGCTCAAGTGCCTGATGCTCAAATGTCAGGTTTAAATGCTTATTTAAGAGGGAATTATATTGAGGCAGGATTAGGAGATCAAGGAACTTATGGGGCTCCAAATGCAACGCGTCCAGCAGGATATCATGATGCAAGAGTGGCAACCATGGGGTTCATAGCGAATCCAGCAAAGGATGGATGGGTGAATTACGATGGAGATTTCTTTATTCCTGGAACGGCAGAAGAAGGGTTTGGATTGGAAATAAACGGCACAAACTACAGCAACAATACTAATGGACCATTAGAGCAAATTGCAGGGTCTATTACATCCGTCAGTTCAACAGAAACTTATTGCGGTGAAGATGCCGCCGAAGTAATATGGCAAGGTAGTGTAGGTGGAATTAATGTTCATAGAAGGCATACGGTTACAGAAAATGGGGTTTTTCTGAAAATGACTACGACCTTAACAAATACAACTGGAGGAACTTTGAGTAATATTTATTGGTATCACAATGTTGACCCCGATAATAATCAGACTTTAAGTGGAAGTTTTACAACAACGAATACAATTGTAGGTCAGGCATCTGGAGTAACGGATAAATTAGCCTTGGTTAAAGCAGAACAAGCTGCTGGTGGGGCTTCAGATCCAGATGGGTCTTTTGTTTATTTAATGGCATATGATGAAAGAGCTAGAGTTACTTATGGTGGGTTCTCAAATAGAGATGCTTCTGATATTTGGAATGCTACTGGTTTTACTGGAACAGAAGGATCAACGAATACCGCTGACGAAGCTATTTCTCTTGCAGTTAATATTGGAAACTTAGGGGCTGGTGAAAGTGCGGAGTTTACCTATTATTATATATTAACAGCTGATTACAATAGTGTACTTAATTGTAACGATGCTGATGGTGATGGACAACCAGATACCAATGATTTAGATGACGATGATGATGGTATCTTAGATAAAACAGAATGTGCAACGGCAGTAACGAATGGAGATTTTGAAACAGGTGACTTAACTGGATGGACGGAAGGAGGTTCCCTTGCTTGGACTATCTCTGGAGGTAATATTGCTTTCGTGAACTCAGATGCAACAGGAACAAATACAATAACCCAAACAGTTCCAGTAGATGCTGGATTGGATAATATTTTAACATTCGACATTGCAGCGTATATATTGCATTCTGTCGGGATAACATTCACAGTCAGAATTGACGGTACCTTAGTATATAGTGCAACAGCTGATGAAATAGGTCTGGATAATGGAGGTAACATGGTCTGGGGAGTTAAAACGTTTAATTTTACTCCAACGGGATCAACAGCAACTATTGTACTAGAAACAAGTAAAACTTTAGCGGGTGCTGGAGATGACATTCATTTAGATAATGTATACGTAATTGGTCAAGGTTCCGATGTTGATGGAGACGGATTGTTTGATTGTTATGATACAGATTCAGATAATGATGGATGTTATGATGCTCTAGAAGCAGATGAAAATGTTTTAGCCAGTCAGTTGGATGCTGAAGGGCGAATCGATTTTGCCGCTAATGGAGGTGTTGACGCTGATGGAGTTCCTAACCTAGTAAACTCTGGAGGAGGAGCTGATGTAGGAAGTGACCAAGGACAAGGGTTATCTGGAAATGAAGATGTGGCAACTCAAGTAGTTGTAGATGCAACTGCCCTAATCAATCAAACTTTAGATGTAGGAGGAGGAACATCGTTTACAATAACATCGGCAACAGCAACAAGTACAACAGCTTACTCAGGTACAGCTCCAAATACAACTCCAAATTACTCACATGCTTCTGCAACTGATGTTTCTGGGACTATTGTTTATCAATGGCAGGAAGATGGAGTTGATTTAACAGATACAGGAGTGTATTCAGGAACAAATACATCCTCTTTAACAATTAGTGATATAACTGGTTTAAGTGGGAAGGTATATAATCTCGTAGTAACTCACCCTGACAATATCTGTATAAATATAGAAAATAGTGCTACACTAACAGTAATAGATTTATGTCATGATGGAGCGACTGTGGGAACACCTACAGCGAACGATCCAGATGGTGATGGTTTAAATAATGTGTGTGATTTAGATGATGATAATGACGGTATTTTAGATACAGAAGAATGCGCGTTAGTGAAAATTTTACCAACAGATTTATCAACTCCTCCGGGAGGTAATGCATCCAATTATAGTATTACTAATGATGATATCAGTAGCCTTTTTGGATTGCCAACGGGTAGCATTTTTGTAACGGTAACCAATGGTTCAACGAATTCGGCAGGAACTGCTTGGAGAACAAATGCCACAGAAGGAACGGCAACTTTTGAGTTGTCTGGTCCATATGCTGATTTAGCTTTGGTAACGGTTGCACATGGAGGGTCGTTAGGACAAGGAATTCAAGATGGGGTAGTTTCGCTGGATGGGGTTAATTTTAAATTTAAAAACACAACATTAGTTGATGACTTTATATCTGTTAAAAGCGGAAATACATATTATGTTGAAAATCCGGCCGGAGGAACGTCAACAAACAACGGTGCGAGGTTTGAATGGGAAGCAGAAACGGTTGGAGCTAAAAGAGTACAATTTTATTCTAGTGGAGCTACTGGAAATTCTCAATATTTTATAGAATTAAGAGTTTGTGATTCTGATAAGGATACTATTCTAGATCATTTAGATGTAGATAGTGATGACGATGGCTGTTTTGATGCTTTAGAAGCAGCTGGAACATACAATTATTCGCAATTATCGTCAGGAGCATTTACTGGAGGTGTGGATGCAGATGGAGTTCCTTCAACAGTTTCTGGAGGTCAAACTACAACTGCTGCGGTTACAGATTCTTCTGATAGTACAACTTGTTGTGAGGTTTCGGTATCTGGTTTTTCAGATAATGATAGTGATGGTGTAGCTGATGCTTGTGATTTAGATGATGATAATGATGGTGTCCTAGATTCTGTCGAATGCTTTAATTCTTCTGCAATGCAGTTCTCAGGACTTTCTGGAACATCTCAAAATTATGTGGTTGCAAATACAACAGTAACTCAAAGTGCATCAGGAACAGTAAATGCCGCTAACACAGATAATAATGGTAATGTGGCCTTACAGAGCAACGGAGCTTCTGTTTCATTATCGACTTCAAATGCTTCTGATTTCACAATTTCAGCAGCAACAAATGCAAGTGTTAATTTTGATGCGGGTGATACTTGGACTTTTTCAAGTACTTCAGGTAGTTTTAAAGTGTATGATTCAGGGAATGAATTAAGAATAATATCACATTCTGGAAACTCAATAACTGTAAACCCACTAATTTCGAATCCAACGAATTGGAGTATCAGGATTGAGCAAGTTAGCGATTTAACATTAACAATGGATGTAGGAAATACGGCTTCTGATGTAAAGGTTTCTGTAGTAGTACCATGTTTAAATACTGACGGAGATGGAAAGTCGAATGGAGAAGATTTAGATAGTGATAACGATGGTATCCCTGATAATATAGAAGCGCAAACCACAACAGGCTATAGTGCTCCAAATGCAGATAACTCAGCAACATACTTAACAAATAATGGGGTAAACTCAGCGTATTTAGGAGGTTTAACTCCTGAAAACACTGACGGAACTGACGATCCGGACTATTTAGATTTAGATTCTGATAATGAAGGAGGGAATGATACTGCTGAGGCGGGATTAACTCTAGGAGGTACCGTTGGAGCAAATGGACTTGACAATAGTTATGATAATGGTGATGATTATACCGATGTAAATGGTAGTTTTGATAATACGCAAAATGATAACTTCCCAGATGTCGATGGCGATGTGTTAACAGAAGATGTTGATTATAGAGATGCCATGACACCTATAGGATGTACACCTGGTTTTTATCAGGTGCTAAGTGGCGTGTTGAATATAATGGATCCTGAAACAGGAAATTATAATGTCATAGGAACTCCTGTGCCAACTACAAATACTTTAGGATATAACTCTGCAGATGGCTTTCTTTATGGAATTGCGGCTTCGAGTTTTCATATAGTTAGAATTGGACAAGATTCAAATTCAGTAGATTTAGGACAAGTTACAAATGGAGGTACACCTTTAGGATATGCCCCAAATGCTCTAGATTTTGACGGTTCAGGTATTTTATGGGCGAGGTCGTCTAGTCAGAATGCAGGAGCTTATATTAGAGCAGATTTATCAACAATGACGTATACTTTGGTGCCAATAACGGGACCTAATGATAATTTTGCAGATTTTACCATTATCAACAATAAAGCCTATGGTATTAGTAATAATGTACTGTACGAATCAGATTTAACGACTAACCCGATAACAATAACAAGTAAAACGGTTACAGGATTGGGTGCTACTTCGGGTGCATATGGAGCCGCCTTCAGCGATGTACAAGGAAATTTATATGTGTTTAGAAATACAACAGGTGAGTTTTTTAAGATTAATAATTATGATCAAGCGAGTCCGAGTGCTACCTTATTATTAACTGGAACGGCGAGTGGTTCAAATGATGGGGCTTCATGCCCAGATGCATGCCCGTCTTTTGATTTGGATTGTGATGGTGTTTTGAATGTTGATGAAGATTTAAATGGAAATTCTGATTTTACTGATGATGATACAGATGGTGATGGAACGCCAAACTATTTAGATAAAGATGATGATAACGATGGAATTTTAACACTTGACGAGGATACTGATGGAAACGGAACATCACACAATGATGATACAGATGGTGATGGAACCCCAGATTATTTAGATACCGATAGTGATAATGACGGTTGTTACGATGCTATTGAAGCTGCCGGAAGCTATAACTATACACAGCTTTCTTCTGGAGAATTAACTGGTGGGGTGGATGCAGATGGAGTACCAACGATAACTTCGGGAGGACAGTTAAATACCTCGGCCGTAACTGATGCTTCTGACGGTTCTACTTGTTGTGATGTTTCGGTTTCTGGTTTTAATGATGTTGATTCTGACGGTGTTGCTGATAGGTGTGATCTTGATAATGATAATGATGGAATAACAGATTGTAATGAAGCGGCTTTGCAGTATACCAATGCAGATTTAGTTGGAGCAGAGTTTTTCTCATCTGTTTCTTCGAATTATGTGCCAGTAGCTAATGGAATAGGTAACCCAGGATTGATTGATGGAACTCCAAGTGACCCTACTAGTGGTAGCTTTGGGGATTGGGGAAGTGGAACGGATGGTACGTTTAACGGAGTCCCTTTAGTTTTTGATTTGGTAATGCCCCATTCAGTTGATGAGGTTACAGCGTTTTTGATGTATAATGAAGTAGGAGTAGCTGGTCAGCAAGTTTTAGATTTTGAGGTTATAATTACTTCAAATGGAAATCAATACACACATAGTTTTACGGCTCCTGCTATTGGAGGAGGACCAGTTAGGCAAGAATTTTCTTTTGGTCGATCATATTTTAACGTAACTGATATAGATATAAGAATTCTAACCAAGGAAGGAGCTAGTGTTCATATAGAAGAGTTCGGATTAATTGGAAGTAGTTGTGTACCTCAAGATACAGATGGGGATGGAACAGAAGATTATTTAGATTTAGACAGTGATAATGATGGCTGTAACGATGTTTTAGAATCGGGTGGAACTGACGGAGATTCAGATGGTGACTTAGACGGGACAGGTTTTGATAGTAATGGTCAAGTAACAGGCGGTACAGGAGGTTATAATGGAGTAAATGGTAATGAAACTGAAGCTACTACCTTGCAAGTTGATACCCAACCTAGCGATGCGACTATTTGTTTAGGAACTAATGTTACTTTTACAGGAGTGGCTTCATCTCTAAGCACAACAACCTATACTGGAACGCCTCCAGCAACGACACCAGATTATAGTGGAAGTACTGGAAGTACTACAGATTTAGTATACCAATGGCAAGAGCAAGTAGGAGGAGCAGGAGCATGGAATAATATTACCAATGGAGGTATTTATAGCAATGCAACCACAGCAAGCTTAACATTAACAAACCCATTAATAGGAGCTTCAACTAATAAATATAGATTAGTAGTTACAAGTACGAAAAATGTATGTGCTAGTGTAACAAGTTCAGAAGCTACCTTAACAATTAATGATGTGACAGGAGGAACAGTGGCAGCAAATCAAACGATTTGTTCAGGAGGAGATCCAGTAGCATTTACTGAAACAGTTGCTTCTACAGGAAGTGGTACACTAAGTTATCAATGGGAGAGCAGTACTGATGGATCTAGCTTTACGCCAATAGGAGGAGCTACAAGTACTACTTATGATGCAGGTGTTCTCACGCAGAATATGTGGTATAGAAGAGAAGCCTCATCTTTATTAAATGGAGTTACTTGTACAGCTTTGAGTAATGTTGTTCAAATTACAGTTGATCCTGTACCAACGATTAGTATAGATGATATTACCGTAGCAGAAGGAACTACCGCTAATTTTACAGCAACATTAAGTCAGGCAATTGCTTGTGATGTTACTTTTGATGTAACTACTAGTAATGGAACGGCTGCGGCAGGAGATGATTATACGGCACAGACAAGTCAAACTTATACCATTACTGCAGGAAGTACTACAGTAACTATTCCAATAGTAACAATAAATGATACTACCTACGAGCCAACAAATGAGACCTATACTGTTACGATGAGTAATGTTCAGACAGGAACAGGAAATTCGATTACAACGACTGACTTAGTTGGAGCAGGAACGATTACTGATTTAGGTGATAGTGCACCTACTATTAGTATAGATGATATCACGGTTGCAGAAGGAACCACAGCGAACTTTACCGCTACATTAAGTAATCCATCACAATATGATGTTACTTTTGATGTTACTACGAGTGATGGAACTGCTGCAGCAGGCGATGATTATACTGCTCAGAGTGGTACAAGTTATACAATTACAGCAGGTACTACTACGATAACAATTCCTGTAGCCACTACCAATGATACTACTTATGAGCCAACAGATGAGACTTATACTGTTACAATGAGTGATGTAAGTATCGGTTCACCAACACCAGAGGCCATTACGACTACTGACTTAATAGGGGCTGGAACAATTACCGATTTAGGTGATAGTGCACCTACAATTAGTATAGATGACATTACAGTATCAGAAGGAACCACGGCTAATTTTACTGCCACTTTAAGTAATCCATCACAATATGATGTTACTTTTGACGTAACTACGAGTGATGGAACAGCGACAGGAGGCGATGATTATACTGCTCAGAGTGGTACGAGTTATACGATAACTGCGGGGACTACGACTGTAACCATTCCTGTAGCTACTACTAATGATACTACTTATGAGCCAACGAATGAGACCTACACCGTTACGATGAGTAATGTAAGTATCGGGTCACCAACACCAGAGGCTATAACAACGACTGACTTAGTAGGAGCAGGAACAATTACTGATCTAGGTGATAGTGCTCCAACGATTAGCATAGATGATATTACGGTTGCAGAAGGAAGTACAGCGAACTTTACAGCTACCTTAACTAATCCAGTTCAATATGATGTTACCTTTGATGTAACAACGAGTGATGGAACAGCAACAGGGGGAGATGATTATACCGCTCAAAGTAGTGTAAGTTATACGATTCCAGCAGGTACTACTACAGTGACTATTCCTATAGCTACTAACGATGATACTACTTACGAGCCAACTGATGAGACCTATACTGTTACGATGAGTAATGTAAGTATTGGTTCACCAACACCAGAAACTATAACAACCACAGATTTAGTAGGAGCAGGAGCGATTACTGATTTAGGCGATAGTGCTCCAACAATTAGTATTGATGATATAACCGTAGCTGAAGGAACCACAGCGAACTTTACAGCTACCTTAACTAATCCAGCTCAATACGATGTTACCTTTGATGTTACTACGAGTGATGGAACTGCCGAAGCAGGAGATGATTATACAGCTCAGACAAGTCAAACCTATACAATTACAGCAGGTACTACGACAGTTACAGTACCAATAGTAACCATTGATGATACGGTATATGAGCCTACAGATGAGACCTATACAGTTACGATGAGTAACGTAAGTATTGGTTCACCAACACCAGAGGCAATTACAACGACAGATTTAGTAGGAGCAGGAACGATCACTGATAATGGTGAAGTAGCTCCAACAATTAGTATTGATGATATTACTGTAGTTGAAGGTACAACGGCGAACTTTACAGCAACTTTAAGTGGTTTAGTACAATATGATGTTACTTTAGATGTAACGACATCTGATAATACAGCTCAAGTAGGATCGGATTATTTGGCTCAGACTAGCGTAGGTTATACAATTCCTATTGGAAGTACAACAGTAACCATTCCAATAACAACGATCGATAATAATATCTACGAAACTAATGAGACTTATAATGTGTTGATGAGCAATGTAAGTATTGGCTCACCAACACCAGAAAATATAACCACCACAGATTTACAAGGAGAAGGGACAATTACGGATAATGATGTAAATGATCCATGTTTACCAGATGCAACCGATAGCGATGGCGATGGAGTATGTGATGCCATCGATCCAGATCCAAATGATCCATGTAATCCAGATAATACGGATGCAGATGGTGATGGTGTATGTGATACAGTAGATCCCGATCCAGCTGATCCATGTAACCCGAATAATGTAGATGCGGATAACGATGGTGTATGTGATACGGTAGATCCAGATCCAACAGATCCATGTGTACCGGATAATACAGATGCGGATAATGATGGTGTTTGTGATACGGTAGATCCCGATCCAGCTGATCCATGTGTGCCAGATAATACGGATGCGGATAATGATGGTGTTTGTGATACAGTAGATCCAGATCCGAATGATCCATGTGTACCTGATAATACAGATGCGGATAATGATGGTGTTTGTGACACGGTAGATCCAAATCCAACCGATCCATGTATCCCAGACAATACGGATGCAGATGGCGATGGCGTATGTGATAGCGTGGACCCAGATCCAACTGATCCATGTGTGCCAGATAATACAGATGCTGACAATGATGGCGTATGTGATACAGTAGATCCAAATCCAACGGATCCATGTATTCCAGATAATACGGATGCGGATAATGACGGCGTTTGTGATACAGTGGATCCCGATCCGAATGATCCATGTAATCCAACAAGTACAGATGCAGACGGTGATGGTGTATGTGATGCAGTAGATCCTGACCCAGCTGATCCATGTAATCCAAATGCTACGGATGCAGATGGCGATGGCGTTTGTGATGCAGTAGACCCAGATCCCAATGATCCATGTAATCCAACTAGTGCTGATACGGATGGTGATGGTATTTGTGATGCAGTAGATCCAGATCCAAATGATCCATGTAGTCCAGATGCAACAGATGTAGATGGTGATGGTATTTGTGATGTAATTGATCCAGATGTAACGGATCCATGTGGACCAGAAGATTTAGACAGTGATGGCGATGGTGTATGTGACAATGTAGATCCAAATCCAACTGATCCATGTATCCCTGACGCAACAGATGCGGATAATGATGGCGTATGTGATAGTGTAGATCCCGATCCGAATGATCCATGTAATCCAAACGGACATGATGAGGATGGTGATGGTGTATGTGATGCGGTAGATCCAAATCCAACCGATCCATGTATCCCTGATGCAACGGATGCAGATAATGATGGTGTTTGTGATACAGTAGATCCAAACCCA
>NZ_CAZEQU010000037.1:32919-35388 GCF_964513065.1 Tenacibaculum xiamenense
TGGGAATGATGAAGATGGCGATGGCGTTTGTGATAGTGTAGATCCAAATCCAACAGATCCATGTATTCCAAATGGAATAGATGCAGATAATGATGGTGTATGTGATAGTATAGACCCCGATCCAAACGATCCATGTAACCCAAATAGTAATGACGAAGATGGCGATGGTTATTGTGATGGAGTAGATCCAAATCCAACGGATCCATGTATTCCAGATGCAACAGATGCTGATGGTGATGGTATTTGTGATACGATCGATCCCGATCCAAACAATCCATGTAATCCAGATAGTGCTGATGAGGATGGCGATGGTTATTGTGATAGTGTAGATCCAAATCCAACGGATCCATGTATTCCAGATGCAACAGATGCTGATGGTGATGGCATTTGTGATACAATAGATCCCGATCCAAACAATCCATGTAACCCAGATAGTGCCGATGAAGATGGCGACGGTTATTGTGATGCAGTAGATCCAAATCCAACGGATCCATGTATTCCAGATGCAACAGATGCAGATGGCGATGGCATTTGTGATACAATAGACCCAGATCCAAATAGTCCATGTGATCCGAATGCTTTAGATAGTGATGGTGATGGTGTATGTGATACGGTAGATCCTGATCCAAATGACCCATGTAGTCCAAACGGATCAGATAGTGATGGTGATGGTGTATGTGATGCGATAGATCCAAATCCAACGGATCCATGTATACCAAATGGAACAGATGTTGATGGTGATGGTATTTGTGATACTGTCGATCCAGATATTACAGATCCATGTCCAATAGGAGCACCAGATGCGGATGGCGATGGAATCTGTGATGCAGTAGATCCAGACCCAGCAGATCCATGTGTGCCAAATGGAACGGATAGTGATGGTGATGGTGTTTGTGACACAGTAGATCCAGATCCAAATGATCCATGCAGTCCTGATAATACGGATGCAGATGGCGACGGCGTATGTGATACAATCGACCCAGACCCAGCGGATCCATGTAATCCAAATAGTAATGATGAAGATAATGATGGCGTTTGTGACACAGTTGATCCTGATGTAACAGATCCATGTAACCCAGATAGTGCGGATGCAGATGGCGATGGCATTTGTGATACAGTAGATCCAGATCCAGCGGATCCATGTAATCCAAATAGTAATGATGAGGATGGTGATGGCGTATGTGATACAGTAGACCCAGACCCAACCGATCCATGTGTACCAAATAATACGGATGCTGATGGAGATGGCGTATGTGATACAGTAGATCCCGATCCAGCGGATCCATGTAATCCAAATAGTAATGATGAGGATAATGATGGCGTTTGTGACACAGTTGATCCCGATCCAACCGATCCATGTATACCAAACAATACAGATGCCGATGGTGATGGAGTTTGTGACACGGTAGACCCAGATCCAGCAGATCCATGTAATCCGAATAGTAATGATGAAGATAACGATGGCGTGTGTGATACAGTAGATCCTGATGTAACGGATCCATGTAGTCCAGATAGTGCAGATGCCGATGGTGATGGAATCTGTGATACGATAGATCCTGACCCAGCAGATCCATGTAATCCGAATAGTAATGATGAGGATAATGATGGCGTATGTGATACAGTAGATCCGGACCCAACGGACCCATGTGTACCAGACAATACGGATGCCGATGGTGATGGAGTTTGTGACACAGTAGATCCGGATCCAACCGATCCATGTATACCAAATGCAACAGATATAGATAATGATGGCGTATGTGATACAATAGATCCAGATCCAGCAGATCCATGTAATCCAAATGTAACCGATACAGATGGAGATGGTGTTTGTGATGTGATTGATCCAAACCCAACAGACCCATGTATCCCAAATCCATTTGCAATAGCCACAGGTGATTGTGATGGTGATGGTATTAGTAACGGTTCAGAATATGATGCAGATGGCGATGGAAATGGACCAGATGATTCAGATGGAGATGGTATTCCAGATGTATTAGATATAGATGATGATGGCGATGGTATTCCAACTAGTGAAGAGGTTGGTACTGATCCAAGTAATCCAACGGATAGTGATGGCGATGGAACACCAGATTATTTAGATACTGATAGTGATAATGATGGAATCTCAGACTTAGTAGAAGGCGGAGGAGATCCTAGTTTAGATGCAGATAATGACGGAGTGATTGATGATCAAACGGATACCGATGGAGATGGACTCCCAGACTCAGTAGATCCAGATAACGGAGGAACTTCATCAACAGGACCAGACAGTGATGGCGATGGACTTCCAGATTATCAAGACTTAGATAGTGATGGCGATGGTATTAATGATGTTGAAGAAGCAGGAGGAACAGATGCAGATGGTGATGGTCAAATAGATACAGGAGATTTAGTAGATGGTAACAATTTACCAGATACTGATGGTGATGGAACTCCAGATGTGGAAGAACCAAACAACCCAGACCTACC
>NZ_CAZEQU010000037.1:35393-39495 GCF_964513065.1 Tenacibaculum xiamenense
CTTGGATTCTGATAATGATGGAATCTTAGACAGTGTAGAACAAGATGGTGATCCAAACAGAGATACTGATGGTGATGGTATTCCAGATCATTTAGACTTAGATAGTGATGGTGACGGAATCTTAGATATTGTAGAAAGTGGACAAGACGCTGCTACATTAGATACTGATGGAGATGGAATGTTGGATAGCACTATAGATGCAGATAATGATGGTATTGTAGATACAGCGGATAATGACGATAATGATATCAATGCAGGAGGAAGTACTACACCAACCGATAGTGACGGTGATGGTATGCCAGACTTCCAAGATACTGATAGTGATAACGATGGAATCTCAGACTTAGTAGAAGGCGGAAGTGATCCTAGTTTAGATGCGGATAATGATGGAGTGATTGATGATCAAACGGATACCGATGGAGATGGACTAGCAGATTCAGTAGATCCAGATAATGGAGGAACAGGATCAAGTACTCCAGATACCGATGGCGATGGACTTCCAGATTATCAAGACTTAGATAGTGATGGTGATGGTATTAATGATGTTGAAGAAGCAGGAGGAACAGATGCAGATGGCGATGGTCAAATAGATACAGGAGACTTAGTCGATGGAAATAACTTACCAGATACAGATGGTGATGGAACTCCAGATGTGGAAGAGCCAAACAACCCAGACCTACCAGGAAGTTTAGATTTAGATGGTGATGGTGTGATCGATGATCAGACTGATAGTGATGGCGATGGTATTGCAGATTCAGTAGATGGCTTAGATGGCTTTGGAGATGCAGAGCAAACCGATACTGATGGTGATGGAATTCCAGATATTCATGACTTAGACTCTGATAATGATGGAATCTTAGATAGTGTAGAACAAGATGGTGATCCAAACAGAGATACTGATGGTGATGGTATTCCAGATCATTTAGACTTAGATAGTGATGGTGACGGAATCTTAGATATCGTAGAAAGTGGACAAGACGCTGCTACATTAGATACCGATGGAGATGGAATGTTAGATAGCACAATAGATGCTGATAACGATGGTATTGTAGATACAGCGGATAATGATGATAATGATATCAATGCAGGAGGAAGTACTACGCCAACCGATAGTGATGGAGATGGAACTCCAGACTTCCAAGATACCGATAGTGATAACGATGGAATCTCAGACTTAGTAGAAGGCGGAGGAGATCCTAGTTTAGATGCAGATAATGATGGAGTGATTGATGATCAAACGGATACCGATGGTGATGGACTAGCAGATTCAGTAGACCCAGATAATGGAGGAACAGGATCTAGTACTCCAGATACCGATGGCGATGGACTTCCAGATTATCAAGACTTAGATAGTGATGGCGATGGTATCAATGATGTTGAAGAAGCAGGAGGAACAGATACAGATGGCGATGGTCAAATAGATACAGGAGATTTAGTAGATGGTAACAACTTACCAGATACTGATGGTGATGGAACTCCAGATGTAGAAGAACCAAACAATCCAGACCTACCAGGAAGTTTAGATTTAGATGGGGATGGCGTTATTGATGATCAAACAGATAGTGACGGAGATGGTATTGCAGATTCAGTAGATGGTTTAGATGGTTTTGGAGATGCAGAGCAAACGGATACTGATGGTGATGGTATTCCAGATATTCATGACTTAGATTCTGACAATGATGGAATTTTAGATAGTGTAGAACAAGATGGCGATCCAAACAGAGATACAGATGGTGATGGTATTCCAGATCATTTAGATTTAGATAGTGATGGTGACGGAATCTTAGATATTGTAGAAAGTGGACAAGATGCTGCTACATTAGATACCGATGGAGATGGAATGTTAGATAGTACAATAGATGCAGATAACGATGGTATTGTAGATACAGCGGATAATGATGATAATGACATCAATGCAGGAGGAAGCACTACACCAACCGATAGTGATGGCGATGGAACTCCAGACTTCCAAGATACCGATAGTGATAACGATGGAATCTCAGACTTAGTAGAAGGCGGAGGTGACCCTAGTTTAGATGCAGACAATGATGGAGTAATCGATGATCAAACAGATACCGATGGAGATGGACTGGCAGATTCAGTAGACCCAGATAATGGAGGAACAGGATCAAGTACCCCAGATACCGATGGTGATGGACTTCCAGATTATCAAGACCTAGATAGTGATGGTGATGGTATCAATGATGTTGTAGAAGCAGGAGGAACGGATGATAACGGTGACGGTCAAATAGATACAGGAGATTTAGTAGATGGTAACAACTTACCAGATGAAGACGGTGACGGAACTCCAGATGTAGAAGAACCAAACAATGATGCTTTACCAGGAAGTTTAGATGCCGATGGCGATGGCGTGATTGATGATCAAACTGATAGCGATGGAGATGGTATTGCAGATGTAGTAGATGGATTAGTTGGCTTCGGAGATGCCTTGACAACGGATACTGATGGAGATGGTATTGAAGATTTATATGATTTAGATGATGACAATGATGGAATCTTAGATAGTGTAGAACAAGATGGCGATCCAAACAGAGATACCGATGGCGATGGTATTCCTGATCATTTAGATTTAGATAGTGATGGAGATGGTATATCAGACCTTGTAGAAAGTGGACAAGATGCTGCGACTGTGGATGCTGATGGAGATGGAGTACTAGATAGCACAACAGATGCAGATAACGATGGTATTGTAGATAGTGCCGATGCTGATGATAATGATGTCGCAGCAGGAGGAACCACGAATCCAGTAGATACCGACGGAGATGGTCGACCAGACTTCCAAGATCTGGATAGTGATAATGATGGAATCTCAGACTTAGTAGAGAGTGGTTCAGATCCTAATTTAGATGCGGATAATGATGGGAAAATTGATGACCAAACGGATACAGATGGCGATGGTATGGTAGATTCAGTAGATCCAGATGATGGAGGTAGTTCTCCTGACATTACAGATACCGATTCAGATGGTACTCCAGATTATCAGGATTTAGATAGTGATGGTGATGGAATTAGCGATCTTCAGGAAGGTGGAAGTGATACCTCATTGGATACAGATGGTGATGGTATGATTGATGATACTACTGATACAGATGGCGATGGTATGGTAGATTCAGTAGATCCAGATAATGGAGGAGATGTGCCAGACACACCAGATTTAGATGGAGATGGAACAGCAGATTACCAAGATGTAGATGATGACGGCGATGGTATTTTAACTTCAGAGGAAGACGTAGATGGTGATGGTGATCCAAATAATGACGATACTGATGGCGATGGTATTCCAGATTATTTAGATACTGATGATGATGGTGATGGTATTGATACTATCGATGAACATGCAGATGATAATGGTGATGGAACACCAGATGATGCCTTAGATACTGATGAAGATGGAACACCAGATTATTTAGATCCAGATACATTACCATGTTTAACGATATACAATGAGTTTACTCCAAATGGCGATGGACAGAATGATACCTTTGTAATTTCATGTATTGGAGATGAGATGTATAAGAATAATCGATTAGAGGTTTACAATCGTTGGGGTAATCTAGTGTATAGTAAAAATAGATATGATAATAGTTGGACAGGAGAATCTAATGGACGCTTCAATGTTCAAGTGGATGAGCAATTGCCATCAGGAACCTATTATTATGTGTTAAATTTAGGAAATGGATCTGATCCAAGAACAGGATGGATTTATATCAATAGAAATTAACCTGAATTTATAGGTATTAAATGATTATTAATAAAACAATAAAAATAAATCAATAGCTCATATGCTCAAGAGTACTTTTATCGGTATACCGTTTCTAAGGTGCTTTTGAGCAAGTGAGTTTAGAAAAAGAATGAGAAAAGGGAGTAAAAAGAATAACCTGTTAGACGAAGCAAAAAGTTGTTTTATCGAAGGATATTTGGATACTACCGTCCTATGTAGGGATTATACTAGGTAAAAAAATTACTTTAGTTTATATGGGAGTTATCAATTTAGGAGAATAGTTTTCAAGTTGAACTAATGAAAAGGATGTATTTAGTATAATTTTTTCACAACAATTAAGATAAGATCAAAAGTATAAAA